>NZ_JBICVM010000012.1:0-211730 GCF_043199095.1 Streptomyces sp. NPDC048650 | reverse complement strand
TCCTCCACACCTACAACCACCACCGCTGCCACACCGCACTCAACGGCCAACCACCCATCACCCGCGTGAACAACCCTCCGGGTCAATACACCTAGAAGCTGAAGCTCATGAACGCCCCGTATCCGCCCGCGGCTGCCTCGACGAAGAATGCGACAAGTTCCTCGTAGTGACCCTCGAGCCAATCCAACTTGCCGGGTGGGTGTCCCCGTTCCTTCGCCATCCGCTCCGGAGCGTAGTGGACCGCCAACCGCTCCCACGGGGTCGCCCGCAACTGCCGTGCCACATTCACGATCTGCTCCGGAGACCACCCGAACAGGGTGCCGTCCTCCAGGATCTGGGACCCGTCCATCAGGAACTCGAGCTCCATGTCCGCCGCGTCGAGCAGGAACTGGAGGTCGGCCCACGCCTTGTCCGGGCCACCATAGGGACGATCCGACCTCGGGAAGTCAACGCCGGCGTACAGCTCGTAGATGTAGTCACCGGCCCAACTCGGATCCCTCTCCGCCCTGTGCAGCTCCTCCGTCGTCGCACCGATGAAGCCAATGCTCACGCCCATGAACAGCAATTCCCCCGGTTCACTGCTTGATCGGCCCTTTGCTCCCACAGCGACAGCGAGTGTTCCACACGGCTCTGACACACGACTGCGCCCCGCGGCGAACGGCGATGGCGATGGCGATGAGGGCCGTCCCCCGAGGAGTTGGGTGACGCGCTGTGCGGGACAGCGCGGCATCCGGGGGGCGAAGGCCCTGGGGTTCGGAGTCCGGACTCCGGAGTCCCGTGGAATGTCCTCACTGGGCGCGTAGATGGTCGTGCAGTCTCCGCGCGACCTGGGCCATGAGTGCTTCGGCGGCCGGTTGGCTTGCCGCCGGGACCTTGGATTCGGTCAGCGCGGCGATGGCGAAGGTACCGCCGTCATCGTGCTCGACCACGCCTGCTTCGTGCCGGAGGTTCAGCAGGGTGCCGGTCTTCGATGACCACTTCGAGGCGTCCGAGCTGAAGTCGGGCGCCAGACGGTGCCGGATCACGTTGTGGCCCATGAACGAGCGCACCTGTGCGGCAACGCCGGGCGGAAGGCGTTCCGGAATCCACAGGGCTTCCAGGAGGTCGACGAAAGCTCGCGCGGAGCCCGAGTTCGCCCTGCTCACATCGAGCTGTGGGATGGGGTGACCCCGTCCCGCCGTACGTGAACCGATCGCGAGTGAGTGCACGAGGTACACGTCGCCCGGGTCGAACTGCTCGGCCGGGGTCTCGACGAGGTCACGCATGCGGTGTCGAACTGCGATGCCGCTGATTCCGGCATCGCGCAGGGTCTGGTTGACCTCGGTGGGCGGGACGAGGTCGAACAGTGCGTCCGCGGCGGCGTTGTCACTGAGCGCCGTACTGAGGTAGAGCAGGTCCTCGATCGCGATGCGCGCGGGGTGACGGAATCTGCTGAGCCCCACTGGCCCCGGGGACGCGATGCGCCCCGGCTCGACGTCGATCATCGCGGACCCGTCGAGGCGCCCGTCGTGGATGCGGTTCAGCACGGCGACGGCGAGCGGCACCTTCACCAGCGACGCGACCGGGAACTCGATATCGGGGTCGATGCCGATCTCCTCGCCGGTTGACAGGTCGCGAACCAGGAAGGAACCCGACAGGCCCGCTCCGGCGAGAACGCCGCGGAGTTCCTGTGTCACTCGCTCGGCGTTCATGCAGGCTCCTCGGCATCCACGGGCGCTCCCAAAGCGCGGGCCACCTGCTTCCCGAGGCCGACCTGTACCCGCTCCGCGTCGTCCCCGGTCACCGCTGACACGCTGTAGCCGCGAGCAACGGGGGTGCCCGCCAGCCGACGCCACCACAGCCCCAGATCGTCCGCCTGCGCCGCCGAACACAGGAGCAGGTCCTCTGCGCGCAAGGTCGCGGCCACGGCGGCGGTCAGCGAGGTGGCGACCGCGATCTGTGCCGGCACCAGCGCGACACGATGACCGGTCTGCTCCAAGCGGTCCCGGATGTGCGGAACATCGTCTTCCGGCTGGATCCAGATGCGCCGGAACGATCGTTGCGCCCTGCCGGGCCGCAGGACTTCGAGGTGGAGCGGCCCCGTGCCGCTGTCCGTCGGGGAGGCGACGCCGAGCGGTACCGTCCAGTCGGCGCCTGCCGGTGGCACCGCCAGGAGGGCGGCCCGCACTTCGCGGGACCGGAGGAGTTCCGCACGTTCCGCCGGGCCGGCGGAACGGAAGTCCAGGACGGTGTCCTCGTCGCGGGCGGCCGCGTCGAGCATCGCCAAGCGCCGGACCGAGCATGTCTCGGGCACCGCGAGGCCGAGCGGCCGAAGCTTCGCCTGCTCGGCGTGGTACTCCAACGCCTCCGCCAACTGCACGAGCCGCTTCGCAGACGGCAGCATGTCCCGTCCGAACGCGGTGAGCGCCGCCCGCCGCGCCGAGCGGTCGAACAGCCGCTCCCCGAAGTGCTCCTCAAGCGCGGCAACCCGTCGACTCGCCACGGACTGCGGCACTCGGACAGCCTCGGCGCCGAGCGTGAAGCTGCCCCGCTCGCCCACTTGCACGAACACTCGACACGCCGCCACCAGGTCCACGACCAGCACCGTATGCCAAAACAGCATGTGAAGCCACGTTTGCGTCTTTGACCGCATGAACCGCTGCCGGAAAGCTGTCGGACATGATCTCTTCCAAGTGCAGGGCGGCCATACCCGCAGCCACTCTCGTGCTCGCGTCGGGGCTGCTGAGCGGATGCGCCGGGAGCGGCGACACCGGTCCGACCCGGACGGCATCGTCGACCGCCTCGACACCGACCGACTCGGCCACGGCGCGGGACCGTGCCACCAAGGCCCTCGCTCAGATCGAGCGCCGATTCCACTCCCGACTCGGCATGTACATGCTTGACACCGGAACGGGCCGCACGGTGACGTACCGAGCGGGCGAGCGGTTCGCGCACGCCTCGACGTTCAAGGCCCTCGCTGCCGGGATCCTGCTCCAGCGCAGCACGGACGCCGAGCTCAACCGTGTGATCAGCTACCGCGCATCGGACCTCGAAGACTATGCACCGATCACCAAGCGGCACGTGGGCAGGGGAATGACACTGCGCGATCTCATCAAGGCCGCGCTCCAGTACAGCGACAACACGGCCGCCAACCTGCTCCTGGACCGGCTCGGCGGGCCCGCCGGGCTGCAAGAGGCGCTCCGTGGCATGGGCGACAAGACGACTCAGGTCGACCGGACCGAACCGACGCTGAACGAAGCGAAGCCCGGAGACACCCGGGACACCAGCACTCCGCGCGCGCTCGGCACCGATCTGCGCCGGTTCGTCCTCGGAGACGTGCTGCCCGAAGGCCGACGGCGACTGCTCACGAGCTGGCTGCGGGGGAACACGACCGGGGCCCCGTACATCAGGGCAGGAGTCCCCTCCGGATGGAAGGTCGGCGACAAGACGGGCAACGGTGGATACGGCACGCGCAACGACATCGCGATCGTCTGGCCGACCAGCGGTTCGCCGATCGTCGTCGCCGTCCTTTCCGATCGCGGCTCCAAGGACGCGGCCTCCGACGATGCTCTGATCAAGGACGCCACGAAGACGGGCCTCGCCACCCTCCGCTGAGCGCCCGCCACGGTCGAACCCCCTGCCCTGCCTTCTCCCAGGGCGGAGAGTGCGCTGCCCGGGCTCGTACGGCGGAGGCAGACGCCTGTCGTAGACCTTCGGTTTCGGCCGGGTACCCCTGCTCCCCCGCACCCGCGGGGAGGGTTGGACGATCGGCTCCCCGAAGTCGAGGGGTGAGGCCCACCGGGTTGGGGTTGTTGGCGGTGCGTCTGAGAAGTTGAGAGCCATCGGTGCGCCGGTATGCCCGATGAGCGAAGAGAAGGGGTGACAACCGTGAGAGTGCGGGGTCAGGATCGTTGGACGCGCTCGGGGGTCAGGTTGCGTCAGATCTCGGCGGGCGCCGGGCGCTGGAACTGGCTGTTCTTGCCGGGAGGCCCGGGCCTGGGGTCCGAGTCCGTTCTCGAACTGGCCCGGACGGCCGGGGTCCCGGGCACGGTGTGGCTGGTCGACCTGCCGGGAGACGGCTCCAATCGTGCCGTGCCCTTGGTTCCCGACGCACCCTACGACCTGTGGCCGGACGTTCTTGCCGAGGCCGTGGAGGGCTTGGACGACGTGGTCATGGTCGGCCACTCCACCGGCGGCATGTTCCTCCTTTCCGTCCCCGAACTCGAGCAGCACCTTGCCGGCCTGGTTCTGGTCAGCAGTGCCCCGCATGCGGGCTGGCGGCCCACCTTCGCCCGGTGGGCCCAGGAGAACCCGCTTCCAGAAGCCGACGGAGCCTTCGAGGACTACGCCGAGCACCCGGACGACGCGACCCTGCGCGCCCTGACACTCGCTGCCGCGCCATGGAACTTCACCCCGGAGGGTCTGGCCGAGGGGCGCGTCCTGCTGGCGGGACTCCCCTACTGTCACGACGCGGTGGCCTGGGCGGACGCCCACTTCGACGATGTCTACCGGGCCCGGTGGAAGCCACAGGCACTTCCGACTCTGATCATCAGCGGTGCCCGGGACCAGGTGGTCGACCAGGGGCTGTGGCAGGAGGACGCCGCCTTCGGTCGGCCCGACGTTCTGCGTCGCACGATCGACGACGCCGGCCACTTCCCCTGGATCGAGAACCCCCGAGCGGTCCGCACGGCCTTCGCCGATCTGACTGAGGTGCTGAAGCGGGAGGCGCGATAGCGCCCGAGGTCGCCTGGCCCGGACACGGGGTGGGTGCGGCTCCGGCCGCACCCACCCCGTAATGCGTCAGATCACCCAGACACACGCCAGCCCGACGACCGGACCAGAAGGCAGTCCCAAGTTCCGCCGGACGGAGCTCAGTTCAGCGTCTTCAGCGCCGCCGCGTCGTACGGCTTCAGCTCCTCGAACCGGTCGCCCAGGACCTTCGCCGCCCACTCCGGGTCCTGGAGCAGGGCGCGGCCGACGGCGACCATGTCGAACTCGTCGCGCTCCAGGCGGTCGAGGAGGTTGTCGATGCCCTGGACCGGGGCGCCCTCGCCCATGAAGCCGCGGATGAAGTCGCCGTCGAGGCCGACCGAGCCGACGGTGATGGTGGGCCTGCCGGTGAGCTTCTTGGTCCAGCCCGCCAGGTTCAGGTCCGAGCCCTCGAACTCCGGGAGCCAGTAGCGGCGGGTGGAGGCGTGGAAGGCGTCGACACCGGCCGCGGCGAGCGGGGTCAGTATCGCGTCCAGCTCCTCCGGGGTCTCGGCGAGCCTCGCGTCGTACGCCTCCTGCTTCCACTGCGAATAGCGGAAGATCACCGGGAAGCCGGGCGAGACGGCCGCGCGGACCGCGGCCACGATCTCGGCCGCGAACGTCGTACGGGCCACGGGGTCGCCGCCGTAGGCATCGGTGCGGCGGTTCGTCCCCGCCCACAGGAACTGGTCGACGAGGTAGCCGTGGGCGCCGTGCAGTTCGACGCCGTCGAAGCCGATGCGCTCGGCGGCCGCGGCGGCCTCGGCGAAGGCGCCGATGACGTCGTCCAGGTCGCGCTGGGTCATCGCCTTGCCGGCGTTCTCGGTGCCGTCGACGCGGATGCCGGAGGGGCCGACGGCAGGAGCGTCGGCAAAGGGCGGCTCACCCTGCTTGCGCACCATGCCGATGTGCCACAGCTGCGGCACGATCGTGCCGCCCGCCGCGTGCACGGCGTCGGCGACCTTCGCCCAGCCAGCCAGCTGCTCCGCACCGTGGAACCGCGGCACCCGGTCGCTCTGCCCGGCCGAGTCGTGGCCCACGTAGGTCCCCTCGGTGACGATCAGGCCCACCCCCGCGGCGGCACGGCGCGCGTAGTACGACCGCACGTCCTCACCGGGGACGCCCCCCGGGGAGAACATGCGCGTCATCGGCGCCATAGCGATGCGGTTCGGGACGGTCAGGCCGTTCAGCGCGACGGGCCGGGAAAGGATCTCGGCCGCGCGGGACGCGGCGGACGTAGTGACGGTCACGGGGTGCTCCTCGGAGGTACCAGGCGGTATGTGCACACGCATTGAATGCGTGTGGGCGTCAACCGTCCCCGCCGGTTGCGGCATTCCGCCCGTCCGGCCGGACGCCCTGTGATCCCGGACACGCACGCAGAGCCGGGAGCGGTCGAACCCCCGCAGCTTGCGCAGGTGCTCGCGTACGCGCGCACTCGGGCGCGCGGTAGGCGTACGCGTCCTCGGCCATGCCGCGCATCCGCCCAGGCAGCCTGGCGAACAACGGCCCCCGAACAGTCCCTGGCCCAGCCCTCCGCCTATGGGCCGACCGTCGACATCAGGAGGACTGCGGTCGCTGTAGTCCTTGGAGGAGCAGCTCGACCAGTCGGCGGGGGTCGTAGCGGGGGTCGCCGTCACGTCCGATGCAGAGGTTGCCGATGCCCCGCATCAGTTCGTAGGCGTGCATACCGGGCCTGATGTCACCGGCGTCGACTGCGGCGTCGAGCAACTGCGCGCAGACGGGCACCAAGCGGTCGAGGAAGTAGGCATGCAGAGCGTCGAAGCCGCTGCTGTCCGATTGCAGCGCGTTGGCGAGTCCGTGCTTCGTGACCAGGAAGTCGACGAAGAGGTCGACCCACTGACGGAGCGCTGCGAGCGGGGAGTCGGCGCTGACCAGCAGGGTCGGACCGGCCTCCGCGCAGGCCTCGACCTGGTGGCGGTAGACAGCCACGACGAGATCCGCCCGATTCGGGAAGTGGCGGTAGATCGTCCCCATCCCGACCCCGGCTCTGGCCGCGATCTCACGGATCGGCGCATCGACACCGGAGGTGACGAACACCGAAGCGGCGGCGGCGAGCAGCGTCTGCTGGTTGCGCAGCGCGTCGGCCCGCTTGCTTCGGGCCGGCACCTCCCCGGACTGGCCTGCAGTGGGCACCACGCTCTCCTTCCGACGGCCGTTGACTAAACGGAACACTGCTCCGTATATTAAACGGAACAACGTTCCACTTTCAGCGTAGCCGAAGCCGGACGCTCCTGACCGCCTCACCCGCCGCCGGCCGAACGAGACCGGCGGCAGAGGCCACGGAAGGTGAATACGCATCATGAGTGAATCGACCTGCACAGCCGACACCGTCAGCCCGCCCACTCCCGTCCTCTCGGTCGGTCCGGTAGCGCTGTCGGCTCCCGGCCGCGCCGTCGACCTGGAGGTGCGCGTCTCCGCACCTGTCACCGGGGGCGACCTGCCGGTCATCCTCCTCTCGCACGGCCAGGGCTACTCGAACAACCTCTCCTCGCTGAACGGCTACGCGCCTCTCGCCAACTTCTGGGCGGCGCACGGCTTCGTCGTGATCCAGCCCACCCATCTGAGCTCCAGGACACTGAGCCTGGATCCCGATACCCCCGGAGCACCTCTGTACTGGCGATCACGGGCCGAGGACATGAAGCGCATCCTCGACCAACTCGACGTGATCGAGGCCGCCGTCCCGCAACTCCTCGGGCGCCTGGACCCAAGCAAGGTCGCCGTAGCCGGGCACTCGATGGGCGGGCACACCGCGAGCCTGCTGCTGGGCGCCCGGCTCACCGATCCGCACGACGGAACGGAAGTGCACCTGACCGAGCCCCGAATCAAGGCGGGTGTCCTGCTTGCCGCACCCGGCAGGGGCGGCGACGCCCTCAGCGAGTCCGCGACCGAGAATCTCCCATTCTTGCTGACCACGGACTTCTCCGAGATGACGACGCCCGCGCTCGTGGTCGCCGGCGACAAGGACGCCTCTGCCCACCTGACGGTTCGGGGCCCGGACTGGCACACCGATCCGTACTTCCTCTCCCCGGGCCCCAAGTCCCTGCTCACCCTGTTTGACGCAGAGCACGGGCTCGGCGGGATCTCCGGATATGACGTCGCCGAGACCACGGACGAGAACCCCGAACGAGTGTCTGCGGTCCAGCGGCTCACCTGGGCCTACCTCCGCACCGAGTTCCACCCCGGGGATCCCGCTTGGCAGGCGGCGCGTGAGGCGCTGGCGGCCGCCCCCGATCCGCTCGGACGAGTCGAATCCAAGCAATAGGGAATTCCCCACGATCCCGTTGAGCACGGTGCGGTCGTCCGACCACCTCCGGCCCCACAAGGACTCGGGCAGCGGCGGCCGGACGAACTCCCGCTCGTCATCGCACAGTTGATGGCGACGTATCACCCCACCGCGACCCACCACTCAAGATCGCCCGACGGCACAACCCAGTGCCGCATCAGAACGTTCGCCCTGTCATCCGCCATGGATCAACGGGTTGGTCGCCTTCGACGGTATGTGGATACTGTCGCGGTGTTCTCAGATGCCGATGTCGCCGCGCTGTACGACCTGCTGAATCCGTGGGATCCCGAGATCTGGCTCGGCGATCGCTTCTACGACGAACTGGTCATGAGCGCGGGCTCGGTCCTGGACGTCGGCTGTGGCACCGGCGCCATGCTGCACCGAGCCCGCGAACAGGGCCACTCCGGCCGTCTCGTCGGCCTCGACCCGGACCGTGCCGCGCTTGCCCGTGCCCGGCGCCGCACCGATGTCGAGTGGGTCGAGGGAACCGCGGCGGAGGCCGGGTGGGACGCCGAGTTCGCCCTTGCGACGATGGCAAGCCACGCGTTCCAATGCCTCGTCACCGACGACGACCTGCGTGCCTCGCTCGCAGCGATCCGTGCGACGCTGCACGAAGGCGGTCGCTTCGCGTTCGAGACGCGCCACCCGAAGGCGCGTGCCTGGGAGGACTGGAACCCGTCGAACGCCTGCGACATCGTCGATGCGACGGGCCGTGCCCTGCGCGTCTGGCACGAGACCGAGTCCGTCGTCGGCGACGTGGTCACCTTCACCGGAACGACGGCGGAGCCCAACGGCACGGTGCTTCGCGTCGACCGCACGAGCCTGCGCTTTCCAGACGTGGCGACGCTGGACGCGTTCCTCACCGACGCGGGCTTCGCGATCGAGGCCCAGTACGGTGACTGGCACCGCGGACCCCTCACCGCCACGAGTCGGGAGGTCGTCACGATCGCCCGCCGCCGATAGCCCCCGAGGATGATGCGCTTGCGTCCCATGCGGGTACTGGCGAGACCTCGTAGGACCTACGGGTCGAGGTCGCACCGGCGGGCCGGCGTGGTTCGCAGCCGGCGGCGTCCACGTCGCTGTAGCGGGTGCGGAGGCGACGGGCCGGATCGCGGCCCGCCGATCCGGCCGGATCCCGACACCGGGGCACTGCCGGGACTTGCCCAGACGAGTGCGGACTACCCGAACCCCACTTCGTAAGTTAGGTTAGGCATACCTAAGTAACCCTGCTTCATGCCTCCCTACCGTGCCTGGAGAACCCGGATGCGCCCTTTCAGCAACCGCGCCACCCCACCGACTGCCGCCGAGCGCGTCCGCTCGATCCTGGCCGCCGCCCATTCGATGACCGTGGTGAGCGACGGGCTGCACACCGAAGTACGCCGTCTCGACGGCGCGGGGGCGATGGGCCACTTCCACCTGCACGCGCCGTTCGAGGGCACCGGTGCCCAAACGGAGACGCGCGTGCCGGTCCGGTTGGAGCTCACCGACATCGCCCCCACACCCGTACGCGATCGGGTGCGTGCCCGCGTCATGGTGACCGGACTGCTGGCCGCCCCGTACGACACGGAGTCCGCGAAGAGCACCTGCATGGAGTTCGGCCAGGCGGTCCTCGAAGACGCCCAGGGACGCGCCTACGTCACCCTCCAGGCCCTGGAGGCAACCGAACTCGACCCGATCGCGACCAGCGAAGCGGGCATGCTGACCCACCTCGTCGACGACCACAGCGACATCGTTCCCCTGCTGCTGCGCCTCGTCCGGCCCCACCCGGACAACGGCATACTGCGCGCCCTCCCGGTGGCGATGGACCGCTACGGCGTGACCCTGCGCCTCGAATACCCCCGCACCCACCGCGATGTCCGGCTGCCGTTCAAGACACCCGTGACCGACATCGACCAGGCCGGCCCGCAGATCCACGCCCTCCTGGCCACGGCACGCCGCCTCGCCCGCACGGGTCACCTGCCGACCTGATCGCCCCCACGCTCCCCTCCTGGAAGAACCACGCGACGACCTTGCCGAAGGATCGTGGTGGGCCGCGTCGACCCACTCGACCTTGACGGGCAGGGCGTCTGCGCGCTCCGGCCCACCGAAGGCGGCGCAGCCCAGCAGGCAGCGGCCCAGCCCTCGCGGTGCGACGGTCGGGTATGTGCGAGAGCCTGGGAGGGGGGAACGTGTGCCCGGCAGTGGCGACGGGGGCGCGGGGGGAGTGTGTCCCCGGCAGTGGCGACGCACCTCCAGGTGACACCCGCACCCAGCGAGGAAGGCGGGCTGTGATGAGCGATTCGGATGCGGGTGCCGCGGGGCGGAGCCAGGGCGAGCGGGGCCCCCTCTCGGCGATCACGCTGAGCGTCAACGATCAGGTCCGGCAGCTCGAGGTGGATCCCCGGACCTCGCTGCTCGACGCGCTGCGCGAGCATCTGCGCCTGAGCGGGACCAAGAAGGGGTGCGACCACGGGCAGTGCGGCGCCTGCACGGTGCTGGTCAACGGCCGGCGCATCAACTCCTGTCTGACGCTCGCCGTGATGCATGAGGACGACGAGATCGTGACGATCGAGGGCCTGGGCGATCCGGAGGGACTGCACCCCATGCAACTCGCCTTCGTCGAGCGTGACGGCTTCCAATGTGGCTACTGCACTCCCGGCCAGATCTGTTCGGCCGTCGGCATGCTGGCCGAGGTGGAGGCGGGTTGGCCCAGCCACGCCACCGCCGACGTGGCCTCGCCGCAGGTCGCCCTGACCGATGAGGAGATCCGCGAGCGGATGAGCGGCAACATCTGTCGGTGCGCCGCCTATCCGAACATCGTCGCGGCCATCCGCGGCACCGCGGACGGAGGCCCGCGATGAGGTCCTTCACCTACGAGCGAGCGACGGACGCACCGGACGCCGTCGCCGCGGTGTCCAGAACCGGCGCGAAGTTCATCAGCGGTGGCACCAATCTGCTCGACCTGATGAAGCTCGGCATCGAGAAGCCCAGCCATCTGGTCGACATCAGTCGGCTGCCGTTGCGGGACATCGAGGAGCTGCCGGACGGCGGTCTGCGCATCGGCGCCCAGGCGGCGAACTCCGACGTGGCCGCCGACGCCCGAGTGCGCACCCGCTATCCGGTGCTGTCGCAGGCGCTGGTGTCCGGCGCCTCGGGTCAGTTGCGCAACAAGGCGTCCACCGGGGGAAATCTGCTGCAGCGCACGCGCTGCCCCTACTTCTACGACACGGCCGCGGACTGCAACAAGCGGAATCCGGGATCCGGTTGTTCGGCGATCGGCGGGTTCAACCGCATCCACGCGATCCTCGGTGCCAGCGGCTCCTGCATCGCCACCCACCCCTCGGACATGGCCGTCGCGATGACCGCGCTGGAGGCGGAGATCGAGCTGCTCGACGCGGACGCGTCGGTGCGCCGCGTCGCCCTCACGGACTTCTACCGGCTGCCGGGCGATACGCCGCACATCGAGACCGTCCTGCGCCCCGGCGAGATGATCACCGGCGTGGTCCTGCCCCCTCCCCCGCCGGGCGGGCAGATCTACCGCAAGGTGCGCGACCGGGCGTCGTACGAGTTCGCGCTGGTCGCGGTGGCGGCCGTCGTCTCGGTCGATCAGGGAACGGTCAGTGAGGCGCGGGTGGCGTTCGGCGGTGTGGCGCACAAGCCGTGGCGGTCCATCGAGGCGGAGGCAGCGCTGACCGGCCGTCCCGCCACGATGGCTACCTACCGCGCCGCCGCCGAGGCCGCGCTGCGCGACGCCGTGGGGCAGGGCGACAACGACTTCAAGATCGAGCTGGCCCGGCGCACGCTGTGCCGCACGCTGGCACAAGCGGCCCGGTCGAGCTGAGGAGGCGACATGATCGGGCAACCTCTGAGCCGCGTCGACGGCCCGTTGAAGGTCGCCGGCCGGGCCACCTATGCCTATGAGTATTGGGAGGCCGGCCAACCGCTCTACGGTTTCATCGTCGGCGCGACGATCGGCAAAGGCCGCATCACCCGGATCGACACCGAGGTCGCCGAACGCGCATGGGGCGTGCGCATGGTGATGACCCACCGCAATTCCCCGACCCAGGGCCCGCGTGATGAGTCCGTTGCGATGGAGTACTGGCGCGCCCAGCCGGTGCTGGTCGGCCCGGACGTTCATCACTACGGCGAGCCGGTGGCGCTCGTCGTCGCCGAAACCTTCGAGCAGGCCCGAGCGGCGGCCGATCTCGTCGACGTGGAATACGCCGACGGGCGGGGACGATTCGACTTCGCTGCGCACGAAGACGAGGCGTACATCCCGAAAGTGGTCAATGCCGGAATCACCACCGACACCGCGGTGGGCGATTTCGACGCCGGATTCGGTACCGCTGCCGTGCGAGTCGACCAGCAGTACACGACACCGTACGAGCTCTCGATGCCGATGGAACCGCACGCGTGTCTGGTGGAACCGCGTGGCGAGGACCTGTTCGTCCACGTCAGCTGCCAGATCGTCGACGCGGCGCGGGCCTCGATCGCCCGCACGCTTCGGACCGACCCTGCGCGGATTCACATCGTCGCCCCCTACGTCGGCGGGGGATTCGGCTCCAAGCTGGGCATCCATGCCGAGACGATCCTGGCAGCGCTCGCCGCCCGCGCGTTGCGGCAGCCGGTCAAGGTCGCGCTGACCCGGCAGCAGATCTTCCAACTCGTCGGTGTGCGCCCCACATCGAGCCAGCGGGTACGGCTGGGCGCGGGGCACGACGGACGGCTGACCGCGATCGCCCATGACGTCACCATGCACACCAACCCCGACAGGGAGTTCGCCGAGCAGACCGCCGCCACGACCCGCAGCCTCTACGCCGCGCCCCACCGGTTGACCAGCCACCGGCTCACGCCGCTCGACCTACCGCCCGGGGCGGACGTTCGCGCGCCGGGCGAGGCGCCGGGCATGCTGGCGGTCGAGTCGGCCATGGACGAACTGGCCGACGCGCTCGGGATGGACCCGGTCGAGCTGCGGCTCCGCAACGAGCCCACCGTCGATCCCGAGCGAGACGTGCCGTACAGCGGCCGGCACCTGGTCGACTGCCTGCGCGAAGGCACACGCCGGTTCGGCTGGGAGCACCGCCCCGCAACCCCGGCGAGTGTGCGCGAGGGACGGTGGTGGGTCGGCTACGGCATGGCCGCCGCCATCCGCGGGCATTTCCAGGGGCCGACAGCGGTGCGGGTGCGCTTGGAGGCGGACGGAACCGCCGTCGTCCAGACGGACATGACCGACATCGGCACGGGCACCTACACGATCCTGACCCAGGTCACGGCCGACGGACTCGGGCTGCCGCCGGATCGGGTGCGGATCGAGCTCGGGCGTTCCGGGCTTCCCTCCAGCTGGGGGTCCGGTGGCTCGTGGGGCGCCGCCAACTCGAGCACCGCGGCACATCAGGCGTGCACGGCCCTGCGCGAGAGGCTGCTGGTCGCGGCGCGCGGCGACGCGCGCTCCCCGCTGCACGGCCTGGACCCGGCGGACGCGGTGTTCCGCGGGGGCGACGTGCGCATAGGTGGCGCGTCCGAGGCGCTGAGCGAGATCGTCGCACGCAACCATCCCGACGGTGTGGAGGCCGAGGGCGAGACCCGCTTCATGGGCGACGATCCGAACTACACGTCCTACTCGATTCACACCTACGGGGCTCATTTCGCCGAAGTGGGGGTCGACGCGGACACCGCCGAGATCCGTCTGCGGAGGATGCTGGGCGTGTTCTCGGTGGGTCGTGTGCTCAACCCCAAGACGGCACGGTCGCAGCTGATCGGCGGCATGATCTGGGGAGCCGGCGCGGCCCTCGAGGAGGAGGCCGTGGTCGACCCGCGATCCGGCGCCTTCGTCAACCGGGATCTCGCGCAATACCTGGTGCCGGTCCACGCCGACATCCCCGACGTCGACATCGTCGTACTCGACGGGTACGACGACAAGGCGAACGCCCTCGGCGCGAAGGGCGTCGGTGAGCTGGGGATCTGCGGATCCGGTGCGGCGGTGGCGAACGCGGTGTTCAACGCCACCGGGATCCGTGTGCGCGACTTCCCCATCACGCTCGAAAAGGTGCTGCCCGGTCTGCCGGAGGTGGCTGCGTGAAGCGTCGGGCATGAGTCGGGTCCACTCCCCCCGAAGCCCGGATCGTCACCACACGCAGCGCACAAGGTCGGGTCCGGAGCGCGGTGCCGCGCCCACCCTGTGAGACCGTCAGGGTGGGTGCGGGCCGGTCCCGGAGAGCCATCGGCGTGGGGAAGAAGACCGTCGCGCGGGACACCGACCGCGGCCCGCAGCCGCTCCGGCCCGTCGCCGACCCCGCGCCGGCCGAGTACTGCACCTTCCTGCGGTGGCACCCCAACCCACCCCGAGCAACAGAACAGGACACCGGATGAGCGCACGTTTCGAGGAGATCGACTGGCGGCAGACGCCCATGGGCGAGATCAGCCTGCGGCGTCGCCGGGACCCCGTGTCGCAGGAGGACGTGTACGAGGTGAAGCTCGGCGACGAATACCTGATGTCGAGCCTCTTCACCGCGGGGGAGGTCGAGTTGACCCGGCTCGGCCTGGCGGAGCTGCCCGACGGCCCGCTCGATGTCGCCGTCGGTGGACTCGGCCTCGGGTACACGGCCCGGACGGCGCTGGACGATCCGCGGGTGCGCTCGCTGATCGTCGTCGACGCCCTGGCAGAGGTGATCGACTGGCACCGGCGCGGGCTCGTACCGCTGGGCGCGGGACTGTCCTCGGATCCTCGGTGCCGGCTGGTGCGCGGGGACTTCTTCGCCATGGTTGCGGGGAGCGCGGCGGCGGGCGGGCCGGTGCCTGCGGACGGTGTGGACGGTGTGGAGAGGGACGCTCCGGTGTCTGCGGGGAGCACGGTCGGCGGCACCGGTGCGGTCCCGCGCGGCCTGGACCCGGAGACTCCCGACCGCCGTTTCCACGCGATCCTGCTGGACGTCGACCATTCACCGCGCCATGTGCTCCACCCCGGCCACGCCTCGCTCTACCGCCCGGCCGGCCTGACCGCGCTGGCCGAACTGCTCCACCCCGGGGGCGTGTTCGCGCTGTGGTCGAACGACCCGCCGGACGAGGAGTTCGGCTCGGTGCTCGCGGGGGTTTTCGCGGAAACGGCTGCGCACGTGGTCGATTTCGACAATCCGCTACAGGGCGGGACCGCGGCCAACACCGTCTATGTCGCCCGCAGGCACAACGGCTGACGAGATCCGGGCCCGGATCGTCTCGGGATCGCCGACCACCTGGTGGTGGTCCCGGCGTTCGACGTGCTCACCGCCCACCGGCGATGGCTGTGATCGCGACGCCGGCGCCCGTCGGTGCAGGGCCCAGGGCGCACGGGCCGCAGGGGACGACGCGCAGGTCGGGACATCAGCCGGCCCATCGCCCCGACAGGAACGCCAGAGCGTAGACGGCCGTCAGCGGGCCGACGAGGCTCAGGTAGACCGTCGTGAACCGTGGATGTCGCATGCTCCAGGCCGCCAGGCTGATCCACAGGGGCCACCACAGGAGGGTGGCGCGCGGGATGGAGGTGTACCAGTAGGAGGTTCCCAGCGCCCAGAGGCTGAGGCCGAGGTAGAGGGCTTCGGGCCAGCGGCGTTGCCGGATCAGCAGGCCGAGCAGGAGGAGTCCGACGAGCATGGCCACGAGCTCGGCCTGGAACATGAAGGCGTACCCGGTGGTCTGGGTGTGGGCGAAGGCCGCGTGCCAGGTGTTCTGCCATGCCTCCCAGGGGGCGTGGAAGGTGCGGTACCAACCGCGTTCCTCCGCGTGCTTCCAGGCCATCCAGTCGCCGGTGTACGCGTACAGGTAGCAGGTGTAGAGGGCCACGGGGACGGCCGGCAGCGCCAGCCAGGGCAGCGAACGCCATTCGCTGCGGTTGCGGGCGGCAAGCACGAAGTGCAGGGCGATGGCCGCGGCGAGGAACAGGCCGCTGACGCGGACCGTGATGGCCAAGGCGGTCAGGGCGGCTGCGAGCGGCCAGTTGCGGCGCCGGGCCGCAAGCCAGGCGGGCAGCGCGAGAGCGAGGAAGAGGGCTTCGGTGTAGCCGGCCGCCAGGAAGATCGCGCAAGGGGAGAGCAGGAAGAAGAGGACGGTGCGGCGGCCCGCGTGGGCGTCGGGCAGGTGCCGCCGGGTGATCCGGGCCAGTGCCAGGACGGCGATGGCCCCTGAGACGAAGGAGATCAGCAGGCCGGCCGTGACCCAGTGCGGGACGACGACGTGGACGGCGCGGAGCAGGAGCGGGAATCCGGGGAAGAACGCCTCCCTGTTGTCCCAGCCGGCCTGCCAGGGACCGGCCTGCCCGGGGAAATAGCCGTCCCGCGCTATGTGCACGTAGTGGCCCCAGTCCCACTGTTCAAAGGGTGCCAGGACGGAGGCGGCGGTGCGGGTGTTCCGATCGGCGGGGAAGAGCCACCTGGTGCAGTAGGCGGTGACCCAGACAGCTGTTCGGCTGAGCAGATAGAGCCACAGCACCTCACGGTCGGCAGGGCCGAGGCGAAAGGCACGAAGCCCGAGAAGCGCGGTCCGCGCTCGCGGTGGGTCGGCGGGCGAACGCGGCGGACGGACAACTCCCCCTGTCCGGGGCGGCGGTGAGGGGCGCGCCGGCGCGGCGGAGGATTGTGCGGGCCGGGCCGAGCACTCGCTCTGCCGAGGCGATAGTGGCGATAGAGGCGATATGGCGGGCATACGGGGCTCTCCTGGGCGTGCGGAATCACCCGGCGGCGGCCGCCGGGACACGAGCTGGCTGCTGTCAGGACGGTGGTGCGGTGCTTCGCGGCGGTGTGGCGGGTTGCGTGGCCGTGGCCGACGCACCGCCGGCGGTGCCCTGGGTCGAGTGCAGGGTGGTGGGCGTCGATGACGCTCCCGCGGTGCTCGTACCGGGGAACGAATGGCCGGTCGAGCGTGAACTGCCGGTCGACGAGGGTGAGGGCGAGGGCTTCGAGGGAGAAGGCGTGTTCGCGGGGACGGCCGGCCGCGGGCTGTCGGGCAGGAGCGTGGCCGCGGCCGCCGCGCCACCGGAGAGCACCAGGCAGGCGCCGGCCGCGAGCGCGGCCATCCGATACCGGCGCACCCGCTCACCGCGCTCGGTGATGTCCGAGACCGGTACGGAACGTGTGCGGGACTGCCCGGTGGCGGCCGCCTCCTGAAACAGGGACCTCAGCGGGTCATGGGACTCAGGCACCGGGGGCCTCCTCAATGCGCGGATCCTGCAGGCGGTGGGAGAGCGCGGCCCGACCTCGGACCAGATGTGTCTTGACGCTGCTGGCGGACAGACCGGTCTCCCCGGCGATCTGCTCGACGGTGAGATCGCAGACGTAGTGCAGCGTCAGCGTGCGGCGCTGCCTGGCCGGCAGCTCACGCAGCGCCTCCACCAGCGCCACCTGTTCCGGCCCCGGTCCCTCGACGTGCGGCGGAGCACCACTGCGCTGCCAGGCATCAGCCGTACGCCGCCGGAAACGCCAGCGGCTCACGGCCAGACGCCAGGCGACCGTGCGGACCCACGCTTCGGGCTGACCGTCACGGTCCAGCTGCCCCCGCCGGCTCCAGCCCTTCACGAACGCCTCCTGCACGACGTCCTGCGCCTCGTGCAGGTCTCCGAGCATCACGTACAACTGCCCCGTGAGCCGTGCCACCGCCTGGGCGTAGAACTCTTCGAACTCCTCGACGGTCAACAGCCACTCCCTGTCGGCGTCGGGTGAATCGTGACCCACTTTGGGCGGTTGGAAATTGACCCAGTTGTGTCGGTCAGTCGGTGTCGTTGTCGGTGGGGACGCGTCCGAGTTCGCGTCCGCGCATGCGGTAGGAGTCGCCTTTGAGGGAGTGGACCTCTGCGTGGTGCACGAGGCGGTCGATCATGGCGGCGGCCACGGTCTCGTCGCCGAAGACTTCTCCCCAGCGCCCGAAGGGTTTGTTGCTGGTGACGATCACGGATGCGCGTTCGTAGCGGTTCGAGATCAGTTGGAAGAACAGGTTGGCGGCCTCCGATTCGAAGGGGATGTAGCCGACCTCGTCCACGATGATCAGCGGGTAGCGGCCGAGGCGGGTGAGCTCGGTGGCGAGGTTTCCGGCCTGGTGGGCGGCGGCGAGCCGGTCGACCCACTCGGCGGCGGTGGCGAAGGCGACGCGGTGTCCGGCTTGGCAGGCCCTGACCCCCAGGCCGATGGCCAGGTGTGTTTTGCCCGTGCCGGGCGGGCCGAGGAAGACGACGTTCTCTTTGCCGGCGATGAAGTCCAAGGTGCCCAGGTGGGACAGATGCTGGCGCGTCAGGCCGCGCAGATGGGTGACGTCGAGTTCCTCGAGCGTCTTGATCGCGGGAAAGCGGGCGGCGCGTACTCGAGCTTCACCGCCGTGGGATTCGCGAGCGGAGACCTCCCGCTGGAGGCAGGCGACGAGGTATTCGGCGTGGGTCCAGGACTCCTTGCGGGCCCGTTCGGCGAGCCGGTCGGCGGCGTCCAGCAGGGCCGGGGCCTTCAGGGCCCGGGCCAGGAAGGCCAACTCAGAGGTGGTTTGCTGGCTGGTGCGGCGGCCTGCCGGGGCGGTGGTCTTGTCGACGGGCTCGGCGAGGGTGACGTCGCCGTCGGCGGCGGCGGTGCGGGTGGGCATTTAGATGGCCTCCTTGTCGGCGCCGCCGTCGATGACGGTGAACAGGCGGTCATAGGTGCCCAGCTCGCGTTGTTCGACCTCGACCATCGGGCCGCCGCCGCAGCCGACGGCCTGGATCTGACCCGTCGGTCGGCGGCGGGCCTGGTGGCGCATCATCGCTCCTGCCTCGGCGTGTTCGGGATCGGTGATGGTCTGGTGGCGAGCCCAGCAGCGGACGTGCTGAGCGACGATCTCGCCGCCGGTGGACAGGACGATGACCTGGTCGTTGTCGGTCAGCACGGTGACGTGGTGGCCGATGGCGGCGGGGTCGACGGAGTAGTCGCAGGTGTCGACGCGGACGTAGTGGTCCCGGCCCAGCCGGGTGGAAAACCGCCACCAGGTCGGCGGGTCGACCGCCGGGAGAGTGAGCATGCCGGCCTGGTCGGCTTCCCACCGGTCGGCCGGACGGGCGCCCAGGGTGCGGTGAACGCGGCGGTTGGCGACCTTCAGCCAGGCCCCGAGCTGGGTGTTGAAATCGTCCGGACCGCTGAAGTGCCGACCCGGCAGGAACGACGTCTCCAGATAGCCGTTTGCCCGCTCCACCAGCCCTTTCGCCTCCGGATCCCGGGGCCGGCACAAGTAGATCTTGGTGGCGAGCAGGCCCGCGAACGCGGCGAACTCGCTGGTGGGACGGCCGCGGCCGACGCCGGCCTCGTTGTCCCAGACCAGCGTCTTGGGGACGGCACCCCACTGCGACAGGAGCCGCCAGTGCCCGTCGATCAGGTCACCGGTCCTCCTCGAGGGCAGCATCCGCGCGGCGATCATCCGCGAATAGCCCGAGACCATCACCAACACCGGCGGCCGTCCGGTCTGTCCATAGCCCAGCGGGATCTGAGCGTCGGGGAACCACAGGTCGCACTGGGCCAGCTCGCCGGGCCGGTAGTTCGTGCGGGAGACCGGATCGACCGGCAGATAGGCGGGGCGAAGCTCACGGATCCGGTCCTTCAGGACCGTCATCCCGCGTTCCCAGCCGATCCGCTCAGCGATCACTGTCGCGGGCATCGTTGGCGTCTCCCGCAGCAGTTCACGGATCTGCACCTCCACCGCGTCCACCGCCGAGCCCTTCGCCGGCCGCTCGTACTTCGGCGGCCGGCCGCTGGCCAGGGCCCGCTTCACGGTGTTCTTCGAGATACCCAGATGCCGTGCGATCGCACGGATCGGCATCTGCTCCGCCCGGTGCAGGCGACGGATCTCTGCCCAGTCTTCCACGAGGATCACCCTTCCCTCCTGACCTTGATCAGCAAGGTCAGAATGAGATGAAAATCCACAAGTGGGTCAGTATTGACACGCCGTCAAAGGGTCAGAGTTCGACCGTCGCCGAGACTCCCGGATCTCTCGTTTCACCTGACATACGCCCGGCACGTCGAATCCGGTCGACACCAAAGGCGAGAAACCAGCGTGATGGTCCTCACGGAACCAAGGGCGGTCGACACGCGTCACGGCCGTCGCTCACGCCTCAGCCTGCCTCGGCCCGTCTCGGCCCGAGACTTGATGCCGGCATCGTCGAGCAGGACACCGTCGTGCGGGCGGACGGGAGAGGACAGCCGATGCAGTCCCGATTCCCGAAGCAGTGAGGGGGAGGAGTGAGTCGCGGGTGTTCGTCGTCAGCGAAGACGGTCGTAGGTCATGGCCGTTTCCATCAGGGTGCGGTCACGACGACAACACCGGATGGACATCCGGTCCCACCCCCGCATGCCGATGAGCGCCCCATGCTGGAGGCAGGGCTCGACCTTCACCGCGCGACTCTCGCCCTCAGAGGACTCGACGAGGCGACGACCGTATGGCGATCGGAAGTCGCTCGAGGCCGTGAGCTCATCGCGGCCGCGTCACTGGACGACACCGGTCAGCTGTCTGACCAGGAAGCCGGCCATGTGGGCGCTCATGGGGTGTCCCTGCGCTGGGTCATGGTGCACATGATCGAGGAATACGCACGTCACAATGGCCATGCCGATCTGATCCGAGAGCGCATCGACGGAGTCACCGGGACGTGAGAGGTGGCTGCGCGGTGGGCGCGACCGCACGAGCGGCCGCCGCGCCGGCTCCGGCGGCCCTTCGGGTGCGCCGGGGCCCTCCGTTCGCCGGTGCGCCCTCACCTCAAGTACTGCACCCCGACAGCGCGTTGGGCCGTGACGGGCGTCACATCCCAGTTGGGATCGTTTCGAAGCAGACTGGCCGCATGTGGACGCAGACAGCCGTGGCGGCCGGAGTGCTCGCCCTGTTGACCGTGGTACCAGGGCCGGACATGGCCGTGGTCACCAAGCGCGCGATCGCCTCCGGCAGGGCGGAGGCCCTGCGCACCGCTGCCGGGATCACGACCGGGCTCCTGGTGTGGGGCGTGTTCACCGTCGTCGGGCTCGCCGCGATCCTCGCGGCGTCGGCGGAGGCGTACTTCACCGTCAAGATCCTGGGCGCCACATACCTGGTCTTCCTCGGGCTGCAGTCCCTCTGGCAGAGCCGCCGCGCCGCCCCGCGGACGACCGAGTCGACGGCCACCGGCTCGGGGCGCGCGTACCTGACGGGCCTGACCACCAACGTCCTCAATCCAAAGATCGCGGTCTTTTACACCGGTCTGCTGCCGACCCTGGCCCCGCACGGACTGCCCACGCCGGTCGGCATGGGCCTGTTGGTCCTGCTGCACGCGGCGCTGACTCTGACCTGGCTCGGGGCTTACGCCTACCTCGTCTCCAGGGCGCGCTCGGTCTTCGAACGGCCGCGTGTCCGGCGCCTGCTGGACCGCGTGACGGGTGTGGTCCTCATCGGCTTCGGGGTGCGGGTCGCCGCGGACGCCGGCTGACAGGCAACTCGCGGGAGGAAGGGGAGGGAGATGGGCACGGTGCTCGGCACGATCGAGCGGATCTGGCGGTACCCCATCAAGTCCACCGGCGGTGAGCCGTTGGCCGAGGCCGCCGTGGACGACCGGGGACTCGTCGGCGACCGGCTCTACGCGGTGCGGGACGCGGAGGGCAAGTTCGGCTCGGGCAAGAACACGCGCCGGTTCCGGCGCATGCCGGGGCTGTTGCAGCTGCAGTCCCGATACCCCGGGGGAGCAACCACGGAGGTGCCCGAACTGCTGGACCCGGACGGCGAGCCGGTACCGGACCCGACGTCCTATGTGCGGCGCTACCTGGACCGGAGCGACGTCGAAGTGGCCCGCGAGGGCGGGATCTCGCACTTCGACCAGCTGCCCCTCAGCGTCCTGACCACGGCCACCCTCGACTGGGTCCGCGCGGCCGTTCCCGGCGTGCCCGTCGACGAGCGCCGGTTTCGGCCGAACCTGCTGGTGCGGACGCCGCCGGGCACGCCTCCCTTCGTGGAGGACGAGTGGTTCGGCAGCACCGCGCGAATCGGCGACGCCCTGTGCATTCGGTTCGAGCGCTCCAGCGAGCGATGCGTGATGACCAACGAGGCCCAGCAGGACCTGCCGCACTCCCCCTTGATCCTGCGAGCCATCGCGCAGGCACACGACATGCGACTGGACGCCCTGGCCACGGTCGCGCAACCGGGACGGGTTCGCCTCGGGGACACCGTCGAACCGACCTGAAACACCCTCCGAAACCACACTTCGGCGCGCAGCCGGGCCACGGCGGCGCCCAGGTGGCGGGTGTTTCGCAGGGCGGTGGCGTTGGCGGCGGGGCCGGGACTGCGGACCAGACTGCCGAACACTCGCGGCGAGGGTGCGGTGCGGGCCCGTGAAGTATTGAACCGATCCATCCAATACGTGTTAGCCTCGGCACCATGGCCCGACCCCGGAAGTTCGACGAGGAGCGGGCGGTCGACGCCGCGATGGTGGCGTTCTGGGCCGCCGGCTATGAGGCGACGTCCACCCAGGATCTGTGCAACGCCACGGGCCTGGGTCGGAGCAGTATCTACAACACGTTCAAGAGCAAGCACGACCTCTTCGAGCGGGCCCTGACGCGCTATATGCACGCCAAGAACGACGAGCTGTTCACGCTCATGGAGAGTGAGCTGCCGGCCCGGCAGAAGCTCCGGGCGCTTCTGCAGCGGGTGATCGCCGAGGAGTTCGCACCCGGTGCCGACGGCCGGGGCTGCATGGTCGTGAACACCTGCGTCGAGGTGTCGGCCCATGACACTTCGGTCGCGGCGTCGCTGGAGCGCGACTACAACCTGCGGATGGAGGCGATCCGCGCCGTCATCGAGTCCGGGCGCCGCGACGGCGACATCGCCGCCGACAAGGACGCCCGCGCCCTCGCCCATCTCCTCATCGCGACAATCGGGGGCCTACGCGTTTCCGCGCGGTCCGGCGTCGACCGCGCCACCCTGGAAGATGTCGCGGATGCCGCACTGACCGCCTTCTGAACCACACCGACTGAGCCCACGCGCCTTCACCCCGCCGCACACCCTGCCCTGGATCTCTCATGCCCCGGTTTTGAACCAATCAATCCAAAACCAGCCCGATCCCAACCCTTCCGCCCCTTCTCCGGCCCCTTCCGCCCCTTTCCCTGCCCCTGCGCCTGCCCCTCGCCAGAACTCAGATCCTCCCCTCACCCAACGGAGCGTTCTCCCGTGCCACTCGTCATCCCTCTTCTCGGCCTGGGCATATTCGCCCAAGGGACCTCGGAGTTCATGCTGTCCGGGCTCATCCCGGGCATCGCCCGCGATCTCGGTGTCTCCATCCCCGACGCCGGCCTGCTGATCTCCGCGTTCGCCATCGGCATGGTCATCGGCGCGCCGGTGCTGGCCGTCGCCACGCTGCGGGTCCCTCGCCGTACCGCGCTGGTCGCCTTCCAGCTCGTCTTCGTCGCCGCACATGTGGTCGGCGCCCTTGCACCGGCGTACGGGATGCTGTTCGCGACCCGCGTCGTGAGCGCGCTCGCCTACGCGGGGTTCTGGGCGGTTGCCGCGGCGACGGCAGTAAGCCTGGTGCCGCCGGACGCCAAAGCGAAAGCACTGTCGGTGGTCACCATGGGGCTCACCGTCGCCACCATCGTGGGCGTGCCCGCCGGAACGGTGCTGAGCCAGTACGTGGGCTGGCGCGCGGCCTTCTGGGGCGTGGCCGCGCTCACCGTACTCAGCGCTCTCTCCCTGCTCGCCGCGCTGCCGGCGGGCCGAGCCGACGGAGACGAAGTGCCTTCCCTGCGAAGGGAACTGAGCGGCCTGGCCCGGCCGGCCCTCTGGGTGTCCTACCTGGTGACCGCACTCACCTTCGGGGCGGCGGTCGTCACCTTCAGCTATCTCTCACCGCTGCTGACCGAGGTCAGCGGGCTGCCGGCCCGATGGGTGCCAGTGGTTCTCGCGCTCTACGGCGTCGGCGGACTGCTCGGGGTGACGCTCGGCGGACGCGTCGCCGACGCGGCGCCCCTGCGCACCCTGGCCATCGGCACCGGTTCCCTCACCGTCGCCTCCGCCGTGTTCGCACTGACGGCGGGGAGCCCCGGCGTCGCCGTCGCGCTGGTCCTCGTCCTCGGGCTCACCGGATACGTCGTCAACCCGGTGGTGCAGTCAAGGGTGTTCCGGCTCGCACCCGACGCGCCGACGCTGACGGGTGCCGTGAACACCTCGGCCTTCAACGTCGGCATCACCCTCACCCCGATGCTGGGTGGCCTCACGATCGACGCGGGCCTCGGCTTCACCTCGGTGGCCTGGGTCGGTGCCGGTGCCGGAGTGCTCGCGCTCGCGGCGACCGGATGGGCGGCAGCACTACAGCGGCGGACGGCCCGCCGCGGCGGACCCGCCGCCGACCGGCCCGCTCCCGGCACCGCGAAGGTGCTCGTCGCCGACGGACGGCGCTGAGCCCCGGAAGTGCGCAGCCGGCGGCCCCCGGAGACCGTCGGCACAGCCGGCCGGCCCCACGCTCGCGCCGGCGGCGGCAGCTCTGTCAGCTGCAGATCCGTCTGCCCGCATGAGACCGGCTCTCAGCCCTGTGTCCTAGTTCCGCTGACGGATGTGGTGTGGCGCCTCAAGCCATAGCCTCGCTCCATGACGTCAGTTGATTCTCGTTCCAGCGGACCCCGCAGCCCGGAGCAGCGCAAGCGCGAGGCGCTGGAACGGCTCACGCGGGACAACGATGTATGGGTCGCTACGGCCGACGCCACCGGCGAACCCTGTCTCGTTCCGCTTGCCTTCTGGTGGGACGGCGAGGCTGTGTGGCTGTCCACCCGCGTCACCAACCCGACTGGGCGCAACCTGTCCCCCACGGGCCAGGCGCGCCTCTGCTTCGGCCATACCCGGGACGTGGTGCTGGTCCACGGCACCGCGCGCATGCTGACCCGCGAGGAGCTTCCAACCGAGGTGGGCGATGCCTTCGCGGCCAAGGACGGCTGGGATCCTCGGCAGGATCACCCCTCTTACGTCTTCTTCCAGGTCATCCCAGAGGTTCTGCAGGCGTGGGGAACGGTTCCCGAGATGAACGGACGGACCCTTATGCGTGAGGGGAAGTGGCTGCTGTGAAGCCCGTCTCGAACTGCGGGGAGTCACCGCGCTGCCCGCACCCCCTGGAGCACCGAATTCACCTACGTGGGCGGAGAGTTGCCACCTCGCAACCGACTCGACTCTAGGGGGCTGAGCAGGCGACAACGGGGCTGAGCGGGCGACAACGAGAACGCCGGGCCCCGGCTGTCAGGGGAACCGGCGAACCGTCACGCATCATCACGTCAGAGCTCGACGCCCGGACCGTCCAGATCGGGCAGGTCCTTGGTGGAGATCGGGGGCTTCACCTCGACGTTGTCGCCGATCTCGATCGTCATCCTGTCCTGCCCCATGTGCAACGGGCCGCTGTAACCCGCCTTCCGAGTCCGGTCCGTGATGATTCCGTCGCCCTCCTTCCCCTGCAGACCCTTCTTGGATATGTGCGAGAAGACGGCTACCCGGGGGCGCGTTCGGGAGAAGACCCGGGCAGCCTGCTCAGGTGTTGTCAGTTTCTCCTCGACAGCCTTCAACTTCCCCGATTTGGTGAGCTCATCGTCGAATGCGACCACGTTGTGAATGAGGGCATCGACTTTTTGTCCGTACGCTACGACGTTCTCACTGTACGTGGTGTCGCCCGACAGGAGCACGGATTTCCCTGAGTAATCCAACCGGTACCCGTAAGCAGGGTTTCCGTCCTTGTGCTCCACGGCGAAAGCGGTCACCTTGACGCCGTCATGGTCGTAGGCGACGCCCGGTCCGATCTCCCGGACGCGAATGTCGAGGTATTCCTTCTTGAAGACGTCGTTCGAGCGGTGATCCACGTCGTGCTCGTACATCGCCCGCATGCCTTTGATCATCCCGGCCGTTCCGGGAGGACCCCAGACCTCGAGGGTGTCGGTCCGGCCGAGCAGGAACCACGGGTTGAGCCAGAGCGCTGGAAGGTCTTCGTAATGGTCGTTGTGCAGGTGAGTCAGGAAGATCTTGGTGACCTGCTTGGGGTTGACCCGGGACTCGTACATGTTCTGCGTGGCTCCTCGGCCCACATCGAACAGGAATCTCTGGCCGCCCGCCTCGATGAGCGTGGACATTCCCTGGCGTGCGGTCGACATCTCCGGGCCCCCAGTGCCGAGGAGATGGACCTTCACCTTGAACGGCGTATCACTTCGGGAATCCGCCGCACCAGCATTCGTTTCCTTCTCGCGCGCGCAGCCCAGGAGGCCGAAGGAGAGTGCCATTGCCGCGGTTCCGCCCAACAAAGGCCGTCGGGAGATCAGATGACTATGAGGTGTGGGGGCGTCGCCCTTTGACGGTTCCGCATCCGCCGAGCTACGAAAAACGCGCATAATGGTTCCTTCCGCTGTGCAGAGCAGTCGCGCCAGCGGGATAAGTAGAGCAACGCGAAGATCAGACGCACATGGACAGGCCCTACGAGAGGAAGGGCCTCGCCGGGGCGTTTTCTAGGATGATCGTCCAGTTACTTGGTGGTTCTCTCCTGGAGTACCGGTTTCGCCGGCAAGGCAGGGGGCGGCCTCTTCGCAGATGTCCTCGGCCCGTCGGCTCGACTGGGCCGATTCCTAGAACGGATGAACGTATGGGCGGTCCTTCACCCGGTCGTAGATCCTGCGCAGCCACGGCTGCCGGACCGCCGGGATCCGTGCCAGCGTATGGAGGAACACCCCCCAGTCAGGCCGAAACGGCCCTCGTGGACACATCGGCAATGGGTCGTCACGGTGAACACCGTCGGGCAGCCCGCCCGTCACGGGGAGCAGCAGCCGTTCGCCGGGGAAAGCCAATTGCGTCCACACGTCGGCGGGCAGAGGGACGGTCCGCGCACGCCCTGAGGCTCGCCACGGGACCCCCGTCTGCGGATGCTGCGGCACGAGGAAGATGTCGGGAGCGGGCTCCCGGCAAGGCAGGCCCGGCCCCGTCAGCGCCACGGTCTTAGCCGGCTCCCCGGAGGGGAGCAGCACATCGAGCGTGCGGCCGAAGGTGTCCGCGATGAGGCCGTCGGGAAGGGCCACGGGCGCGCCCTCCGAGGCCGCCAACAGATGTGCCAGCCCGGCGCCCACGGCCGCCGCCCACTGCGGGCTCCATGCCCCGGACGGATCGACCGGCGGTGCGCCCTGCCGCCCCTGCGCATCCCAGCAGTCCGCCCAATCGGCGGGCTTGTCGGTGGAGAGGCCGCGTACGGCGTCCCGGGCGAACCACACCGCCTGCCAGAGCGAGCAGTCGTCGACGCGGGTCGCCACCGGCTGACCGCACTGCTCGCAGGCGAGGTTCGGGCCGCTGCTCCCGTCCAGCCCACAGCAGTAGCCGTCGCACCGCTCGGGGATCAGCGCGGTCCCGCGCGTGTCACCCGGCGCGACGACAATCGCTCCCGGGGTGCCGAAGGAGAGGGCAGACGCCGGCGCGAACCCGCCGCCGGCTGCCGCCTCGTCCCGTCCGACCGCGCTCCACCGCCATGGCAGCCCGGACGGCTCCGGGTCCACGGCATACGTCCCCGGTTCCATAAGAACCGGGAGCAGTGTTCCGTTGCCCCACTGCTGGTGAGCATGAGCGGGAAGGGCGACCCGCAACAGCGCGACACTGAGCGCCGCCTCGCATCCCGCACACACGAACGTCGTCACGTGCCCTCCCCCGTCGCTGACGTACGGATCATCCCAGCTGCGCGATCGACGGCCTACGGCTTTACCCGTCGCCATGATGAGCGACCGGCCGGCCCCGAGGTACACCGGTACGCAAGGCCCGGCTTCAGCGTCGAGGCCAACGGAGCTGTTGCTCGCGGTCAACGCGATGGCGTTCGTTCGAGGAAGACGGCGGCTCTCGCGAGGCGTCAGAAACTGAAGGCGTCCGCCAGGTCGGTGGCATCACATGTCAGGTCAAGGATTTCCGGAACACCATCCAAGTCCGTCCACCAGACGGTCGGTGTGTCGGGCGCCAGGGCATTGAGCAGGCCAAGAATCACCCGCCCGGGGACAAGCAGCGGGTCCTGGTCGGGGAAGACCAGTACCGGGCCCTGCGGATGGAAGGTGAGCCGGCAGCGACCGCCACCGGTGTGGATGTCGAGGTCGGTAGCGTCCATGGGCGGGAAAGGCCCGGCTGCTTCTGAGCCCGGCCACAACGCGATGGCTGTCCGTGTGAGCTGATCTGCCGAGAACGACCAGGAGCCACCGTCCTCCTGATCCGGACTGACGTAGTAGTTGCCCCCCACTGGCACCTCTCACATCTCACATCTCACATCATCGGTCTGACTGGCCCTTGTGACGATACGGGTCTCGCCCGGAGTCTTCGACGACGTTCTTGCTACTTGTCGAGACCGCGCGGCGAGCGGGAAGCGACGAGCAGAGAGCGGAGAGCAGAGAGCGACAACTGGACCGCTGAGCAACGTCTTTGGCGTCGATGACTGCGCCGACCCGTAACCGGTAGGCGCATGGCAGGGGGGCGAAGCTCGGGCCAGGCAGGGGCAAAGGGCAGAGGGCCGCAACCCGCCGGGGTGCTCCCGATCGATGCGCGAAACCGATCACCCCATCTTGATCGTCTCGTCTCTCAGGGGTGACCACGGGAGGTGACCACGGGAGGGAACCATGGATCTGTTGGCGTTCTTCGGTATGCCGCTGATCAGCGTTTTCTTGATGGCGATCGGATCCGTGCCCTACGCGCTGTGGGTGACCCGGCGGGGGCCGTCCCCACACGCCCGGTGGGGGGTTATCGGTGCCTATGTGGCGGTGGTGGGATACCTCGGCGCCGTCTTGTACGGGCTCGCCTTCACGAGCCCGATCGAGGTGTGCGGCAAGAGGACTCTCGACGACGACTTCCCTTTGGAGCATGTGACCGTTGGTTGGTTCCCGCCGGACGTCGCCTGCTACTGGTCCGACTCCGGAACGTACGGGCCCTCGCATCCCACTGCACTGGGCACGTGGACGATGTGGGCAGGAATCGCCGTCTTGGTTGTTGCTGTCACCAGGATGCTGGTCGGCAGGAAGTCCCGGTCCTCCCGTTGGGCACGTGCCGGGATGATGTGGTCACCGATCGTGGCCGGGGTGTGCTGGGCGGTCCGAATTCACCCCGTGATGGCGCTCTCCCGCACCGATCTGGAGAACAAGTGCTTCGACTGGCAGGTGAGCCACCTCCTTTCGGCGCCTGGTGGAGAGATTCTGGGCGCCGACCGAAGCGTGTTCCCACTGTCCGTCATCTGCAGGTACACGGAAGGAAAGGTCGGCCTCATCGAGACTGAGTCGCTTCTCGTGTACCTGTGCGTCATCGTGTTCGCTGCGTGTGCCGGGACGATCCTTTACCAGGTAGGGCTCAAGAGGTCCTGATACGTGGCCGCCCGGCGTCGTCCCTCGGGCGTGAAACGCCACCTTCCGCGCCCAGCTCCGCGGCGTCCGGGGCAGGGGCCGGCCACACGTTGCCCTCGATGTGTAGCGGGCGTGCTTGATGTGGACGTCCGACCCTGGCTCGGGCGGAAAGGGGGGCGCATGCGGTGGGGCGGGAGCGGTGGTCATGGGAGTTCCGGATCGGCGGTCGCCGTGGGCGAGAGGCGCAGGGCCTTCTCCACGGCCATCTCGCCGGCCCGAATGAAATCCGACTCGGAGGAGTCCACTTCGTGCCAGCGTGCATCGGTGACCGTGCACCGGACGAAGGGGCGAACACCCGGCGGGAGCGCGTCGAGAGCAGTGCGGACACCCTGTTCGAGGGCCTCGACGAACTCCTGCGGCAGCCATTCCCGTGGGATGCCCCGGTCGCGCCTCGGATCCCGGTTCTGGTGACGGTCACGCTCGGGCCAGCGGAAGACGACCGGCCCTCCGGTCTCCTCCCCCAACGGCTCGAAGTCCATGGTGATGATCGCGAGGCTGCCGCTGCACGTGGTCTGGCAGACGATTTTGACGAATACCGCCCGCACGGGTTCGGGCGGGAAACGGCGGACCTGACGGCCAAGCGCGGTGGTCATGAGCCCTCGGGATGGTGGTTCGGGGAGCTGCACCACTCCCACCGAGGGGGCAGTGCACGGAAGCTCGAGCATGACCCGGCCTCATCCGATGTGCCACCCAATTGACCGGGCATTGACGCCGCCTCAGCGAAAGCGTCGAGCGCGGCCCAAGAGCCGCCCCGAGCCGCGGAACCACGGCGGGCGCGCCTGAAGCGAGTGGGGACGATCAGGCCAGCTTTCGCACCCAGAAAGCTGCCGCTCGGGCATATGCACCTCGCATTCCGCACCCCAAACGTGAATTCTCGCCACACAGGCAACAGGCGTAGACGCTTTTCGGACGGATGCCGGCCCTTTCCGGCGCTTTCTGGAAGCCGGCCGAGCGATGCCACCCCCGTTGATCAAGGCGCCTTTTGCCGGGTGGCCCACTCGCGTTTCATTGGGCTTTTTACGGGCGGGGTAGCTGCTGACCGGTCGACGACGGGAGCCGTCGGCCGGTCACGGATGGCCCCGCCGGAAAGAGAGCCCTCGGAGCAGCAGGAGATCGAGGACGCCCGAGACCGACGACACCGTAGTCCGAACAACGCCGTAGTCCGAACGACACCGTAGTCCGAACGACGCTGGAGACCGGACCGTTGCTTGTGAGCCCTGACGCGGTGGCCGCCCGCCGCGACGAAGACGCCCTCTGGAGCACCACCGACGCCGTGCTGCGCAAGGTCGGGGCCGCTGCGCCGGGACCGCCTCGCCATCCCGCCCGCAAGGCGGCGGCGCACGGAGTGCGGACGGGGCAGGCAGACGGTGCCGTGCCGGCCGCCGGCCCGGAGCCCGGCGCCGGCGGCGGCGGCGGCGGCGGCGGCGGCGGCGGGACCGTCGTACCACCCCCTCGGCGCGCCGCCGGCCGCTGGCCCGTCGACCTCGCCGACCCGGCACCGCATCTGGAGCAGGCTGTCGGTCGGGCCCTCGCCTCGCTCCCGCCCGGACGCGGCCCGCAGGCGGGCGCAACTGGCACAGCGGACACCGCCAACATGGCCAACATGACGAACCCGGCGGACACGGCGAGCCGAAGCTCGATGGTGCGGGGCTGGGATGCCGAGCAGGCCGCAGTCCTGACCGAGTCGGCGGACCGGATGCACCGCATATGGCCGCCGATGTTGGCCGAACTGCGGGAAGGGGTGCGGCAGATCGCCCTGCTGCACGGCCCGTCCATCGACGGCTTCACCGACTTCACCACGCACGGCGCGGTGTTCGTCAACGCCTCCCGGCTCACCACGGGCCGCAACGGGCTGCCCGGCTGGGTCCGGCTGGCCGACGCCCTCGTGCACGAGGGCACGCACACCCGCTGCAACGCCGCCGCACTCGGCACCCCCTTCCTCGTGCCCGGCCCCGGCCCCGCGCCGACCATGCTGACCCCACTGCGTCCTGACCCCCGGCCGCTGACCGGCCTCTTCCAGCAGACGGTCGTCCTGGCGCGTCAGGTGGTCCTCTACCGCCTGCTGCACGAGGAGACACCGGCAGCGGACCTGCCGCAGCGGGCCATGACCGCCCGCCGGGTGCAGCTGCTGGGCCGGGCCCGGCAGGGCGCCGCGACGCTGAGCCGGTACAGCGCTTCCCTCACCCCGGCCGGTGAGGCGGTACGCGCCGAGGTGGACGAGCTGCTGGCGCGGGAGAGCCCGCCGACGGGGGCGCACACCGGCCCGCCCTGGGGCCGCGGGTGACGGTCTCCGTATCGGCGGCCCGCTGGGCGCCCGAGGTCTTCGGACCCCGGCCGCACTCCCCCGCCGCGCCACCGGCCCGAGTCGCCGCCCGGTCCACGGTCGCCGCCGCCGGTGGTACCCCGTCCCATTCGGCAGCGCGGCGGGCGCCGACCCGAACAACGTACTGCTGTGCACCCGGGGCGAGTTGATGGAGCATGCGGCCGGCGGCGCTCTCGCCGAGCCGGCGGCGGCGCTCAGTCCACCGGCGCAGCGATCAGTCCACCGGTGCGGCGATCAGTCCACCGGTGCGGCGCACGAGTCTCCTCGGCGGCCCAGGAGGCGAGGGTTCGCAGGCCGTCGGGTGACTTCCAGCGGTCCGGCAGCAGGGTGGCGGGTCGGCCCGCACGCCGGACAGCGGGGGATGACTAGGCGGTTTGCGCGCGGGGGCTTGCGCCCGCGGTGATGAGGAGAGCGACAGTCTCGGGATGGGGGCCGTCGTTCGCCCAGTCCAGGGGGAGCGGCCGGTGCCGTGATCTTCACGACGGTTCGGATCGGCGCCGTGCGCCAACAGTTCACGCACCGTCTCGGTGTGCCCCCAGCATGCGGCCGCGCAGAGGGGCGTGCCTTCCGCGCCGAGTCCGCTGCTCTCAGTGTCCGGGGAGGCCCCGGACACCAGGAGCAGGCGGGCGATCTCTGCTTCTCCGTTCACGGACGCCTCATACAGCGGGGTGGTGCCCTCGCTGTCCGCTCGCTCCGGGTCGGCCCCAGCTCGCAGAAGAGCCTTCACACGGGTGGTGTCGCCCAGGAGGACTGCCACGTCGAGGCGCCGGGAGAGCTTCTTTCGCTTCCGCTCGTTCATGGGTGCCGAGGTTGACGGCCGGGCGTGCGGCGGGGCCATGCATATTCGCTCCTCGATGGCGGCGACCAGCATGACGACAACCGCCGCCACATCCTTCTCGAGTCCGCCCGGTGATCCACGCGGAACGGCCTGAGGGGACAGCCCTACGAGGTGCCCGCCAGGTCCCTCCGCCGCTGGAGAATGGCCCTGAGGGCGTACACATCGCTGTAGTTGGACGGGCCGGTACGGGTGTCGTTGTAGCGGGCGTTGGCGGAGAAGTAGCTCATGTTCACCGCCAGCGGGTCCTGGACGAGTTCGACGCGGTACGTCGTGCCCTTCCGCAGTCGCGCCTTGGCGTAGGTCGAGCCGCGTACCGTGTTCCCACTCCCGGTGTTGGGCATGGCGATGACGTGCGAGGTGACCAGGTTCCCGGTCGTGTCGTCGTAGACGCGGAGCATCTTCATGCCGCTCGCGACGCCGGTGTTGACGGGGCCGTCGACTGCTGCGTCCGCCTGGAAGAGGTAGTCACCGTCGGCCGAGGGCGTGAGGCGAGCGGTGATTCCGTCTCCGGCTGCGGTGCCCCAGTCCGCGTAGTACACACCGTGTTTGCCTGTCGCCCGGTGGCCGCCGGTAACGTCGAAGTGCTCGGCGGTGATCTTGGTGACGCGGTCGTCGTGCGGGCCCCGATAGCACCGCGGCTTCGCGTGCTGGGATGTGTTGCCGCTGGAGGTGTACCGCAGCCGGACGCTGTAGCAGTGCGAGACGTCCTTCAGGTCCGTGGACGAGCGGTCCGTCCAGGTCCGGCGGCCGGCGGTGACGGGTTGGTTCTCGGCGAGCACATGGCCGTCGCGTAGGACGTCCATGGTGACCTCGGCAGGGTTCTCGTCGCCGATGTCGACGGACAGCCGCAGCCGGCCGGCCTTGGGCTCGACGCTGCGCACGGTCGGGGTGGACGGCCCGTACAACGCTTCCTTTGACCCGGTGTCCACGGGCCTCGGAGCGGGAGCGCCGGAGCCGGCGTGCGGCGGCCCGAGTACGACGTCGAGCTTCGTGGTGTCACTGTTGGCCAGCATCTGTTCGGTGAGCGCCGCGCCGACGGGCAGCCGCTTGCCGTTGAGCTTCAGTGACATGACCTGATAGGCGCCGTGTCGGGCCGGCCTACCCGCGCGTTCGCCCTGCTGTGCGCCCTCGTCCTTGGGGAGCTTCAGCGCGATGTCCAGCTTGTGCCCGCGGTAGTTCAGGTTCTGAAGCGTGGCGTGGTCGCTGCCGTGGAAGTACGTGTCGCGCAGCTGCGCCGGCAGGAACGGCTTGACGTGCAGCCCGTCCGGCCGTGCGTCGATACCGAAGATGCTCTGTTGCACCATCGACAGCATTCCCGAGATGCTCCACAGTTGCCGGTCCGAGTTGATCTCGGTCTTGGTACCGCCGTCCAGGACGTTGATGTTCTCCTTGTTGGTGCCGAACAGCGCCGCGCCCCGAACCAGTGACCGCGCCTGCAGATCGGCCACGGCGGCGTTCCCGGTCTTGGCCGCCGCCCGCATCATGTACGCGGTCGCAAAGGGCCAGATGCCGTTGTTGTGGTACGACGGCACGCCCTGCTGCTGGGGCCACAACACGGACGGGCCGTAGGGAGTCTGGGGGTAGTGGGCGACGGCCTGCCGCGCCTGCTGCGGCGTGGCGACCCCAGTGAGGACGGCCAACGACGTCCCCAGCGCGTCGTAGCGGTCCGCCGGCGCGGTGTCGAGCTCCGTGGTGAGCATCTGGGAGAACTGCCCCCGCTTCGGCAGCCAGAACTTCGTGCGGATCGCCGCGGCGAGGCGGTCGGCCCAACCGCGGTACTTCGCGGCGGACGCCGCGTCACCGGCACCGCCTGCGAGGCGCGCGGCCGCGTCGATCGCCGCCCAGTGGACAACGTTCGTGGACAGCGAACGTGAGGTGGCGATGGTCGCCACGTCGTCCTTCGTCCAGTCCGGATAGCTCTGCTCGCGCCAGTCCAGGAAGGAGTGCTCGCCCTTGTAGAGACCATCGGCCCGGTCGTAGACGACCCTCCGGTCGTGCTCGATGGTGTTGCGGACCGCATCGAACGCCGTGGCTGCGAACTTCTCCCGCTTACCGTCCGGCAGCCAGTCGAGGATCTCGCTCGCGCCCAGTGCCCACACCACACGGTCGGTGGAACTGGGGTAGCTGCCGCCGGTGCCGGTGTCCTGGATGATCTGGGTGCCACCGGTGCCGTCGCGGCGGTCGCTGAGCTTGAAGGCGAGGGTGTTGCGCATCCGTTCGGGGTCCGCGGCCGTCAACCCCAGGTCGGCGGAGTAGGAGACGTCGCGGGTCCACACATAGGTCCAGGACTTGCCGGTGGTGTAGCAGCCACCCGGGCAGCGGATCGGCTTGCCGTCGTTGTACGAACCGTCACTGACCTCGTCGGCCCGATTCTGCTTCGCCTCGGTGTGGGCCATGGCGTACAGCCCGTCCAGCAGTACCGAGCCCGAACGAAGCGTGGGCCGGTCCGCGCTCTCGCTGAAGGTCCGCTCGCCGGACACGGAACTGTGCAGCGCGTAGGTCCGCAGGCAGGTGTCGCTGACGTGGGTGACCGTGAGCGTGGCGGATCCCGTCGCATCCGCGAAGCGGCCGGCCGGTCCGGGCAATCCGCAGTGCGCGGGACCGTAGTCGGTGGGTCCGGCTGCGCCCGCCGAGGGGACGGACGCGCCCGACAGCGTCGCCATCACTACGGCCAGCACTCCGCCGCTGACGAGCCGTCCGGCTCTCGTGTGCCGTCGTCCACAGTTCACGCGTTCACCTTTTGAAGATTAAGAGGGTTCGGCAGGTCCATTGCCTAAAAGAGTTGCGGTGAAGTTAGGGCGGCGTCGGGAGTACGTCAAGGGTTCGCGCGAGATCCGATACGCGGCGCGCGCTCCCAGCGCCAGAGGGTGTACGCAGAGTCCCGTCGTCCGCCCGTTCCGGCAGGGCGTATGCGGCGATCGGGGTGCGGTCGGCGTGGGGGGACTGCTGCCGGCATGCTGCGCATCGGAGGGTTCAGCGCGGGGCGCGGGGTCTGGCCCTCTTTCCCCCGCTTGCCGGTGCGCTGCGCGGTGGTTGGGATCCGCGGCGCTGTTCGCCACCACGGGGGCGACCTACGTGGCCGACGCCTTCGTCCGAGGATCCGGCACGGATCTGGACGAGGGGTGCCCCGTCTGCGGCGACGTGGCGTGATCGCGCCTTCGCGCTTCGAGCGCGGACAGGCCGAAGGCCAACCCGCCCACAATGAACCAGGGGTTCCACAGCACCAGCGTCCAGAACCGCTGCCCCGCGCTCACGGCGGCATCCAGGTGCGTCGCGTTGGTCAGCAGGAGGAACTCCACCGCAAGGCCCCTGGCCAGCAGGACGAAGCCGACGCTGTAGCCCAGATAGCGCTGGATGCGCCTTGCCGCCCTGTACCGCAGTGACCGAGTGAGGAGCCAGCCGAGCAACGCGCCGGCAAGGCAGAGAGTTCCCATACCCCACAGTCCGGCCGGCACAAACCAGAGGGGTCGCTCGGTGGCGAGCTTCGCCCCGGCGGATACGTTCAGCCCCAGGCTGCCGCCGCAGGCCCAGTAGAAGTGCGATCCGGCGAAGACGGACGCCCACAGGCAGGCCGCGTACCCCCAATGCCAGGACGACCTCATCCTCAGCCACATACGCCACCACCCCCTCATCAACGGCGTCGGCTCATTCTGCCTGTCAGCGGCGGCGCCGGGGCGCGAATGCCGAGACGAGCCTCGCCGAAATCCGCTCGGCAGAAGCAGCGGCACAAGGCACAGTGACCCCATGAACGGACGAGGGCTGGATCGCGATGGAACGATCGCACGCGAGGGCGCACTGGACCGAGTGCCGGCAGCGTTCGTCCCCGTCGTCGACGCCGCCCGCGCCCATATCGCCGAGACCTTCGACGGAACACGCCTGCACAGCGCCTACCTCTACGGCAGTATCCCCCGCGGCACCGCCACTCCAGGAGTCTCCGACCTCGACCTCCAGCTCGCCCTCCATGACGAGCCCACCGAAGCCGACCGCGCCGACGCCAGAGCGATCGAAGCCACACTCGACCGCGCATACCCTCAGATCGATGGCGTCGGAATCCTGCTGACCAGTAGACGCGTTCTGCTCAGCGACATCGAGCGTCACGATGCCGGGTTCTTCCTCGCCTGCCTCTGCACCCCGCTGCTCGGCAACGACCTCGCAGAACAGCTGCCCCGCTACCGCCCCACAGCGCTCCTCGCGCGCGAGACAAACGGCGACCTCGCCCTCGTGCTCCCCCGCTGGCGCGCCAAAGCCGCCGAGGCCGCCACGGACGCCGATCGCCGAACCCTCAGCCGCGGCGTCGGCCGTCGCATCGTCCGCACAGGATTCACGCTGATCATGCCCCGATGGGGCGGCTGGACCAGCGACCTCGACCGGTCCGCCGAACTCTTCGGCCGCTACTACCCGGAGCGCGCCGAGCAGATGCACATCGCCGCGTCCGTCGGCCGCGCGCCCTCATCCGGTCCGGCAGTGCTGGGGATGCTCATCGACGACCTGGGCCCCTGGCTCGCAGCCCAGTACGCAGCCGTGCACGGCGAGAAGCTCCCGCGCCCCTGACGGACCCCCTGCGCCATGACCCGCGGAGCGGATTCGGCCGTCACCGGGCTCAGCCACTGCACGGCTGTCGGCTCCAGGGAGACGGTATCCATCATTCCACGCTGTTCGATGACGGGTTCCGGCACCTGTGACCCGTTGGGTGGCTCTCCCCACCCAGCACGCCGATCGTGAAACCGCCCCTCGGCACCGGAGGTTCCGGCCGTCGGCAAGGGCGCACAGGCAAGGAGAATTCCGATGGCTGCCAAGAGCACGATCCTCGTCACCGGGGCGACCGGCAACGTGGGCCGGCAGGTGGTGTCCCAACTCCTGGCCGGGCACGCGGGCGAGGTGCGGGCTCTCACCCGCAACCCCGCTGCGGCCGGGCTTCCCGACGGGGTCGACGTACGGCAGGGCGACCTGGCCGACCCCGCCGCGCTGGAGGCGGCGTTGGGCGGAGCCGACTCCGTGTTCCTGATGTGGCCCTTCCACGATGCCGACCCGGCGGCCACGGTCGTGGATGCCATCGATCGGCACGCCGGCCGAGTGGTGTTCCTGTCGTCCGGCGCCGTCCAGGACGGTCTGGCTCCCGAGCAGCAGCCGCACCCGGTGGGCCGGTCGCACGCACGCGTCGAGCGGCTCATCGCTCGGTCCGGGCTTCGGTGGACCTTCGTCCGCCCGAGCACCTTCGCGGCCAACACCTTGTGGTTTGCCGACCAGATCCGCGCCGGAAACGTCGTGCAGGGTGCCTACGGAGCGGTGCGCATGGCCCTCCTCCACGAGGCGGACATCGCCGCCGTGGCCGTGCGGGCTCTCACAGAAGACGGCCACGACGAGGCTGCCTACGGGCTGACCGGCCCCGAAGTCCTCACCCAGGCCCAGCAAGTAAGGATCATCGGCGAGGTGCTGGGCCGCCCGATTCGGTGGCAGGAACTGTCCCGCGAAGAGGCACGTCAGCGGCTCTTGGCCGACGACAACTTCCCCGACTTCTTCGTGGAACCCCTCCTCGACGGATACGCCGACATGCTCTCCGCCCCTCCCACGCGCCTCACGTCCACAGTCGAGGCGGTCACCGCTGCACCGGCATGCACCTACCGTGACTGGGTGGCCGATCACGCCGCCGACTTCCGCTGACCGGTGGTGCGTCAGTAGGGAGGCCGGAAGTACAGAGCCCTCACCGGGCGGGCGCAAACAATTCCGGGGCGAGGACAGGCGGCGTCGGACCGGTCGTTCGGTGCGCTCAGTTCGAGCTGGTGGCGCAGCCGGTGCAGCGCCTTCAGGACGGCGGTGCGGTTTCCGGCCTTTTTCATCCATGCCGGCAGACAGTCGAGCATGCTCATGGTCGGGAAGCCGACTCGTTCGCGAAGGCCGGCGGCTATGTATGCCTCCAGCACATCGATGTGACGGCCGTTGTAGGCCCACAGCAGCTTCCGGCTGCAGGGCGTCTGCAGCCACAGAGGCAGGTTGAAGAACGGGTCGTTGGGGCCACCGAGCGTTGCCGCGACCAGCGCGTTGTTGCGACGCGCGGCGGTCCAGTCCGCCGTCTTGCCGCAGAGTCGGCACGACAGCCGGCGCGGCCGGAAGTGCATATCCGTTATATATTGGGGATCCGGCAGACCGGGCCGCTGTACGACGACGGCGCGCCCGCCGCATCCTGGACACACGACGTGGATGAGGTCCGAGTAGTAGGCCAGTCGGTAGCGTGGGTCGAGATACCGTCCGTCATCTGCTCCTGCATCGGTCACACCCCCATCCTCCCCCACGTTGCCTTGTGTGCCTCCCGGTCGGCCGAACCCCGGACCGAAGGTCTTCCCCTTGGACGATTTTCCGGTGTCGGTGAGGCGGCTCGGCACTGGAGCGCCGGGCAAAAAGGCTGCCCCACGGCACTCCGGACGGTTCGACGAAGGAAATGAGGAAGACTGACCCCTCTCGGCAGGGGATAATTCGCGGACAGGTCGCGATGTGATGCGATGCGAACCGCCGTCCGGCGCCTTTGCGCATCATCGCGGCAACCAGCATCTGCTGCTTTTTTCAGCCACGAGCCCGGAGCCCGAATGAACCCGCCCCTCCCCCGCCCGGACAAGCCCGATTACACGAACGTGTTCGTGGAACCGGTATACACCGGGAGCGAACCATACGTAGGCGCTGAATACGACGACGAAGAGCCCGGGGTCGTCCCCATCAGTCGTCGAAGCTCGGCTGACGCAGCCGCCGCGCACCTTCGTTGACGTGGAGCTGTTGCCTGCGGACAACAGCTCCCCCAGCACATCGCCCCACGAAGCCTGGTAAGGCATACGACTTCTGCCCCCGCGGCTCCGTCGCCCGTCGCCCCACTGCCTTCGGTCTTCTGCTCTCAGCTACCAGCTACCAGCTACCAGCTACCAGCTACCAGCTACCAGCTACCAGCCTCAGGAGACCGGGGTCGGAGCCCCTCTTCCTCCGCCTCGCGAAGACTCCAGCGCAAAACCATCCGGCGTATGACAGGGACGGGTAGTGCCGGATGCCCGGCCGCGTCCCGTGCGGTGTCGGTGTCCCGCAGCAACCGAACCAGAACCCGCGCCGGCAGATGTGGGTGCCTGGCGGCGGCGCGGCGTACCCGCTCCTCGGCGTCGTCGAGGAGACGTACCGCCGAGGCCGCCGTCAGACGCGGATCGGTCGCGGCCCGGCGTCGCACTTCCTCCTCGGGGTCCCGGCTGAATCGCTCCACCAGTTCCACCGTCGAATCCGGGTCGTCCAGGGCCAGTTGACGCATCCTCGGGTTGGGGTCCTCGGCGTACCGCAGCAGGCCGCGGCGGGGGAAGCGGGGATGGCCGTGTGGACGATCGGGGCAGGAAAAGCTGCCGGTCCACCACTGCCACACCTCCAGGAGCATGTCCGCAGGCGCGTCGTCGCAGGACTCGGCGAGGAAGAGCCGCACGACACGGTCTTCGTCCCGGGCAAGGAGTGCGACGACCTCCGGCGGCAGGTGCCTGGCGCGGGCGACGCTTCTGCGCACGAGGGGATGGGACGAAGCGGCCAGGCGACGCATGGCGTCGGGGTCGTCGTGCAGCGCCAGGACCCAGTCGAGGGGGTGACAGCAGGTGCGCGGATCGAAGTCGATGAGGATGCCTGCCCGCTGTTCCTCGGTGAGGTCGGGGCGCTGGGAGACCTCGAAACGGACGCTTTCGTCGGGGTCCCGGCCGAGGAGGGTGACCAGGTCCGGGACGAGGCCCGGATTGCGGGCCAGGGAGCGGCGCTGGGCCGGATCGGCGTGGCGGGCCAGGTGTTCGGCGAGGTCGCGCTCAAGACGACAGGTCTCCGTCGCCCGCACGCTGAAGTTCTGGGAGTCGAAGACGGACCGGGGCAGTGGGTGATCTTGATAGTGCCGGAGCAGTGCTGCGGCGCGGACCGCGCTGTCGGGGTCGCCGAGGAGCCCCGTCCGGGCCTGGTCCTCCAGATGCGGCCAGGCTCCCGGGCAGGCGGCGGCCCGTACTGTCGCCTCGGGGTCGGCTGCCAGAGCTGTCGACAAGGGGGTGGGCAGGCCGTGGAGGCGTGTCGTCTCCTCGCGGACCTGGGCGGATGGGTCGGCGGCGAGCTGCTCGTACGCGGCATCGGTGAGAGTGGCCCGCCGCTCCGCAGCCAGCATGGTGAGTATCCATCGGCGCCCGGCGTTGTGCTCGCCAAGGATCAGGCGCGCCCACTGGTCGTCCGTGAGGTTCGACTGTGCCTCGGCCAGCAACTGCCGTACCTCCCACTCCGGGTGGGCCATCGCTGCCTCCACGACCGATGTCGGCAGCTGCCTCCACAGCAGGGAATGCGACAGGCCCAGCAGGCCGATCTGTACGTCCTCGGGCGTGGCCGGATTGAGCGCCAGCCCGTGCGCCCACCCCTCGCGCAACCTCTTCGCAGGACCCGGCCCCCGAAACAGCGCTTCCCAGGCGGCTGACCGCTCCTGCGGGGTTTCCTCGGCGGCCTTCTGCGCAGCTGCCTCCTGTCGCTGCGCGATCCGGTCCACTGCGATGAGCCAGACCTCGTACTCCTCGGTGGTTGCCCCCAGCAGACTGTTTCCGTCTACCGAAAGCGTGACGAACTCCGGCCGGCCCGGCCGTTCACCCAGTACTCCGGCGAGGTCCCACTCGTCGTTGAGCCGGACTCGCGTCCAGCGTCCGGGCCCGCAGCCAGGCCTGCTGCCGGCGATGTCGATGTCGATGTCGATGTCGATGAGAAACTCGCCGTCGTCGTTGATGACCCCGCCTTCGACCGCGAGTCGATGCCATTGCGCGTTCACCTCGTCGACCAGGTCGGGCCGGTCCGATCGCACAGCGACCGTCGGCTGAGCCTCGAACGAGATGATCGGGCGCCACGCGGCCCAGGGCTGCGACACGCCCTCGGTCCGCCCGTCCCCCACGTTCTCCAGCCCGGCCCGCCGCAACAGATCCACGAACGTCTCTCTCCCACCCGTCATGGGAGCCCATCTTGCCCGAGTGGGTTCACTGCCTCGTCCACCTGTTCAGCCTCTGCGGTGCTTCAACGGTGCCGTCGCGGGCCCGGTTGGCGCCCTTCGCCCCGCCGAAGTAGCAGGCGCCGAGACGCCCGTGACTCCACCCGTGACTCCGCCCGTGAGAAGATCACCGCGCCGTATGGGCGGTGTTTCGGTCGTGAGAGGTAGCGATGTACGCGATATCCCTGGGCGCCGACGGCGCCGAGCTGCGCCCCCTCGAACCATGGCAGGCCGACGAGTTCCCGGCCCACGTCGACCGCGGACGAGAATTCATCGGGCAGCACAACGGCCTACCCGACGTCGTCACGGACCTGGCGTCGAGCCGAGCGTTCCTCCAGGCATACGCGGAGAAGGCGGCAGCCGACACCGGTCGGCTCTACGGCATCTGGACGGACGGCCACAGGGACGCCAATCTGGTCGGCGCGGTCCTCTTCCGGCGGATGGATGTGGAGCAGGGAACCGCCGAGGCGGGCTGCTGGCTGGAGCCGTCGGCGGTGGGCAAGGGACTCGTGACCCGGGCCGCACGCGTGATCATCGACTGGGCCGTCCAGGAACGGGGCATCCACCGCGTGGAATGGTGGGTCTCGGCAGCCAATGAGGCCAGCATCGCCGTGGCCCGGCGGCTCGGGATGAGGAAGGACGGCGTGTTGCGGGAGAGCCACCTGTACCGCGAGAAGCGCCACGACGAGGAGATCTGGTCCGTGCTTGCACCGGAGTGGCGGGCGGGCAGGCAGAGATCGTAAGTCCGTGTCCTACGAACTCGCTCATGATCAACTGGTCGTCGGCGGCGGCGAGGTGGCGGCGGCGAGGTGGCGGCGGTGCGAGCGAAGCACACCGCCGCCAGTCGCTGGTCGCAGCCGGCGCCGCCGACCTCTGGGGGAACCCTCGGATCAGGTCATCGGGGCAGCCGGGCCATCGCCTCGATGACCGCAACCGGCAGGTATGCGGGCCACGATGGGCGTCCCACCTGATAGGCGACGTACCCCTGGGCGGCCCCCACGCGGGTTTCCTCCGCGGTCTCCGCCTGGTAGACCACCCGGCAGGAACCCGCGGCCTTCTTCGCCCGCTTCCACAGGATGGGCGCGGGTTTGCGTTCCGCTTCGGTCCGCGGGGTGAAGATCCGGTCCCCGAAGTCCGCCCAGGCGAAGGGTCGGGAGTCCTGCCAGTCCTTGCCGATGACCTTCTTCAGCTCCGCCGCCCGCTCGGCGTCCGTGGAGCCCCAGGAGGACGGAACGTTGGTGATCAGACCGACGGGGATGTGACGTGCCCGCAGCTCGCGCAGGTAGGCGGCCGCCTTCGGCGAGTACCGCACGCTGTTGTCGTCGGCGGTGTGCACCAGCGTCTCACCGAGGTCGAAATAGACAACGACGCAGCCCGCACCCCGCTCGGCCGGCCCGGCCGTGTGCGCTAAGCGCTCGGCGGCGCTCGCGGTCGGGACGGTCATCGCCGTCACGCAACTGAGGGCGAGCAGACTGCGGCAGGCGAATCTGCGGACGGATGTCCTCTTCATGGGCGTGCCCTTTCGTGGGGGGAGGTCCGATCGTAACCATGCCCACGACATGCGCACGTCACCTTCAATTTTCCGTCCAGTCATCCAACCGTCCGGCCATCCGGCCATCCGGGGAGCCGGCCACGACCCGCGTCAGACGGATCAGGCTCCCCGGCCCGGGGTCCGGCCCCTTCCCCCTCGTCCCCTTCCCCCTCGCCCCTCACCCCTCACGGCCGGTGCGAACGCCGCCGCCGGCACACGAGCACGCGCACCTGGTACTCAACAGCGCCACCACCACGCATAGTTGAAAGTGACACCACGCCCTTTATGGGCGCTCGGTCGGCTTACGCTACGGGGGTGTCGCACCATGAACTCGAAAGCCTGGCCCGTATCCGGATGACGATCACCGGAGAAACCCATGGCCAGGCCCTCGCCGCCCTTGAGGGCCGCTCCGCCGACAGTGGTCTCGGCGCCCCCTGCGACCACGCCACCGACGTATCGCGGCCCGCCTCTCTGTACCTCGTCACGCCTCCGGAACCCGACGCGGAGTGACCCACCCGGCGGACACGTCCGAGATCGCTGTTCGGAGCGCCCGGGATCCCGTCCTGCGATGAACGGCTACTCCGACTCCGCCTTGAGGTACTCCTCGTATTCGGCGGCGGTGAGCAGGCCCTCGAGTTCCTTCGGGTCGGACATCGTGATCACCGTGAGCCAGCCGTCCTGGTACGGGTCGGTGTTGACCAACTCCGGTTCGCCGTCCAGTGCCTCATTGCGCTTGCTGATCCTGCCGCTGACCGGCATGTAGACCTCGGTCACGGCTTTGACCGACTCGATACTCCCGAACGGTTCGCCGGCCTGAAGGTTGTCGTCGATAGTGGGCAGTTCCACGAAGACGACGTCGCCGAGCTGGCGCTGCGCGAAGTCCGTAATGCCGATGGTCGCCTGGTTCCCCTCGGCCCTGACCCACTCGTGATCCTTGGTGTACTTGAGGTCTTGCACCACGTTCGCCATGTCGCCTCCTCGATGCCTCAGCTGTCCGGGACCAACCATCGCGCGGTGAGCCTGCTTGAGAGGCGAGTTCGGCTGCAACGCACCGAATCGGACCGGACTCTTCCACCGGACAGGTGAGTCCCACGGCCCCCGGTCGGTGCGTGTCCGCTCGTCTGACACAGCAACAGCAACAGCAGGAAAGCGCAGGCAGAGGGGGAAGCGGGGAGATGCCCGCCGAGAGGACGAGGCCCGGCGACCGACCTGATCCCCGCGCAAGGCCCTTAGGCAATGTTTCTTGGATCTCCTGACGTGAGTGGGGTGTTGGGGTGAGGCTTGCCGTATGGGCCGTGGGGATCTGACGAACGCGGAGTGGGATCGACTGGAGTCGTTCCTGCCTCCTGGTGGTGCTCGCGGGGGCCGGTGGAGTGATCACCGCCGGGTCATCAACGGGGTGCTCTACCGGGTCCGGACCGGTGTGCAGTGGCGGGATCTGCCGGAACGGTTCGGGCCGTGGGAGACCGTCTACAAACGCCATCGCCGCTGGTCCGCTGATGGAACATGGACGATGCTGCTGTCTCAGATCCAGGCCGCCGAGGACGCTGCGGGCCGGATCGACTGGGACGTGTCGGTGGACTCCACTGTCGTGCGGGCCCACCAGCACGCCGCCGGCGCGAGGAAGGCGTCGACGGCCACCGATCCTCAAAAGGGGCACGTTCGGGGGACGAACCCGGTCGATCCGGTGTTGCGGAAACTGGTGGTCCGGCTGGAGGAGGTGGTCAGGTCGGCGAGTGCCTGGGACGGTCCCGCGGCGGATTCACCACCAAGATCCACCTCGCCGCCGACGGACGATGCCGACCTCTCGCCCTCCTCCTGACACCGGGACACTACGGTGACGGGCCACAGTTCGAGCGTGTCCTGGAGCAGGTCGCCGTACCTCGTATCGGGGTCGGAAGGCCCCGCACCCGGCCCGACCATGTCCTGGCCGACAAGGCTTACACATCCCGGAGGAACCGCCGCTACCTGCGACGACGCGGAATCCGCCACACCATCCCCGAACGCCTCGACCAGCAAAGACACCGCAAGAACCGCGGTTCACGCGGCGGCCGGCCCACCGGCTTCGACAGCGAGCGATACAAGAAACGCAACACCGTCGAACGATCCATCAACCGCCTCAAGGGCTTCCGCGCCGTCGCCACCCGCTACGAGAAACGCGCCTACATCTACCTCGGCACCGTCACCCTCGCGGCCCTCATCATCTGGCTCCGCACATGATCCGAGAAACAGCGCCTAGGTCACTGGCGGTGTACGCGACCCGTGTACGCGACCCGTGTACGCGACCCGTGTACGCGACCCTACGTGCTACAGCTCGGCGCTGCCGACGGAGTCCTCGTGGAGGGGGTCCGTGGACCGCCATCCCCAGGCCGTGATCATTCCGGGCGACAGGTCGGCACAGTCGGGCGAGTGGAGATACCGCACCGCCTCGTCGACCGCCACGTCGTCCACCAGCCCGGTGGCCACGATCGCCTGCCGCGCCCGGTCCCATGTTCCGGACCAGAAGCGGCTGATGGGGCTTCCGGGTGCCAGAGGCGGTACCTGGATTTCGGCGCCGACGGACCCGAGCCCAGCAGCGCGCAGCAGGTGTGGGTAGTCCAGGACCCAGGAGACGTCGGTGCCGATGCTCTCCCGCAGCCCTTGCCACATGGCCTGCATGACCCGGGTGTACGGCGTTGGGGGCGCCGTCGCGGTGGTCAGGTCGACGGCGTCGCTGAGCACCAGCACCCCTCCGGGGGACAGAAGTTCGGCGAGCTCGGTGATCAGTCGCCTCCGTGCGGGCAGGTGCATCAAAACGAACCGGGCGTGGACCAGATGGAACCGGCCGGGGCGGAAATCCGGAGCGGTGATGTCCGACTCCATGACAGCAAGGCCCGGCAGAGGGTGGGCAGCGAGGAAGCGTACGTCGCGGTCGACGGCGAGCACTGCCGCGACGCCGGCCTCGTGCAGTAGTCGCTTGGCGATGGTTCCGGTGCCGGCCCCCACGTCGAGGCAGCGCCAGCCCGGCCCGGCCCCCAGGTACCTCAGGCGGGCCATCGTCACGTCGTCGTAGGTGAGCGCGCCGAGATCGATGCGATCGTCTTCGCCGGTCTGCTCGGGCCGGAAGACGTCCTCCCCGTAATGGCCTGCTGCGGCGGAGAACGCCGGCGGCTGTTCACCGGGCCCGAGCTGGGCGCGTGCGCACATACGGCGCTCACCGCCTCCTTGCCTTGGAGGCATCATGCGAGCGGCGGGACGCCGCCCGTCGATTCGATGACCGCCGCTTCCTGCGACGGGACCCCTCCAGTATGGCCGGGGTAATCCACACCTTCCTGTCGTAGCCGTGGGTGCGGCCGAGGCTACGAACCGTTCGCAGCGGGCTACGGGCTACAGGTCCGCGGACGGGCGCCGGGAATACGGCCCTCCAGCGGGGCCCGGACGTCCCTGGACCGCCTGCTGGGCATGCACGGTATCCGCGAGTGAGGCGGTCGGTGCCGCCGAGCTGCGGACCGGGCCACAGGGATATGGGTTCCGTTCCGTTCCGTTCCATTCCGTTCCATTCACTTCGCTTCGTTTCGTTTCGCTTCGCTTGGGCATCCGCCAGGATTGTCGTTGTGGTCATGGGATGTCGCCGTGCCAGTCCCACCGTTGCGGGTCCGTCGGGCGGGGTGCATACACAGCTCGCCCACCGGCTCCGTGTGCACCGATCTCGGTGGCCAAGGCCGCACCGTCCTTCAGTTCGGCGCCGCTGCGGCCGGTGACATCGAGCAGCAGGCCGTCCAGCGGGCCGCCCACCAGTTCGCGGTAGCTGTGCCCCGGCTGGGGCCCGGGGTCGGGGTTGTCATGGTCCGCGCCGTAGACCCGGCCGCGCATCAGCTCGTCCATAGCGCTACCTTCGCAGCCACCACTGACAATCGCCCGCCCTCGACGCATGCCGAGCATCCTGTGACTGATGCCTTGGAGAAGCTCTCGCGGGCCAGGGAGTCGGCACGCAGCGCGTCCCCGTCCCCGGGCGCACGTCCGGCCTGCTCGGTCTCCACGAGGTTTCCCTCTCCCGGTCATAGCGGGCCCGGCCGGCGAGCGCGCGAAGTACGCGCATGCGTCTGCCACCGCGGTCGGCGAGGACCTCGACGACGTCGACGAGCCCCTGGACTCCGCCGACGCCACCGCTCACCGCGCCGCCTCTTGCGCAGCCCCGGCGTCCGCCGCGCGGTCCTCAACTTGGCCGGTAGGAAAGCCGCCAGGCTCGGGCTGCCTGCCTCGCCCCGAACCTGGCGGCAACGGAAGAGCGAAGGGGGCTCCCTCCGCTCATGGGAGCAAACCGTGGTGCGAGCGAGGCTCCGGCCCGGCCGAAATCGGCCTACAGCCGGCCGACCGGACCGGAGCGCTCACTGGTCGGAGTAGCTGAAGTCCCCGACCGTCCAGGCGCTCACGTCCTTGATGGCGATCCGGTACATCCCACCCGTTTCGGGGATGCCCATCGGGCCCTGCAGGATCCGGGCGACATGGAAGTGCAAGTAGGAGGGCGGATCGGTCCGCTGAGGGCCCGTATCTTCAGGCAGCGCCGCGAAAGTGCCGGCAAACGGTCCGAGTTGGTCAGAGGCCCTCAGGACCTCGGCCACTCGCTGACTCCACACCGTCGCGGGCACCAGCCGGCCCGTGATGACAGCCCCATGGACCACGACGGTGAGGGGCATCTGATTGGTTTGCTCCGACTCCACCTTGGCGGCGATGTCAACGAGCAGTTCATCAGGCTTCGACATGGACGCTGATTCTATAGGCCAGGCGCGTATCACGCCCGCGCCGGGCGGGGAGTCGTGCCGTTCCCTGGGAGAAGGGGAGTTGACGAGGGTGTGGCCGTTCTCGTCGCCCATGGGGCCCGGTCAGAGGCCCGCGTCAAACCTGGCGGAGCAGGCGCTCGACGCTGCCACCGATGACTACGGACGGGGCCCCAGGTCGACCATCCTGTGGTGGTCGACCTGGGGCCCCGAGGCGTCCATGGCATCACTCTGCGGTCATGCCTGTGCCGCCGACCGTTCATCGGCCTCCGGCCCGGCTCCGACCGCGGCTATGCGGCGGTGTTGTTGTTGGAGGACGGGGAGGAGCGGCGGCGCCCTCGGGCGGGGCGGCTCCGTCGTCCGCGGGTGGACGAGTCGGTGCGCTTGGGGCGTTCGGCGGCCGGGGCGGTGACGGTGACGGGTACGCCCGACGGCGCTTGGGCACCGGTGATACGGCTCAGTTCGGCCTCGCCCGAGCGGACCTTGGTCACCTGCGGTGTGATGCCGGCGTCGGCCATCAGACGGTTCATGCCGCGGCGCTGTTCGGGCAGGACCAGGGTGACGACGGTGCCGGACTCGCCGGCGCGGGCGGTGCGACCGCCCCGGTGCAGGTAGTCCTTGTGGTCGCTGGGCGGGTCGACGTTGACGACGAGGTCGAGGTTGTCGACGTGGATGCCACGGGCCGCGACGTTGGTGGCCACCAGGACCGTGACGTGGCCGGTCTTGAACTGGGCCAGGGTGCGGGTGCGCTGAGGCTGTGACTTGCCGCCGTGCAGGGCCGAGGCGCGTACACCGACGGCCAAGAGGTCCTTGGTCAGTCGGTCCACCGCGTGCTTGGTGTCCAGGAACATGATCACCTGTCCGTCACGGGCGGCGATCTCCGTAGTGGTGGCGTGCTTGTCGGCGCCGTGCACGTGCAGCACGTGGTGCTCCATCGTGGTGACCGCGCCTGCGGAGGGATCGACGGAGTGGACCACCGGATCGGTCAGATAGCGGCGGACCAGGAGGTCGACGTTCCGGTCCAGGGTGGCGGAGAACAGCAGGCGCTGCCCCTCGGGCCGTACCTGGTCGAGCAGTTGGGTGACCTGGGGCATGAAGCCCATGTCGGCCATCTGGTCCGCCTCGTCGAGAACGGTGATGGCGACCTGGTTCAGCCGGCAGTCGCCCCGGTCGACGAGGTCCTTCAGTCGGCCGGGGGTCGCGACGACGACCTCGGTCCCGCCGCGCAGCGCGCTCGCCTGACGGCCGATCGACATGCCGCCGACCACGGTGGTGAGCCGCAGCTGGAGCGACCGGGCGTAGGGGGTCAGCGCGTCGGTGACCTGCTGGGCCAGTTCCCGGGTGGGGACGAGGACGAGCGACAGCGGCTGCCGGGGCTCGGCTCGCTGCCCGGCGGTGCGGGCCAGCAGGGCGAGGCCGAAGGCGAGGGTCTTGCCCGAGCCCGTGCGTCCACGGCCCAGTACGTCCCGGCCGGCCAGCGAGTTCGGCAGTGTCGCCGCCTGGATCGGGAACGGCGCGGTCACGCCTTCGGAGCGGAGCACGGCCAGCAGGCGGTCGGGCAGGTCGAGCTCGGCGAACGCCTCGACGGCCGGCAGGGACGCGGTGCTGGAGACCGGCATCGCGAACTCCCCGTGGAGCGTGGCGGGACGACGGCCATGACCGCCCGATCGCCCGCCCGTGGCCGAACGGGACGGGCCGCCACGGCCCGTGCCCTGCGGGCGTCCGCGGCCCCCCCGACCGGAGCTGGCGGCGGCGCCGGAACGGGACCTGTAGGAGCTGTCGTTCGTGCGAGCAGTGCGGTTCATACAGAACCTTCCTCGATGCGGCACGTATCGAGGAATTACCCCCAGCAGCATGAGCCGCATGAGGATTCGCAAGACCGAGCCGAAGAAAAAGACCAACAAATCCGGGCCGACGCTGGCACTCGGTTTGTCTTGAAAAGAGCACCGGAATACGAGCCGAAAAGGACGGCATTCGGTATTCGGGCGCGAAGGCCGGGCCAGATTGTTGCCCGGTCAAAGAATGAGGCGATACGGCAGATACTGCTGCCGTTCACGAGCCCCGTCGAACCCGACGGGCGCAAGCAAGGTAACGAGCTGGGGCCCGCACCATGGGTGTGGGCCCCAGCTACGCGTTACGCGTCAGCGTCAGGCGGGAACGATGTTCTCGGCCTGCGGGCCCTTCTGGCCCTGCGTGACGTCGAAGTTCACCTTCTGGCCTTCCTGAAGCTCACGGAAGCCGGAGGTGGCGATGTTCGAGTAGTGGGCGAACACGTCAGCGCCGCCACCATCCTGCTCGATGAAGCCAAAACCCTTTTCCGCGTTGAACCACTTCACGGTGCCAGATGCCATATTGAATCTCCCTTGGGGGCAGTGCCCGGAGTCCGCACCTTGCGAACCCGGAGTCGCTGCGATGATTTCCCCTCCGGAAACCCGGAAATGAAAAGGGCACTCGTCGACGGAGTCGGTGAGCACCTGAAGTCTCTGGGAACCACAACTGCAACTGACGTCAGCCTAGCATGCGCCAAGACGACCAGCGCTATAGCTTTTCCGGCTTGCCCCTCCGGGCCAGAACCGCTCACCATCCATTTCTCGCATTTCTGCAACGGCGACAATAGATATCTGCGTCCGGCCGGCGGACGCCCCGTCGTCGAGCCTGCGGCGGGTACTTACTCGTCGGCGCCGCAGGCTCGGGCGGCAGTCAGGTTGCCGGGTCGCGCTCTTGCTGTTCCGGCTCAGGGGCCTTCGCCGGCGGTGGAGACTTCGCCCTCCCCGCGCATTTCCTCGTTGATGCGCTGAGCCTCTTCGAGCTGGTCCTCGAGGACGACGATGCGGCAGGCGGCCTCGACCGGGGTCCCCTGGTCGACAAGTTCGCGGGCCCGGACCGCGATGCGCAGCTGATAGCGGGAGTATCGGCGGTGACCCCCCTCCGAGCGCAGCGGGGCGATCAGGCGGTTCTCGCCGAGGGCGCGGAGGAAGGCAGGGGTGACGCCGATCATCTCGGCGGCCCGACCCATGGTGTAGGCGGGGTAGTCGTCGTCCTCGAGACGGTCGACGGGGGTACTGCGAGGGGGCATAGAACCTCTTCTTCCAGGGACGCATCGAGGGGCCCGGGCGCCTTACCGGCACCCGGGCCCCGAGCTTTCAACACCATCTGCCGACTGGCTTACGTCGGCCGTCTTTTTCCGCTGGTCCGCCTGGGAGGGCAGAGGAGCGGGGATCGCGAATGCGTGACCGGGGACCACCTTCCGTTCTGGGGCCTGCGGTACCCGAGCGGCTTCTACCTCGCCCGGGCGATCCTGATGGCGTCTGCTCCTTACCTCGTTCGTCAATCGGTCGTACTGCTGGATCCTGCGGGTACTGCGTGTGCGACCCCTGGGGCCGCTCGGCCCGGCAGCCAGCGAGGAGACCCATCACATCCGGCCCCGCCACTCCACTGCCGTTCCGCTCCTGCTTGAACTGCTTGCGCGGCAGTTCGTGTCTGCCGCGTCCTCCTGGACTTCTTGGCTACAAGGAAGACGCTAACCCCTGCCAAGCCCACATGTCTACTCGCGCCACGACAGATTTTCTCCTGCGTCGAACCTGGGGGTTCTGATCTGGGCATTCCCGGAAGAGCCCCCTGCGTGGTCCAGGTCCGGTGGCCTGACACACCACTTCCGTGGCGGTTCCGGCCGGTCCGAGCCGGCGCAGATGCACTTCGACCTGGAACCCGACCGCCGCCTGCGCGCAGGGCAGGCACGCCGGAGCCCGGCCCGCAGCGCGGGCCTCCCTTCGGCCAGGAGGCGAGAGGAGGGCAGGGGTGGGGACCGAGGGGTGGGGGCCTGCGTGGCAAAGCCGCAGCTCGAGCCCGTCGAGAGCCGCTTCGCCGATACCGTCCGCCGTCGCAGCGCACCTCCTGAGGGCATGTCCCCGCGCGGGTCGGTCAGCTTCCGCCGAGCGATGCGGCCCAGTGCTTCAGGCTCGTGAACCAGTGGCCGATCTGGTGGCTCATGGTCCCGCCGTGGGTCACCCAGTCGTGCAGAGGCGGAATCTTCCAGACGGCCACGCCCCCGAGGAGGATCAGCACGGCGAGTGCGAGCGCGGCTTTGAGGAGGATGCGGCGGGGGCGGTCGGCCTTCCCGGGGCGGGTCGGCGATGTGTGGTGATCAGCCCCTGCCTGGGAGGCCGACAGGGCAGCGCCGCAATGCGGGCAGTGCGGCGGAAGGCTGGAGGAATCGGGAAATCCCTCTTCGTCGTGCGCCTGCGGTCGGCCGTCACCCCATGCTGCCGTGGCACCTTTGCCGCCGGCCGTTGCGGGGCCGGCGGCGGTGTCGGTGTGCAGGAGCCGTTCCGCCCCCGCCGGCGCGGCGGCGCCGCGCAGGAGGGTGGGGTGCGGGTCCGGAGGCAGCAGCGTGGCGGCGTCAGCTGTCGACTCGCTCAGCAGGGCCGGTTCGTCGGACTCCGCGATGATGGCGCGCAGGGCGCGGGCGAGGCTTGCGGCGCTGGGGCGTTCGAGGGGGTCCTTGCGCAGGCAGTGCTCGACGGTTGTCCATACCGGTGGGGGGAACCCTGTGGGGCGTTGGGGTTCCTCGCTCTGGTGGCGGTGGAGTACCTCCAGGGCGGTGCCGCCGGCGAAGGGGGTGTGCCCTGCGATGAGTTCGTAGAGCAGGATTCCGGCACTGTAGACGTCGACGGCGGAGGTCGGCTGATGTCCCAGCGCGGTCTCGGGTGCGATGTACGAAGGCGTGCCGACGAACTCGTGAGTGCGGGTGAGGCCGGGGGCGTCGGCCAGCCGGGCGATGCCGAAGTCCGTGAGCATCGGCCGTATCTCGCCGGCGTCGTCCGTGTCCGTGTCCGTGTCCGTGTCCGTGTCCGTGTCCGTGTCGGCGAGCATGATGTTCGCGGGTTTGAGATCGCGGTGCAGCACGCCGTCGGCGTGGCTGGCGGCCAGGGCTTCCGCTATCTGCGCGGTGAGCCGGACCGCCCTGAGCGGATCCAGAGGGCCCTTTTCTCGCAGGTATCGATGCAGGTCGGGGCCGTCGATGAAGTCCATGACGAGAGCGAGCAGGTCGCCTTCGACGACCAGGTCGCGGGTGCGCACGATGTTGGCGTGGGTGAGACGACGAAGCGCGGAGTGCTCCTGCAGGAAGCGCAGCACCACGTCGGGGTCGCCGGCCAGCTCTTCCCTGAGCACCTTGATCGCGACTGTTGAGCTCGCCGCTTCATCGTCCGTGGGCCCCTCCTGCGCGTCGGTGGGGCGGGCTCGCCACACGGTGCCGGAAGCGCCGCGTCCGAGCGGCTCTTCCAGCAGGTATTTGCTGCCTACCGGTCGCATGTCGTCCGCTTTCTGGTCGTGGGGGCGGGGCGTCGCGGAGCGCCCGGGGAGGCCGGCCCTCACCGCGTTGTGAAGGGCCGGTCCAGCTGTTCGGGATCTGTGCACAGTGCACCTGCTTCGGCGACCGCTTCCAGTCCGAGTGAGGTGGCCCGTGGCGCAGTCTGCGAGCGCGGTGCCAGCCGGCACGGGGCATCGGCAGACCCGCCGCATCGGGGCCAAGTGACAGCATGACATGCCTTCTACCTGCAACAAAAGAAACGCGAGCTGCCCACCGACGCCGCGTTCCGCTTCCGGCCCGCAGGGCTCCCCGCCCATGGGGCCTGTTGCCGACGGCTGCGCCGTGCATGCACGGGTTCCACAACTTGTTCATACATGTTGCGTCGAGATATCAACTGTCACAGCCCTGCAACAGACCCCCGCGCCCGGCGCGGAAACCGGTTTAGGCCTTCGGCCTCCGGCAAGAGGCGGTGGACGGGAGCCTCATGGGCAGTGACACGACCATCGCCCGGCCCCTTCCCCCACAACTGCCGGTTCTTCCGGCATACGAGAGAAACGAGCACCACGTGAGCAGGAGCGCGAAGCACTCGAACGACCCGAACCACTCGAGGAACAGGCGACGCCTCGTCTTCGGCCTGACCGGCGGAGTGGCGACTCTGGCCGTGGCGGCGACCGCGATGGCCTCCACCGGTGGGACCGGCACGGGCGGGACCGGCACGGGCGGGGGCGCGTCCCCGCAGTCGCTGAAGGTGATGAGTCTGAACACCTGGCACGGTGGCGCGAAGGTTTCGGACGGGGTCAACAAGATTGCACGGCAGGTCAAGGCTTCCGGCGCCGATGTCGTCGCCCTGCAGGAGTCCTCCAGCCCGGTCGCCAAGGAGATCGCGGGCAAACTGGGGTGGAAATACCACACGGCCAGTGGCACGGACGTCGACCTCGTCAGCAGGAAGCCGATCGAGAAGACCGACTCGTTCTCGAAGGAGTCCTCCGGCGCGAAGGCGATCGCCGCGAAGATCGAGGGCGTGTGGGTGTACTCGATTCACCTCGACTACACGAAGTACGGCCCGTACAACGCCTGCTTCGACCAGGACAGCTACGAGCAGATATACGCCGACGAGGCCAGCCGGAAGGCCCAGGCCCAGGACATAGCGAAGTGGACCGGCTCGGCCCCGGGGATCGTCGCGGGAGACTTCAACACGCCCTCCCACCTGGACTGGACCAAGGAGACCAAGTCCGAGCACTGCAACTCGACGGTCGAATGGCCCGCGACCAAGGCATTCGCGGACAAGGGGTTCAAGGACTCCTACCGTGAACTGCACCCGAGCCCCGCGAACGAGCCCGGCAACACCTGGTCTCCCGTGACCAAGAAGAACAGTGACTACGACAACAAGCCGGAGCCACAGGACCGCATCGACTTCATCCTGCACAAGGGCGGTTCGCTGAAGCCCGCCACGTCCCAGACCTTCGGTGGCGGCTCGGACTGGCCCTCGGACCACCTGGCGGTCGTCACCACCTTCCGTCGCTGAGCAACCCACGCCCGCCGGCGCAGCAGCGAGAGTGCCCCCGCCCGGGAGCCCACCGCTGTTCCGGGCCATCTCCCCTTGCCCAAGGTGAGGTTGGCCCGGGAGACGGGACGGAACACACCCACCGGCCCGGCCCAGCGCAATCGGGACGGAGCGCGCAGGCGGGGTGGGCGGTGCAGATCTGTGGCCTCGTAGCCATCTGATCGCGCAGACCAAGCACGGGAGGGCGCGACCGCGGTCTTCGAGCCGCTGTTGCAGCCCTCCCGGGGCACCGCCCCCTCCCTGCCGGACGACCGCGGGAAGGGGAATATCCGGAGCAACTGGCGTGCTGAGGCGTGTAGATGAACCGTCCGGATGCACCTCCCGGCATACACAGCCCGGAATGCACACCCCAGCACAGCACGGAGCCAGACGCCATGCAGGAGACGCCCTCCCCCCTCCACGGCCCTGCCGATCCGGAGCCCCTTCGAGGGCTTCGAGGACTTCGAGGACGCACAGTGGTCCTGATCGGCGGGGGCTCAGGCATCGGCCTGCGCGTCGCACACCAGGCGGTCGCCGCCGGCGCCGACGTCGTCCTCGGAGGGCGCACCCGGGAACGTCTCGCCGCCGCAGCACAGGAATTGGGCGATCGCGTGACCTGGCGCACCGTGGACACCACGGACCGCTCCTCACTCGCCTCCTTCTTCGCGGAACTCGACCGCGTCGACCACCTGTTCACCTCCGCCGCTTCCTACCGCGTGGGCCCCATGCGGGAGTTGAGCGACGAGGACGCCGAGAGCCCCTTCGTCTCCAAGTTCTGGGGCCAATACCACGCGGCCAAGCACGCCGCCCCCAAGCTGGCGCGGGACGGATCGATCGTCCTGATGTCCGGCGCCGCTGGTGCACGCCCGCCGGCCGCCGCGCCCGCCTATGCGGCGTGCAATGCCGCGATCGAAGGGCTTGGGCGGGGCCTGGCCGTCGAACTGGCACCGGTCCGTGTCAACGTCGTCTCGCCCGGCACCATCGACGGGAACCTGTGGGCGCACCGTACGGAGCAGGACCGGGAGGCGGCCTTCGCGCAGTACCGCCGGGACACGCTTCTTCACCGACTCGGCACCGAGGACGAGATCGCCCAGACCGTGCTGTTCCTTTTCACCAACGGTTTCACGACGGGCGCCACCCTGTATCCGGACGGTGGCTACACCCTGCGCTGATCGCCTCGCCCCCGGAAGCTGTTGGTGGCTCCGAGTTGCCCGCAGGCGCGACGGCGAGCCGCGTGGAGCCACGTGGAGCCGACCGGGCGGGTGACCGCTGACGTGGTGAGCCGGACGCTTCCAGGCAGGCACCGCGATGCGCCATGTCGCGATGCGGCGCATCGCGGGGTCGTGCTCCGTGATGCGGCGCATCGTGGGGTCATGCTCCATGGTGCCGCGCACGCCGTCCCTGTCCTTGCCCTCCTCGGCCGGTTTTGCCGAAGTGGCAAGGAACCTCGCGCTCTTCCCGCCGGGCCCGCAAGATCAGCCCTGAGGAGGCGGACCGGGGCCGAGCTGGTTCCGGCGCCTCGTCTTGTAGCGGTTCGAGCCAGGAGGATTCATGTCACAGCAGGCCACGGGATTCACCGACCGAACGGTCCCCTCGCCCGCCGGCCGGATCCACCTGGTGGAGCAGGGCTCCGGGCCGCTGGTGTTGCTGGTGCACGGCTTTCCTGAATCCTGGTACTCCTGGCGCCATCAGCTGCCGGCGCTGGCCGCAGCCGGATTCCGGGCGGTCGCCGTCGATGTCCGCGGCTACGGTCGCTCGTCCAGGCCCCAGGGTGCGTCGGCGTACCGGATGCTCGACCTGATCGACGACAACGTCGCGGTGGTGCACGCGTTGGGCGAACAATCCGCGGTGATCGTCGGCCACGACTGGGGCTCGACCATCGCCGCCAACTCCGCCCTGGTCAGGCCGGACGTCTTCCGCGCGGTGGGGCTGTTGAGCGTGCCCTACGCCCCACGCGGCGGGCCCAGGCCCAGCGATGTTTTTGCGCGCATGGGTGGCGACGAGGAGTTCTACGTCTCCTACTTCCAGGAGCCGGGCCGCGCGGAGGCCGAGATCGAACCCGACGTGCGCGGCTGGCTCGGGGGCTTCTACGCTGCCATGTCCGCCGACACCATGCCCGCGCCCGGCGCACCCGACCCGCACTTCGTCAGCCCCGGGGGGACGCTGCGGGACCGATTCCCCGTCGGTCGGCGGCCCGCCTGGCTCAGCGAGGAGGACCTCGACGTCTACGCCGGGGAGTTCGAGCGGACCGGGTTGAGCGGAGCGCTCGACCGTTACCGGAACATGGACCGGGACTGGGAAGAGTTCGCCGGCTTCGACGGTGCCCCTGTCACTCAGCCGTCCTTGTTCATCGGCGGCAGCCAGGACGCCTCCACCACCTGGATGGCCGACGCGATCGCGGTATACCCCACCACCCTGCCCGGCCTTCGCTCCTCCCACATCCTCGACGACTGCGGCCACTGGCTCCAGCAGGAACGTCCGGCCGAGGTGAATCAGCTCCTGACGGAGTGGCTCGCCTCTCTGCCCCGCTGAACAGCTGAACAGCTGAACAGCTGGACAGCGGCCAGGCCGCGCGGCCGGACCGAGCGCCCGGAAGCGGCGGAGAATCTGCCGGCGGGCGCTCGGGAGCAGCGATGACCGCATGCGATGCCATCCATCCACCACACCGCATAGATGCACTGCATGGACGTACCGCATGGACGTACTAGACGTACTACATGGACGTACTGCATAGATGTACGATTCAACGCATGAATATCCGCCCCGTGTCCTTCGGCCATCCCGACGCCGTGCGGCTCAATGAACGCGTCCAGCTCGAGTACGCCGAGCGATACGGCAACGAGGGCGACGTCACCGTTCTCGCCCCCGGCATGTTCCAGCCGCCGCACGGCCTCTACCTCGCCGTCTACGACACCGCGGGCACCCCCGTGGCGACCGGCGGCTGGCGCTCGCACAACGAGGACGAGCACGCGCACACGGACGGCGACGCGGAGATCAAGCGCATGTACGTCGTCCCGGAGGCACGGGGCCGCGGGCTGTCCCGGCTGGTCCTGGCCGCGCTCGAGAAGGACGCCCGCGGCGCGGGGCGCACCCGGATGATCCTGAAGACCGGCACCAGGCTGCCTGAAGCCATCTCGCTCTACGTCTCGAGCGGATACGAGCCGTGTGCGAGGTTCGGCCGCTACCGGTTCGACGCCCTCAGCCGCTGCTACGCCAAGGCACTGGTCCCGGTCCCGGTCCCGGCCACCACCGGCTCCGGCTCCGCGGCCGTCGCCACGCGCAGGGTGGGCTGACCCGGCAGCGCGGCCGGGACCCGCAGCCCGAAGAGGGGTACTCCGTTCCTGGCACCGAACGCGCGACTGCGGCGCACGGTGAGCACCGCCACCAGGCCGAGGATCGCGAGGGATTGGATTCTGCCGATCACCGGCACGACATCGACGGGCAGGGCCAGTGCCTCCCCGGTGCTCAGTACCGCATCGAGCAACTGCGCGCTGCCCCACAGCACCGTCAGCCCCCGCAGCGCGGCCCGGAAGTCCGGCACCTCGCGCCAGGCGCGCTCCGCCTCCGCTGCCCAGCTCGGCCCGCGCAGCCGGCGCCCGAAGTGGAACGGGAACGGCCGGGAGGTGAAGAGCGAGCCGAGGATCCACGCCCCCAGGGCGGCGGGCAGAGCGGCGTCCTTCAGCAGCAGCACCCGCGGGCTGCCGCTGATCAGCGAGGTGGCCGCGGAGGCCGCGAGCAGCGCGACCACCAGGAGGTCGAAGACGTCGACGCGTCGGCGCACCACCGCTGTCACCAGAGCATGCGCCGCCGGTACGGCACAGCTCAGTAGTAAGGCCAGCCACTGGGCGGTATCCAGCGCCCGTAGTACGTAGTAGACGACCAGCGGCACCAGAATGTTGATGATCAGCGGCACGATCGTTCCGCGCCACCTGTGTGCGCCGCGCAACTCCACAGCTTCCATGAGGGTCTCCAGCGGTCCGCACCGGACGTTCCGGCGCCTCGACGACCTGCATCGACGCTACGGGCCGGGCGGGTGGACAAGCATCGGCCCCAGGGCCGGTCCCCGGGCGGGCGCTCTCCACCCGCCTCCACCATCGGGTGGAGGACGCCTTCGGCCCGACGCACGGAGCCGGAGTGCCGGCGCCTCCGCCGCTGCACATCTGCCCGCGGCGGAGGCGCCAGGTGTCACCCTCCCGAGGTGTCGGCGCTGCCGTTGGCGTCCGCGGCATCGGCGGCACGCTCGGCGGCGTCGACCTTCTGCCGCATCTGCCCGAGCTGGTCCGGCGTGGTCGGGGAGCTGCTGCGCGATGCGGCTGGGGCTGCCCGGTCCGGAGGGGCGACCGACGAGCAGGCCGTGGTGGCCAGGAGCGGCAGGGCGAGGACGGCCGTCATCAGTACGGGCACGAGTCGGCGGGTGGTCATGACGTGGGGGCTGCCTTGTCCTTCGCGCCGCCGTTGTTCGCCTTGCACCAGGTGGCGACGTCCTTCAGGTCGGGCTTCTTCTCCTTGAGTGTCGTCAGCAGGCCCTTGCGGGTGGTGAGGCGGTCACCGAGGAACGCGGCGATGGCGGCGTGGTCGGCCCTCTTGGCGTTGGCGATGCGCCGCTCCAGGAACTTGACGGAGCCGCGCCTACCGACGGGCCCCTCGATGCGCTTGATGCGCCGGTCGATGCGCTTCTCCAGCCTGGGCACCCGGTGGCACAGCTTCTTCGCGCCGTCGCCCTTGGGGCCCTTGGCCTGTGTGGCCGCGGCGGCCGTGGTGGCCGGGCTCGCGCCGCCGGCCGCGTAGGACGGCGCCGCGGCCGTCGTTGTGGCAAGGATGAGGCCCGCGAAGGCCGCGGTCATGGTCGCGGTGCGACGCTGCATGAGGTGTCTCCGTTCTCGGTACGGCCCGGATACTGCCGGCGGCCCGCCCCAGTGGCGGGCGGCATGAGAGGGAAAGTAGAAGCGGTTCTTGTGGTTTCTTTGTGAGCCCGGATCTGGCGTTGGTCACCCGTCCCCTGTGCCCACCGGCCCGGGTAGCGGGTGGTCCCCGGGTTCACCGAGGCGAGGTGGTGGTGCTCGTAACGGGCCCCTCGACGCGCACCCCGCTGGTGTCCGCGGTGACCAGGACACCGCAGACGAAGAGCGCCACCGCCAGGCCGGCCCCGGCGAGCGCGGTGGCGACGGAGGAGGCCCGCCGCGATTCACCCCGCATGGCGCGGCCACATCGTGGCGGGCACGGCACCCGGTCGGGGCCGGTGACTGGATGGCTGGGGTGGCCGACGGTCGGTGCGGGCGCGCACCCTCGACGGGGAGAGGCCCCATGCCCTTGGCCCAGTAGCCCGCGGGCCTTTGGCCCGGCAGCACTCCATGGCCTGGGCAGGGGTGCGATGTTGCCGGTGCGCATGGATTCCTCCTCGTGGCGAGCGGACACGGTGCCGCGCGCAAGGAGGACGCTAGGGACGTACTTTGTGGAATTCCTGTCGCCCGTTTGCGGTGTCCGACAGCCAGTCCCGGTGCTGGGGCACCACCACGCCGGGCCGGCCCGGGTGTGCGAGGGGAAAGGCGATCTCGAATCGGGCCCCGCGACCCCGGGGTCCGTCCAACACGCGCAGCCGCGCGCGGTGCAGGTCGATCTGCTGGGCGACCAGTGTCAGGCCCAGACCCGATCCGGGGCTGTCGGAACGACGGTGAAACCGCTGGAAGATCGTCTGCCGCTGTTCCGGCGGCACGCCGGGCCCTTGGTCGTCCACCGTGAGGACGGCCGTCGGGGCGTCGCGGTCGCCGGCCGCGAGCAGTCGCACGGCGACCTGCGCCCTGCCGTCCGCGGACCTGCCGTGCGCCAGGGTGTTGGCCAGCAGATTGTCCAGCAGCGAACGCAGCCCCGGTTGCCATCCGTGCACCGTCAAGCCCGGCTCACTGTCGAACGTCACCTCTGCCTCGGGATGAGCGCGGCGCAGGTCGGACACGGCCGCATCCGCCAGGTCGGCCAGGTCGACGGGCGCGAACGCGTCCGCCTCGACCAGGTCACCTTGCGCAAGCGCCCGCAGCATCACCAGCAACCCCAGCAGACGTGCGTGCCCCCGCCGCAGATCCGCCACCGTCTCCGCCCGGTCGGCGGGGTCGAGGTCATGAAAGGCGTCGAGGATGTCGAGGTTGGTCTGCATGCTCATCAGCGGGGTCCGCAACTCGTGCGATGCGGCGGCCGAGAAGGAACGGGCCGTGGCCAGCGCCTCCGCGGTGCGGGTGGCCTGTTCGTCATAACGGACGAGGACCGTCTGCAACGTGTGCGCGAGGTCGTCGACCTCGGTGATCCGGGTCGGTGTGTGCGTCAGGCGGGCGGCGCTGGTGCGCGGGTCGAGGCCGCTGGTGCGCTGTTGGAGACGGCGCAGCGGCCGGGCCGCACCGGCGGCGAGCGCCCAGGCCAGGGCCGCGGAGGCGGGTGCGGCGAGCAGCGCGACGGTGATCACCCGGCCGCGTACGAGCTGGATCTGCGCCTGGTTCGCGGCCTCCGGGGAGAACAACCACAGCGTCCCCTGGACCCCGGCCCGGCCGGTGCCCACCGGGACGGCCAGGGCACGCCAGGTCTTCCCACGGGAGCGGACCGTGGCCGGACGCCGCGTCCGGGCCGGCAGATGTACGGCGGGGTCGGGCTGGGGCCCGTCCATGACGGTGCCGTCCGGGCCGGTCAGGCGGATGCCGATGTCCAGGGCCGCGGTGAACAGCTTGCGCTGGCGGGCCTGCTCGATGCGCGGCCGGTCCTGGGAACTGGCGCGGAGCAGGCCGCGGGCCGCGGATGCGACGCTCTGGGCGCGTTCACCGAGCCGTTCGTCGGCCTGCTTGTGCAGATCCTTGCCGACCAGGCCGACCAGCACCCAGCCCGCGGCCACCACCAGCAGGGGCACCACGGCCCCCACCACGATCGCGATCCGGGTGGACAGCCTCACGACCGGTGCTCCCGCTCGCCGCCTGTGCTCCCCTGGTCGTCACGCAGGACGAAGCCGACGCCCCGCACGGTGTGCACGATCCGGGGCCGTCCGCCCGCCTCCAGCTTGCGGCGCAGATAGCTGACGAAGGTGTCCACCGCATCGGTGCGGACCTCGAAGTCGTAGCCCCACACCCGCTCCAGCAGTTGGTCGCGGGTCAGGACGAGACCGGCGTTGCGGGCCAGTACTTCGAGCAGTTCGAACTCGCGCCGGGTCAGCTCCACCAGCGTGTCGTCGAGACGGGCGGCGCGCGCCGCGACGTCGAGCCACAGGCCCCCGACCCGTACGGCGTCGGTGGCTGCCGGTGGCCGCCGGCGCAGCAGCGCGTGCAGCCGCAGCACCAGCTCGTCCAGGGCGAAGGGCTTGACGAGGTAGTCGTCTCCCCCGGCCTGGAGCCCGGCCACCCGATCTGCCACCTCGTCCAGTGCGGACAGCATCAGCACCGGTATGTCGTTGCCGTCCCTCCGGAGGTTCCGGCACACGGCGATGCCGTCCAGGTCGGGCATCGAGATGTCCAGGACCACGACGTCCGGCGCCTCGTCGGCCACCTTCGCCAGCGCGCTCCGGCCCCCTTCCGCCAGGTCGACCGTGAACCCGTTCAACCGCAGACCACGGCCCAACGACCGCCGGATCGCGATGTCGTCGTCCACCAGCAAGACCCGCCCGCAGCTGGTCGTCCCGCCCATTGCCGCCTCCGCCCGTCCCTTCACCGCTCCCGCATCATGCACCACGGCCCACTGCGCCACCCAGCTCGGGCCCGCCGGACGGAAGGCGAAGCCGCTGATCCGCGCCATGCGCGTGATCGGCGTGATCCGCTACGGAGGCGCTTTGTGTCCGATCTGCGCGACGACCCACCGCGCGCCCCGCACCTCTGATGCCGCATGCCGGGTGGCCGCACCGTCAGCGGGCCCGCCGGTCGACACCGCTCAAGATGCCTCTTCCGGCACACCGGGCCCGGCGGCGGACGCCGACCCCGCCACGGTCCAGATCGCCGTGCCCCACAGCGCGAGGGCGGAGATGCCCCCCACCACGAGGCGAACGCTCTCGTCCGGGCCGTCCGTGCACCACACGGTCATGCCTGCCCCACCTGCCAAGGTCAGCAGGGCCGCCGGCACCCGCAGCCGGGCCTGCCCGAACACCGCCGCCAGCGGCAGGAAGTGGAGCCCGACGACAACCGCGACCAGCGGGGGGATGAGCACCGGAACCCCGGCACGGCCACACACCACGGCGATGGCGATGATCAGCAGCCACTGGAGGGCGTTGATCTGCTGGAACCGCCGACGCCGGTCGGCGGGGAACGGCCCGCCTGCCGACGAGGGGAGGAATCGGCGTGCGGCAAGCATCAGCGCCACCGCCACCGCACAGCCGACCACGACCACGACGATGCGCGCCGGCCCGCCGAATGCGCTCGTGCCGAGCAGCCACCAACCGAGCCCGAACAGCGCGAAGAACCCCACACCTGACTTGAACATGATCAGACCTTATATCGCCCCTATGCGGAAAAGAGCCCCGTCGAACGAGAGTTGTCCGCATCGGCGGGCTGGGGCCGGGACTTGGGCAACCGGCCTCACCGGCCTCACGGCCTCAACCGGCCTCTCCCGTACGGAAGGAGCTGCCCGGCTTCGTCGCCGGTGCCTACCGTCGCGGCGGTTCCACTTCGAGGTGGCGGCGCCGGCGCGGCCCCCGGTACTCCAGCGTCTGCCAGCCCAGCCGGTGCAGTGCCTCCGCACAGCGCCGCAGCGCGTCCACTTCCTCGTACGCGGCGCCGCTCCCGGCCGGCCCCACCCACTCGACCTGCGCCACTGCGGGCGCCGCGGCCCGGGACACGCAGTACCCCGTGGCCACCCGCCGGCCGTCCCCGTCGACCGCCGACGGCGCGATTCCCGCCGCCTCCAGGCCGAGAGCGACAGCACGGACCGCTTGGCGCAGCTCCCACTCGGCAGGCACCGCAAGAGGATCGGCCGCCCCGGTGCCCATCAGCCGACGGATCTGCAGCAGCCCCTCGAACGCCACGCGGACCGCCGCCTCCCTCGCCCCGGCCGTACCGGCCGGCGGACGACCGGCACCGGTAGCCGCCTCGAACCCCATACCGTCACCCTCGGACACGCAGCCGCTCCACTTCTGCCGTCGCCATCCTCCCGCGCGGCGGCGCTCCGGCGGAGGTGGGCCGGGCATGGCCGGTCACCCGGCATGTTTGTTGAGGACCGTCACGTCCAGGGTGCATCCCACCGCGCCCGAGGTGTCCTTGTCGATGGACTCGACGGCGATCACGGCGATCCGGTCCTCGCTCGTCCGCACACAGAAGAACTCGCCGTACTTCACCTGTGCGGGGTCCTCGGTCGGGCGGCGCAGTTCGCCCCGGCACGCGTCCAGAGAGGGCTCATCGGCACCTCGCCACCTGCGTACGGCGCTCAGGCTGCCGGGCGACACGGCCACCCGATCCGTCGACCACGCATCGACGGTGCTGACCCAGATGTCGCTGGACGCGCGGTCGCTGTGCCGGGTGGGCGGGATGGTGTCGAGGTCGAGCGGTGCGTTGCCCAGGCTCAGGGGAGAGCTCCAGCGCTCCTCGGCCTGCGCCTCTTGAGCGCCCCGGTCGTTGCCCGCCTCGTCACCGGAGTCACCGCCGACGGGCAGCAGCCAGGCGAGAAGCCCCACGACGAGCGCGAGGACGCCGACCACGCCGCCGATCCCGGTCCACCAGTGGGCGGTCATCCAGCGTCCCAGGCGCCGCCCCGCGGTGGGGGTGTCTCTCGTGCCGGCCGGTTCCGGGGAGGGCTCCTGCACCGGCTCGTCGACGGTGTTGGGCCGGACATCGGGCGCGGGTTCGGGCACGAGGCCGGGCGCGGGTTCGGGTTCTTCGGCCATGTCGACGAGTGTGTGGCGTGCCTGCGGGTGACCGGTCTCCGGTTCCGCGAATTCCACTCCATCAGGTAGGTGCGTCGCGCGCGCCCGACAACGTCCGCGGGGTGCCGGGCACGGCCGAACCGGACACGGCCGAACCAGGTGGTATCGGACCGGGTGCTGACGAACCGCCTCCATATGACGTCGCCGCACGGCGGAAAGGACATGTCAGGAGCGGGAGTTGGGGGAGCGCAAGGGGGCGAGCGGGTCGCCGGTCCGGTACCTCCGGACCCCGGAAGAGGCACCACCGCTGCACGCCCAGGACGAAGCGGCAGGCACATGCGCCCGGACCGGCGGCACCTCCGTGAGGGGAACCGCGCCGGGTCGCCGGCACGCATCGCGGCGGCGGGCTCGGCACGATCGACGGGAACGGGGACGTGGTCCTTCCCGGCGGCTCCCGCGGACACATGCAGCCACTCCAGCTGCGCACGTAGCCGGCCCGCCTGAGCGCAGGCGGGCCCGAAACCCGGCCCTCTTCGGGGCCGACGCCCGGTCCTCTTCGGGGCCGACGCCCCCCATCCGACCGAGCGGCCCTGCCCCGTCCATCACCCGGCCCGCCTCACGACGCACGCCCGGCGTGCAACCGCCGCCCCCCTGCCGCGCACCTGGTGCCGACGCACCCATACCTCAACACCCTTGTCCGGCACCGGCCTTGCCTTCCCGACCCACATCATGGATAGTCCAGCTATCAGTTAGTGGAAAGTGCCACTATCCATACTGCTAGGGGATCCGCATGTCCAGATATCGTTCACTGCTCGCCTTCTCCTGGGCGATGGCCGCACTGGCCGTCGTGGCCGCCGTCGGGCTGATCGCCGACGACCGGGTACTGGTGGGAGCGCCGATCTGGTTCAAGCCGTTCAAGTTCGCGGTCTCGTTCGCCGCCTACGGGCTGACTCTCGCCTGGATGCTGTCCCGACGGGCTCCGAGCCGCATCGGCACCTGGGCCGCACACACCGTCGTGGCGGCCGGACTCGTCGAAATGGCGATCATCACCGGCCAGGCAGCGCGCGGCCGGCGCAGCCACTTCAATATCGAGACCCCTCTGGACCGGGCCCTGTTCGTCACGATGGGACTGACGATCGTGGTCCTGTGGGTGGGCACCCTGGTCATCGCGCTGCTGCTGTTCCGGACCCGCCTCGGCGACCGGGCCGCGACCTGGGCGATCCGCCTCGGCGCGCTGATCGCGCTGGTGGGGCTGCTGCTCGGCGGGCTGATGGTGCTGCCCACGCCCGAACAACAGGCCGCGGGCGCGCTGCGCACCGTCGTCGGCGCACACAGCGTGGGTGTCCCGGACGGCGGCCCGGCCATGCCACTGACCGGTTGGAACACCACCGGCGGCGATCTGCGCATCCCGCACTTCGTCGGCATGCACGCACTCCAGGCGCTGCCCTTGTTCCTGTACGCGGTGGAGGCGCTGACCGGACGGTTCCCCCGGCTGCGGTCCGAACGCGTACGGCTGCGCCTGGTACTGGTCGCGGCCGGCTTCGCCACCGCGCTGCTGGCGGTGGTGACCTGGCAGGCGCTGCGCGGTCAGGCGCTGATCCGCCCGGACGGGGTGACGCTCGGTGCGCTGGGGGCCGTCGTGGTGGCCACGGCCATCGGGACGTACGCGGCACTGCGCCGCCCCGCGGCCGCCGACACAGTCGGCACCCCGCCCCGTCCCTCGCACACGACCGACAAGTCCGCCTCCCCCATCACCGCACCGGAGTTCACGGCATGAGCAACGACGTCCTCTTCGACCTGGCCTTCGCCTTCGCGGCACCGTTCTGGGCGCTGCTGATCCTCGCCCCGGGGTGGCGCTGGACCGACCGGATCGCCGCTTCGCCGCTCCCGATGGTGCCGGTCATCGCGGTCTATCTCGCCCTGGCCGTACCGGTGTTCCCGCAGTTGTGGGCCGCCGTCAGCCACCCCGATCTGGCGGGGTTCCAGGAACTGCTGCGGCTCGACGGCGGGGCGGGCGCGATCTGGGCACAGGTGATCGCCTGGGATCTGTTCCTGGGGCAGTGGATGTACCGCGAGGCCCGTGCGCTGCGGATCTCTCCGCTGGCGATGGGACCCCTGCTGGTACTGACGGTCCTGCTCTCCCCCATCGGCGTACTGCTCTTCCTCGGCGTGCGCGCGGCCGTCCGACTCAGGGAGCGCCGAGCCTCGCACGGCCACGACGGTACGCACCGACGACCTTCCACTCCTTGACAGGAAAAGCCTTCGGTAGCCCTCTGGGGACGTGATCGATGGGGCAGTGACCGAGCCGCGCACGGTCGGGGCTCGCGTCCCGGCCGTGCGCGCCACCGGGGCCGACACATGGCCGCGGTCCGGGCCGATGGCCCTCGCCGAACGCCTTGCCGTCCGGGCCGGTTGACCGGGGTGAAGCGTCGGTGCGGTGTCTACCGCCGGTGCACGGCACGTGAGGCGAGGATTCGGCGGCCCTCGCTCTGCGGCGCATGGCCAGTCCGGTCAGTCCGGTCAGTCCGGTCAGTCCGGTCAGTCCGGTCAGTCCGGCGGGATCCCCCACACCTCGGGGCCGCCCTCACGCCAGTCGAACTGCGCCTCGTCGTTGAGGTCGAAACGGTCCCGGTCCAGGCCCGCGCAGCGCAGAAACTCCAGGAGATCCGCCGTGCGGTAGGCGACCCCCAGGTCCCGTCCGTCGATGAGGACCCGGCGGCCACCGCCGGAGGCCGGGGGCTGGACGGTCACGTGCAGGCGGGGATCCATACCGTCAATCCTGCCGCCGACGGCCGGCCCGCGCGTCTTGGGAGGCGTGGCGGAGCGGGCTCCGGCCCGGGAGCGGCGCGGCCAGGCCCGGTGTGTCGGGTAGTGGATCCTCGGGGTTCCCCACTGCGAGTGGAATGTCGGGGGCGTCGATCGGAGCGGCGGGGCGGCCTGCCTGTACGACCCAGGTCCGCCCGGTGTGGCGGTCAGCGAGGATGGTTTCGACGGCTACGGCGACTTCCTCCGGGGCGGCGAGCCGGAGCCCATGCGAGTGCAGGGTGGTTCGCCATGGCGCGAGGACGGGGGTGTCCACCAGTCCGGGGCAGACGGCGTTGATCCGCACGCCGTCCCCATCCAGGAGCGGCGCGGCCGAGCGGACCAGACCGATGAGGGCGTGTTTGCCCGCGGCGTAGAACAGGTCGGCCGAGGTCGTGAGTCCGGCGATGCTGGAGGTGACGACGATGTCCCCGGAGCGCTGCCCGCGAAGCTGGGCCAGGCAGGCGTGCATGCCGTAGACGACGCCGTCGAGATTGGTCCGCATGGTGTTGCGGTACCGCCGTGGGGTGAAGTCGTGCAGCCCGCACTGCCCCGGAACTGCCGCATTGAGCACCACGACGTCCAGCCGGCCGTACTCCCCCACGGCTCTGGCCACCGCGCGTGCGTTGTCCCGCACCGTGCCGACATCGGTACGGACGAACAGCCCGCCGCACGCTTCGGCGACGTCCGTGCCGCGAGCGGCATCGACGTCGGCGACGACGACATGGGCTCCCTGAGCGGCGAGACGTGCGGCAGTCGCCGCACCGATACCTCCGGCACCACCGGTGATCAGTGCGACCCGGCCGGTCACCGGGCCGGCTCCTCGACGTGGCGGGGAAGTATCTGCACTCCGTCGCGGCGCAGTCCGTGACGGCGCAGGAAGGAACGTCCGTGGAGCCGTTGGAAGAGCAGGATCACCACAACAGTGGCGGCCAGCAGGGCGTCATCGAGGATCGGCACCAGGTCGATCGGCAGGGTCATCGCCATGACGACCCGAAGAACGGTGTCGACCAGGCACGCCGCTCCCCAGAACGCGCTGCAGACCCACAGCAGACGCCGGAACGGCGGATGGCGCTCCCAGTTCAGTCGCCAGGTCCGTCGCCTGTCCTCGTCGAGGACGACCCTGGCGGCCTCGTAGAGGAACGGTCGTCGGGACAGCAGGGTGATCAGCATCCATCCCCCCAGCGCGGCCATCCCCCAGCCGTTGCGGATCAGCATCGCGCGCGGGCTGCCCGTGACGAAGGACATGGCGACGGTCAAGGCCATCGTGGCGAGCATGAAGATCTGCAGCCCGCCGACCCGACGTCGGGCAACGACGCCGTGCACGGCTTCGACGGCCGGGAGGGCGGCGCCGGCGAGCAGCGCGAGGAACTGGTCCGCCCCGAGCCGGCGCAGACCGTAGAACACGACCAGTGGGGCGACCACGTTGATCAGCAGCACGCGGTGGAGCTTCCTGCGAGCCTGCACGGAACGGCGTTCGCCGGGATTCTCGGACACGACAAGACCTTTCTGAGGGCGCGGTTCAACTCGGGCGGGTGGCGAGCGTGAAGGTGGTCACCAGCTCGCGGGTGTAGGCGTCGAAGTCCAGGCCCGGTTCGCCACGCAGCCGCTGCGCCGCGGCGTCGACGGCGGCGCGGATCATCACCGCCATCGACCGGGGGTCGAACGCACGGAACTCCCCGCCGCGCTGCCCGTCGGACAGCAGCGTCTCCAGTCCCCGCACGCTGGGCTCCTGAGCGCTCCGAGAGGTGTACGGCGTACCGGTGTCGTCGCGCACATGGGGTCCGATCTCGGTGAGCGCCGACATCTCCTGCGGGTGCTCGCGCAGGAACTGCAGATTGGCCTCCAGATAGGCGCGCAGCTTGCCGCCCGCGGTCTCCTCGGCCGCCATACGGGCGCCGATGAACTCGGCTCCGGCCACGAACACCTCCTGGACGATCTGGTGGATGAGGTCGTCCTTGTCGGTGAAGTGGTAGGAGATCATCCGTGGGCTGCGCAGCCCGGCCCGTTCCGTGATCCGGGCGAACGACGCCTTGGCATAGCCCAGTTCGGCGATCGTGTCGATCGCCGCCTGCACGATCTGGGCTCGCCGCGCGGCATTGGTGAACGTCCGCTCCATGGCACCTCACTCTCTTTTTTATCTATGCGAATCAAATTTACCTCACCTGGATCATTCTGGCGACACGCACTGCCACCGAGACCCACCGGAGCCCGCTGCGACCGGTCGACCGCCATGCCGGGCGGTGCGCCGGAACCGCCCTCCTCGTTGCGGAGGTGGTGCGCGATCCGACTGCTGCGATCCCCGGAGTGAGGCCCGCGCCCATGCCCGCGCCCGCGCGATGCCCGCGCCCGCGCCCATGCCCATGCCCACCCCCATGCCGATGCCCATCCCCACGATGGACATCAGCCCGCGCAGGCGGGCCGTACCGCGGTCCCCGCGATGCAGGGGATGGCGCTCCGCATCGCGGTAATTCAATGGACGTGCACACACCCCGTTGGCAGTCTCCTGTCATGACAGCTTCTGCATGGCCGTTGTACCGGCTCCGGATCACGACACCACGCCTTGAGCTGCGGCTGCCCGACCTGAACCTCCTGGACGATTTGGCTGCGGTCGCCGCGGGCGGAGTACACGACGCGGGGCGCATGCCGTTCACGGTGCCGTGGACCGACGCGAGCCCGGAAGAGCGTGGGCGGTCGACGTTCCAGCATCTCCTCGGCACCATCGCGCACTGGCACGAGCGGGCGTGGACGCTCAGCCTGGCCGTGCTCCGCGACGGCAAGGTCGTCGGACGCCAGGACCTCACCGCTGCCGACTTCGCCGTAGCCGAGGAGGCCGAAACGGGCTCGTGGCTGGGACAGGGCCACCAGGGCCAGGGGATCGGCACGGAGATGCGAGCAGCGGTGCTGCACCTGGCTTTCGCCGGACTCGGCGCAACTGCCGTGGCCTCCGCCGCCATGACCGACAATCCCGCCTCCCTCCGGGTCTCGGAAAAGCTCGGCTACCTTCCGGACGGCGTGACCGTGGCGTCCGTGCAAGGGACAGCCCGTACTGTGCAACGACTGCGCCTCGATCGTGCGCGCTGGCAGGCGCACCGCGCGGTTCCGGTCGAGATCCACGCCCTTGAACCGTGCCGGGGCTTCTTCGGTCGGTAGGGCATATTTGCGGTCCTCGGTCCGTAGGGGCGCGCTCGCGGTCGACTTCGCGAGGCACCTTCACTCGAGCCCGAAACCGCCCCGGAGGAGGAGTCGCCCGACTCGCCGCGGCCGCTACGCGGTGAGCCGGAATTCGGCCGAGCCGGTCCTCAACACCCCTGCAACTGGGCCCTGTTGTCGTGACCGAGCGTGCGCGAGGGGGCAGGGCCCCATACTGCGCGAATCGGCAATCCGACCCGGTCGGCTCCGGCCCTATCGGACCCGCGCCCTCCGCCACTCCACTTCGTCGGCAGTCATCGAGGCATGAATGCTGTATACGTCGCCGACCCGTAGGTTGTCCGGTGTGGCGTACTCACCGCAGACACCTATGACGGAGACCGCCACCTGGGAATCGGGCTGCCAGAACGTCCGGTAGTACGGTGCGTTCGCCGCGCTTTCCGGGATCTCCAGCAGAGGGACACCACGCCGGCGCACGAGGCGTTGCACCTTCTCGAACCGAAGCCTGGGAGCGAAGCGCCCGTACCGGGCGCGGAACCTCTCATTGGCCAGCGTGCGTCCCCCGGAGGCCAACCTGTGCACCTGCAGGGTGAAGTGGTGGCCGGACCAGGGCCGGTCGGCGGAAGCGCGGTCCCAGACGAACTCGGCCAGGCCGTAGTCACGGCACATGCTGCGGTCACCGAGGCTGTTCTCGCCGAAGTCCGGCCCGAGGGCCTCGGTGACCCGGTCGGGAGAGTCCGTCGGACGCACGCCGAGAACGGTGCCGGTGGTGACGACGTCCACGTAGAACGCCAGGGAGTACGGGGTCAAAGGCTGATCCTCGATGCGGTGTGGTCCAACGTGATGTGTATGGGGCGCCCCCCACCGCTCGAAATGACGGCGCTGCAGAAGGGTCAGCGCCTGCTGCCAGCGCTCACTCCGGGGACCTCATGATCATCAGATGGTGCGGATCGGGGAAGGGGATGAAGCCGGCCTTGGCGTAGACCTCGTGCGCGTCGAGGGTGGACAGCAATATCCGCTTCAGGTTGTAGGGAGCCAGGTGGTCACGGATCGCGGTGGCGAGCCAAGTGCCGAGGCCCTTGCCGCGGTGTGCACGGTCGACGTGGACATCGCAGAGCCAGGCGAAGGTCGCCGAGTCTGTGATGACACGTGCGTAAGCCACCTGGTCACCGCGGGCGTCACAGAGACCGAAGTTGAGAGAGGCACGGACCGACTGCTCGACCGTCTCGCGGCTGCGGCCCAGCGCCCAGAAGGCATCGGTCGAAAGCCAGTGGTGGACCAAACCGATGTCGAGACGGTCCGGATCGGTAGTGATCTCGTATCCGTCTTCCCTGCGGGTAGTGATCATGGTGCTGCATGGTACCGACGGGTGCCCCACGGAGTCTGGGACAGCCGGCCCGTAGCCCGTGCAGGCCGTAGGCGTCCTACGCCCCGGCAGAGCTCAACCGATCGCGGCACCTTCCATGAGCAACTCCGCAAGCCGGTCTGCGAACTCGGTGAGCCGGTCCACCTGTGATCCGCTGCGGACCATGCGAAACCCGTGCCGACGCCCCCAGAACGCAGCCTGGAGGGCGTGCAGTTGGGCCCAGCGCTGGACGCGTGCTCGATCGAGTTCCGCGACCTCGGCGAAGACGTCCAGAACGCGGTGGGCAGCCCTGCCCGGATCGTCCGCTTCGAGGAGGGTGAACGCGCGCGACATGAGCAGCACGCCGGCGTCGTAGGCGGGGTCTCCCGCGTACCCCTTGGGGTCGACGGCCAGCCATGGCTCGCGGTCGGCGCGCAGGATGTTCCTGGCATGCAGATCGCCGTGGATGAGAACGTCCGGCTGGCTGTGGCCCAGCTCACGAACGGTCGCCACAGCGGCGTCCACGACGCAGCGGGAGACCGTGAGCGTCAGTTCTTCAGCATCCCTCAGCAGCTGCTCCTCCCAGGCGTCGGCCTGGTCCCGCAGCCGGGGCAGTCCGGGCGGCCCGGGGACGGCAAGGCGGCGACTGATCCGCGCCGCCACTGTCACCACCTCATCGCCGTCCTCGACCTCCGCCAGGGTCGATGTGTGGACCCGCTCGAGCAGCATCGCGAAGTTCTCGCCGTCGCGCTCGTGCAGCAGGACAGCTCCGCGCCCGCCCCATGCCGCGAATGCGTCCGGCTCGTGGACGTTGCCAGGATGCGGAAACGACACCTTCAACACAGCGGCCTCCTCGGCCCGCCGTCGCACCGGGACGATGACCCCGACGCCCCCGTGCATGACGTCGCCGTCCGGCACACACTCCCAGCGTGCCGGCAACTCGTCCACGATTTGGGGCAGTTGGGCGAGCCACGTCGCTCCGGGCTCCCCTTCGCGCTCGACGGTGCCCTGTGCGAACGTGTCCGGGACCAGGATCATCAGCGCACTCTACTCGCAGCCAATGGCCCACCGGCCTCGAGTCGGAAGCAGTCGTCACGAGGAGAGTCACGCGGCATTCGGGCAGACAAGGGCATCCCCGACCGGAGCCACGTTGATCGTGAACGTTGATCGTGAACGGTGATCGTGAACGGTGATCGTGAACGGTGATCGAGGTGCGGTCCGCACCTTGCCTGGTGGGGAAAACCAAGCGGGCGGCTCTGCATATCCCCGGATGACGCGAACGCCCGTCACCGTCCCATCGAGCAGCCCCGGCACCCTCGGGCACCGCACCCGGCCACCCGCGGCGGCGCGGTACAGCCGCGCAGCCGCCGGGAGGCCGAGGAAGCAACGGAGCCCGTGTGGGGCACGGGTACCGCCGGGACGTTCCGGGAAACAGCCGCAACCCTCCGAGCGCCGGAAGCCGTCCCAAGAGCGCCTGAACAGCCTGAACAGCCTGAACAGAGGCGACTTGACGGCATGACACATGGCGGAGGCCACAAGACCGGCCGGTCGACGTCCCGTCCAGGGCACGCCAAGGCCTGACCGGCCCCGCGTACACAACGGTCAGCCCGACGGACCCGACGCCGATCACCGTGATCGGACCGACGGTGCAGCTCCGCCCGGCCGAGCCGCAGGCCAAGAGGGTTGCCCAGCCCGCTCCGGCCTCCTCGGCTGCGCCTCTCAGCCGGCGACTGGTGTCTCCGCGCCCGGGACGCTGAAGGCTCCTGCCATGGCGGCGTGGTAAGCGGCTTCGGCGCTGAAGTGGGCGACTTCGTCGTCGAGGGGGCGGTGGGTGATGAGGAGCCGGTAGTAGAACGGTGCGCTGAGCGCGGCGATCACCGCAGCGGCGTCGGTGTCCGGTCCCAACTCGCCCCGCTCCATCGCCCGGTTCACGAGCTCCGTGACCTGCTCGATGCGGGCGGTGTACGTATCCCCGATGGCTTCGGCCAGGCTGGGATCGCGGGCCGCCGCCGCGACCATTCCTTCGACGAGATGGCGGTTGCGCTGACTGTCGAGGAATTTCAGAATCACGCGTGCAAGCGCGTGCAGATCTTCACGGAAGGATCCGGTGTCGGGCGCCGGGAGTGTCGATTTATGCAGTTCCAGCAGGTCCGCGACTATTCCCTCGACGGTACGCCAGCGCCGGCGGAGCGTCGTCTCATGAACCCCGGATTGGCGCGCGATCAGATCGAGGCTGAGTTTCCCGAACCCGTGCCCCTCAAGCAGCTCGGACGCCGCGTCGAGTACGGCCTGGCGCACCTGCGCCGTACGGCCACCGGGGCGCGCCGTGCCGTGCCGCTGTTGCATTGCCATGATTGCCCGTCACCCGGTGCCGACACGGCCGACGTTGCCGGAGCCGTCGTCAGCCACGCACCCGGTGCTACCTCCCTTGCCTGCAGGTGTTTTTCGTGTTGCACATGCGCTTGGACACACGATAGCGTGACCCAACTCTTAATGCAGGATTTCAAGCGTTAGAGGGGGAGGTGGGGCGATGCGCCGCCAGAAGCGGGGGCGCATCGAAGGATCTTCGCCCCGCCACCCCTCAACCGTCGCGATGGATGGTGGGGGCGCAATGCACGAGCGAGCACTTCGGACGTATGCGAAGCAGGACCGCGCGATCCGGACGCGACAGGCGATCCTGGCCGCGGCGGCCGAAAAGTTCGCGGAACACGGATTCGGCGGGGCCACGATCGCCGACATCCTGCAGCGCGCCGGGTGCACCAAGGGGGCTTTCTATTTCCACTTCGCCACCAAGGAACAGGTGGCGGAAACCCTGCTCGACGACTTGGACCTCGACGAACTCACCGCACCCCAGAAGAACAAAATCCAGGAATGGGTGGATGTGGGCATGAAGTCGGCCCACTGCCTACAGCACAGTCAGGGATTCCGCGCGGCCATGAGGCTGGCAACGGGCTCGACGAAGGATCAGTTCGGCTCGGTGTGGGATGAGTGGGCCAGGCTGGTCAACCGCCCGCTCTTCGAGGCAAAGGAGCGTAATGAACTGCGGGACGACGTGCAGCCCGCAGAGCATTCCGAGTCCGTCATGCTCATCCTGGCCGGCGCCGCCATTCTTGGTGCCGACGGCGAGGGCGACGAGCTGGAGCGGGTGATCTCCAACTACTACGCGCACCTGCTGCCCTCGATCGCAGGTCCTGGCAAGTGGCCGGACCTCCACCCGGGCCGGGGCCGTGAATTGCACCGGACCCGGCACAGCAACGAGGCGGACGGCGCCGGTTCCGCCCTGCTGAGAAGGATTGCCTGACGCCGAAGCGCCGTGAGCGACGGGCGGAGCGGGCAGCGCACAGCCGTACCGCCGCAGCGGTGGCCGCAACGGGTCGAAGGCGTGGCCGGTGACCGGTCACGCAGCAATTCTTCGGACGTAGCGGGCCTTCCCCGTAGCGGGCCTTCCCCGCAGCGAGCCTTCCCCGCAGCGAGCCTTCCCTGCAGTGCCTCGTCCGCGCGGCGTGGGCCGGTTACGCCGGCGCTCCCCTCAGGGCGCTGAAATCGACAGCCTCCTCCGCGCTGCGCAGAGCCTGTTCGGCGACAGTACGGGCTTCGGCCGGGACGTCTCCCCGTTCCTCGACGAGGCCGTCATAGATGGGAGCCCCAGTGCTCTCCGCGGTGGTCACGTCGAAGTGCCTTTCCCCAGGTGATGTGATGTCTTTCACTTCCCGCCGGAGGACGCCGACGGCGAGGTCAGAGTGTACGGGGCGCGGAACACCTGTGTTGTTGGCGGGCCCGGACAGGGCGGCCGCGGGCGGGCGCGGCAGTCCCCCGATAGGGCGAGTGGTCGGGCAGTAAGCGACTCGGTGAGCGGGCGGCGGGCCGCCCGTCCGGGCCACCCCCGCCCTTGGAACGGCCCCGCGGCCCCTGCCCCCGGAACACTCGGGCGGGTCGGACCGCTCGTACCGCCCTCGGCCATGACGCCCCGCCGCCACCGTGGCTGCGCGGCGCGGCCCAACTACCCTTCCCTGTGACCGACTTCACCATCCTGTCTGCGACCGACTTCACTATTCTGGAGACCGTCCTGATGACCACCACCATCAACACCAGCACCGGCCGCATCGCACTCGACCCCTTCGTCAGCGACCTGGAGGCGGAAACCGCCCGGTTACGGGCCGAAGGCCCCTTGGCCGCCGTGGAACTGCCGGGCGGCGTCCCCGTCTGGGCCGTCACTCACCATGCAGAGGCCCGCGCTCTGATGACCGACCGGCGGGTGGTGAAGGACATCTCCTTGTGGACCGCGTGGCAGCGCGGCGACATTCCCGAGGACTGGCCCCTGATCGGGCTGGTGAATCCCGGCCGCTCCAGCTCACTGTGGACGGCGAGGACCACCGCCGGCTGCGCACCCTGGTCGCCCAGGCCCTCACACCGCGGCGCGTCGACGAGATGCGGCCGCGCGTCATGGAGCTGACCGAGGACCTGCTCGAGGACCTCGGCCGCCGCACACCCGGGGAAGTGGTGGATCTCAAGGCGGCGTTCGCCTACCCGCTGCCGATGCGGGTCATCAGCGATCTGCTGGGTGTGGCCCGGGCCGACCATCCCCGGCTGAAGGTCCTCTTCGAGAAGTTCTTCTCCACCCAGACGCCGCCCGAGGAGGTCGGCGCCACACTGGCCGAGCTACGCGGGATGACGCTCCGGATCATCGAGGCGCGTCGCCTGACACCCGCCGACGACCTCACCAGCGCCCTCATCCATGCCTCCGAAGACGGCGACAGACTGACCGACGACGAGATCCTCAGCACCATCGGGGTCATGATCGCCGCAGGTCACGAGACCACGATCTCGCTCATCGTCAACGCGGTCGTCAACCTCTCCGGCCACCCCGAGCAACTCGCACTCGTCCAGGCGGGGAAGGCCGGCTGGGACGCGGTGATCGAGGAGACGCTGCGCTGGTCGTCGCCCACCTCGCATGTGCTGATCCGGTTCGCCTCGGAGGACGTTCCAGTGGGCGACAAGGTGCTCGCCAAGGGCGAAGCCGTGATCGTCTCGCACGCAGCCATCGGTCGCGATGAACAGGCACACGGTTCCTCCGCGAACGCCTTCGACATCACCCGCTCCCCCAACCGCCACCTGGCCTTCGGGCACGGCCCCCATGTCTGCCCCGGCGCCGCCCTCTCCCGTATGGAGGCCGCCGTGGCCCTGCCCGCCCTCTACGCCCGCTTTCCTGGGCTGCGCCTGGCGGTTCCCCGATCCGAACTGCGCAACAAGCCTGTGGTCACGCAGAACGAGCTGTTCGATCTGCCGGTGCTGCTGGGGTGAGGGCGGGTGCAGGGATCCCGGGCCGGCGTCGTCCGGGATCTCGTACCGTCAGCGGTCGCCCGCGGGAAGACCGACGAGGCCGCTGTCACCCACGACGCTCGGCGTCCGACGGGAACCCGCCGCCACCGGGTGGGAAGACCGTGTGGGACGACAGGTGGCTTCGCTCAGCGTCTCGATCTCGAACTCCCCGTGAATCGCTCGCATTTGGCGAGTATCGGGGCAACTCGGCGGTCGCCGGGGTGGGGGCGGGAAGGGCTGTTCCGAACACGGCATGACGGATCGGACACGGCGTCTGCGGATGCGGAGTGTCGGCCTCCCTCAGCCGCCCCCAGGCTCCACACTCCTGCGCATGACCAAACCCCTCTCGCTCGTGCCACCCCCCGCACTGTCGAAGGCCCAGGCAGCTCTCAATGAGCTGCTCGCGGCGCGTGACCGGTGGGCCCCCGATCTCTTCGTGCCCCGAGGGGCCGACTGGAGCCGCACCCGAACGGACTGGGTTCTGGAGGACTCCGCGGGCGGCCGCGACTACGTCGGCGCCTACCCCCTCCTGATCAGCCCGGACTCCGGAGATGCCATCACGGTGATCTTTGCCTACGCGCAGGAGGCACACGGGCATTGGTGCGCCGAACACCGCCCCGCCGAATTCACGTTTCCGCTGAGCCTGCCAGGTGTCGAGGCGCTGCGCCGGGCCCTGCCGCTGATCGAGTCGTACCCCTTCGACGCGGAGGAGGCGATTGCCTGCGCCTTCCATGGGCCCTGTTCCCTCGCTTTCCGGCGGAAGCGCACGTCGCAGTAGCGGCTGGCGCCGGGGGCATCGTGCACGTGGCGCCGCGAGTCGGCGGGCCCGCTCAATAGCGTCTGTCGAGCGCTTCGACGAGGCTCCGCAGCTCGCGCGCCCGGCGTCGGGACATCGCCGGCAGCACCGCTTCGAGGTGGTCGCGGGCCTGCCACGGATCGCCACAACAGGCCCACTCCGTGCAGCCCCCGCTCTCGTCGTACTCCCACAGTCGTCGGTTCGGCTGGTGGACGAAGCTTCGCCAGCGCACCATGGCCTGCCCGATCGCGCCGGGCCACAGGTACTTCTTGCGGTGCTCGATCCGCCGGACTTCGGCGAGGGCTGCCGCGGACAGCCCCGGGATCATCGTGATGTCGTCGTGCATCCGGCGCCGGCGCGGTAGCTCGGTACGGACGCGGCCGGGCCGTCTACGCGGCATCGGCCCTTCGGCTGATCGTCATGCCGACCATTTTGCCACCATGCGCATCCCCGCGACGTCGCGCAGCCGCGCACGGGTGCGCTCCGGTCTCAGTGGAGCGGAATCCTCAGTAGAGGGGGAAACCTCAGTAGAGGGGAAAGGCCCAACCGCCGGGGTAGACGGGTTCCCGATCGCCGCGGAAGGCCGTCGTGCCGCGGGCCAGCGCGCCCGGTCGCAGTTCCCGGAGCTGCCCGCTGCTGCCAGGGACGCCGGCGTCGTGCCGCCCAGGAAGGCGGCACCCAGTGCCGATACGGAGACGTGCAGGTCGGCGGGGGCTGTGGTGCGGTCGCAGGTGACCAGGTCGCCGTCGGCCCGCAACCGGTGGCGTCCGGTGTTCCATGGGCAGAAGGGGTCCTCGACGTCGAGGACCCCTTCTGCCCATACCTCGAATTCGTCGGTGGTGATGGGGCGGAGAGGATACGCATCTGTCACCCGCGTCTGTACAGCGGGGTTCGAGCCGTCGGGCGATCAGGTTTTTCGCCGTGGGTGAGCGGCCGGTACGGGCCGGGAGCCGATGGCCTGATCGGCTGAGGGCCCTGGCGCATCGGCAAGCGGCCGGCCCTGCCCGGCCTGCTTGGTCCGGGGTTCCGTATCGGGCCGGCCGGTGGTGCGGCGTCAGGCCAGCAGGGCGGCGGCTTCCCTACGTGCCTGGCGCAGCCAGGCCGCCCGCGCCTCTTCGGTCGAGTCGGTGACCGTGCGGAAGACGACCCGGCGGAAGTCGTCAACTCCCGTGTACGGCAACACACATGACGACCAGATGCGCTGCAGCGGGTCCCCGAACTCGTTCGCCTCACGGTCGGCGGAGGTATCGGAGGTGTTCAGGACGAGAGCCCGGCCCGCCTTCAGCAGCCCTGCGGGCTCTCCTTCGGCGGTGTCCAGTTTGTACGCGACGCCGGGCACGAGTACGCGCTGCACCCACCCGGTGAGGACGGCGGGCGGCATGCCCCACCAGTTCGGATGCACGAACACCAAGGCGTCGAGGGTGGCCACCTCCGCCCGGTGCTGCGCCACCTGTGCGTCATCGGTGAAGGCGGCCGATCGGACCGTCTCCGTCTCCTCGGCGGACAGCATGGGGTCGAATCGCTCGGCGCAGAGGTCGTGGGCGAGCACCTCGCACCCTCGGTCACGCAGTTCGTCCGCCACCGCGGCGAACACGGCATGGTTGAAACTGCCCTGCCGCGGGTGTGCGAGATAGACCCCGATGCGCATTGTTCGTCCCCCTGTTGGTACCGCACTGACGCTGAAAGATGTCGAGATTCCAGATCAAGGGGAGTGGGACGGCTGCCCCTCCCCCGCCTGATCATCATCTCCGGTGCGGCGCCGCGCGGGAAGCCCGACCTCTGCATTGCCCGGGCCTGCCGCGCCGCCACCGGGCTCATGGAAGGAGGGAAGGGGAGGGTAAGGGGAAGAGCCGGCTCTGAGTCCGTCGGGACGTTCCCCTGAACACCCGTGGGCGTTCCCCTGAGTGTCCGTGGGCGTTCCCCTGAATGCCCGTGCTGCGGCGGCGAATGGGAGCGCTCGGGGGTGTCGCGCTCTGCTGAGCGCCCCTGCCTACGGGGGCGTTGACCGTGCCCCTACATGCGCCCCTCCAGCACGCGCAGGTGACCGACAGCCGCTTCGTCCAGCGCGGCGCCGTCCCATACACCCGCGCCGTTGGGGTACGAGGGGTGATGCAAGCCGCCGCAATGGAGCGGCAGGTGTCCGTCCAGGCCGGTTGCGCGGTTCGGCCAGCCGGCCTCGTAGGGAAAGGCCACCATGCTCTTCCTTGTTGTAGCCCTTTTCCTCTTCGGTGTGCTGTTGGGTACTGCGGGTCATGTCCCGGTGCCGCTCACCGTCGTCGCCGGAATCGCCATCACGACCTGGCTGGCGGTGTTCTTCGTACGCGAGCGGCGTAAGTCGGCGACCACGACGAAGGGAGCCCCTCGATGACCTCCACCTTGATCCCGCTGAAGACCGGCCCGCATCCGCAGGCCGACCGGATGGCCGTGGCCTCGTTCGTCTGCGGCCTGTTGGGAGCGCTGGTCTTCAATGCGTTCCTCGGTCCGTGCGCGGTGGTCTTGAGCGTCCTGGCTCTGAGCCGCGGAACAATCCGGCGCCTGCGGGCCTGGCTGGGGCTGGTCTTCGGCGTCCTCGACGTCGTACTGCTCATCGTTCTGTCGTCGGTGAGCGGAACGGTCAGCTGGCACATCTGACGACCCGGGTCGGAGGGCCGGTGGCGGTTCCCCGCCCGATGCGCCCGGCCGCCGCCTCGGCGGCCCGGCGGGCCGCCGATGGGAGCGCCAACCGGGCACAGTACAGGCGCTGCTGGCGCCGTGCGCCCGCTCCGGGCCGGAGGCACCACACTTGGCGGTTCGGGGGACGAAGGCGGTACGAGACGGCGGTGCGGTTCGTAGAGTCCACCGTATGGAGAACCCCGGCACCGTTTCCGACCCCGCCGCCCCGGACCCTGACCCTGGCGCCGACCCCGGCAGGCACCAGCCGCCCGGTCCTGACGGGAGCCCGGCCCAGGTTCCGACCCCAGCTCGGAAGCGGGTCACGAACCGCCGCACCGCCGCCGACTGGACATGGCAACTCGTCCTGGCCATGGCCGTACTGGCGGCCGGGGTCCTGACGGGAACGACAGGACCGCTGATGGCCCTCGCCTGCGATACGTGCCAGGACGGTATTCGCGGTCCGCTCCCCTTCGGCGAGGTGCTCACCGACATCGCGCGCTACGCGGTGCCGCTCACCACGCTGGGAACGATCTTCGGCATTTTCCTGTCCCGCCACGCCGCCAGGGCGGGCGGCATCGGCCTGGGTGTACTGGCGGCGTTGCTGATCGCGATGACGGCCCTCGGCCGCTTCACGGGCCGATGACGTCGGTCGGAAGGCGGCTACCGGCTGTACGGGACCGGGATCACCGCCCGTAGCGAACCGACCGGCGCTCTGCGAGAGTTGGGGATCGGCCTCGATGAGGTGAGCCGGATCTCGACGAGGTGCGCCGGATCCGGACAGCGGGACGCTGGTCACCGAGGTGGCTGCCGCATGTCGCCGACGGGCAAGCCGCCACCTGTCGCCGCCGGGCAACCGGCGTCGAACGGCGCATCACGCGGCCCGTGCGGGACACAGTGCCCGCCGGGCCGTCCCACACCCGGCCGGCCGCCCCGGTGCGACCTCCGCCGCGCGTGGGCCGCGAACGCCGGCGTCCTCGCACGCTCCCACCGGAACGCCGTCCGGCGCACCGGTCAGGGGGCGATTCAAGGCTCACACCCGGATGGTGACGCATCGATACAATCTGACACTGTGGGTGATATTTCCGCTTTGTCTGAAATTTCATGCATTTTTGCTTGTGGGAGACAGATCGGCGTCGTAGCTTGGGAGTTGACGCAGCCTAATCGGGCTCGTCGACAAGGAACGGATCCAGGGAGGCAATCATGAGCTTCCGGATAGTTTTCCCTCGCAGGCGCCGGCGTGACTGGGACTGCGACAGAGGCTATGGCGGCTGGCGGCGTCGGAGGCACGGTCGTCGGCACAACCGGCGTCGTCACGGTCGCTACTGACTGATGGCGTAAGCCCTCATTGCGAGGCGGACCCGCGTCCCACGCGGATCCGCCTCGCAGCGCGACGCCTGATCCGGACGCCACCTCGGCATCCCCTTCACGAGCGCGCACAACCGCAAGCGAGGCGTCGCCCCGGTGGCGCCCTCAGCACTGCGGGGGTTTCATGAGGGAGAGGCCGATGCGACGGCGCCCCAGATCCACGTCGAGGAGGGTCACATGGACTCCTTCCCCGACCTCGAGCGCATCCTCGGCACTCCCGCCGTCGGCACCGGAGCGCTCCGCGCGAGGGATCAGACCCTCGACGCCTCGGGCGACACGGCCGAACACACCGAACGGCACCCGCCCGGTGACTCATCGGTTCCGGTGCGGTGCGTGCGTCATCGCGCCTGTGGCACGCCGTCGACATCCGGCGGCACCGCGTCCAGCAGAGGGTGACGGGCGGTCGACTCCAGCGGAATCAACGCAGCTCGCCGACCTGGCCCGCCGCACACCACCAGCGCCGACCCATTGCCGACCCATTGTCCCGGCCCATCCACGACTCCGCGACTCGAACCCTGCGGAACCCTGTCCCGGCGCTCTGCTCGACCGGCATTCACGATGCTCTCGGTCCAGGATGCCGGCCCGGACCGCATCGATGTTCCCGCCCAGGTCCGGCCACACCACCCGCCGCGCCCGAGGCCTCAGGTCCCCGCGCACGGCCTCGACCTCACTCGCGGTGGTCAGGCGGTACCAGCGACAACCGTTCCCGATGGAGCGCTCCCCCAGGAGCACCGCACCGAGCTCGACCGCCAGGGCCGCGGCGCGACGCCTTCCCGGGAGTCGTGACGCCTTCCCGGGAGTCGTACGGTACGGCGGGGCCACGACGCACCGGCTCCTTCGGCCCGCTCGGGTCGTACGGCCCTGACACACGGGAGGTTCCGCTCGGCCGACTCGCCCCCCTATCCTTCAGTTTCCTTACCTATGAGCAGAGTTGATCAAGTCGCCACGGCCTGACCCCAGTGCCCGCCTCGCCGAGAGCGTGGCCCGCGACGTGGCTCCGGCACGAACACCGCCATGAAACGGATCTCCGCCCTGTGATGCAGACACACCACCAGTGGTTCACCCGCGTCGAAACCGGCGCCGACATCCCCACCATCCGCGACATCGTCCGCGCCGCGTTCGACACCTCGGCCGAGGCCGACCTCGTCGACGCCCTCCGCGCCGACCCCTCCTGGATCGGGGGCCTGTCCCTCGTCTCCACCGACGAGCACGGCAACCTCATCGGCCACGCCCTGCTGACCCGCTGCCACATCGACGACACCCCGGCGCTGTGCCTGGCCCCCGTCTCCGTGCGGCCCGGCCGGCAGAAGAGCGGCGCCGGCTCGGCCGCCGTCCGAGCCGCGCTCACGGCAGCCAAGGACATGGGCGAGCACTACGTCACCGTCCTCGGACACCCGGCGTACTACCCGCGCTTCGGCTTCACCCGTGCCTCCGCCCAGGGCATCGGCCTGACCGTCGACGTCCCGGACGAGGCCCTGATGGCCATGACTCTGGATGCCGCCCACCCACTGCCCACGGGCACCGTCCGCTACGCGGCACCCTTCGGGATCTAGGGCGCCAGGGCCGGATCCTCAGTCGGCCCCTGCGGGCAGCGGCGGAAGGTGCAGGTGTGCGAGGTCGTCGGGAACGGGGCTGGTACGGGGCCACAGCGGAGCGAGGTCGGCGCCGGCGGCCGCGGGGGCGTCGGTCAGCCGCATGCGCTCGCGCAGCCTGCCGTAGAAGTCCTTCGGTTCGAGCCGGGCCACCCGCAGACGCCGTGGGGCCGCGTAGACGCCGATCCAGTCGCCCGGATCCAGGACGCCACGAAGCTGGCCGTCGACACTCACCGCCGCGCGGCCGGAGCCTTCCAGGACGCGGAGGGCGACGGCCTCGTCGGGGGCGGCCACCACCGAGCGGTTGAAGGTCATGTGCGGTGCGACGGGAGTGAAGACGATGGCGTCGGCGGACGGAGAGATGACGGGGCCGCCGGCAGCGAAGCTGTAGGCGGTGGAACCGGTGGGCGTGGCCACCAGGACGGCGTCGGCGGCGTAGGAGGCGAGGAGCCTGCCGGACAGATACACGCCGATGGAGACCTGCCGGTCGCGGGCCAGTTTCTCCAGGACGATGTCGTTGAGCGCGGTCACGTTGAGCGCCACACCCCAGTCGAGGGCGACGGCGCACTCCGGGCGCACCAGTGGTGACGGGAGCGCGGGGCCTCGGCCGTAGCGCAGGAGGGCTTCCATCCCCTCGGGGAGCTCCAGGGGCCGGGATGCGCGCATCGTCAGCATCATCCGGGTCTCGACGCCCGCCCGCCCGTGATGGATGACGTCCAGGGCGTGCTCGACGTCGTCGGCCGGGACCTCGGTCAGAAAACCGAGGGTGCCCAGGTCGACGCCGAGGACCAGCGCGTCGTTCTGCGCCGCCAGCCGCGCCCCGCGCAGGAACGTACCGTCGCCGCCGAGCGTGACGATGAGGTCGGGGTCACCGGCCGCGTCGACCTCCTCCCGTGCGTCCCGCCGCTGCTCGTCCTGGTTCCATACGTCGATGGCGGTGCAGCCGACACCCTGCCGGGCACACCACCCCCGCACGACGTCGGCGGCCCTCACGGCGGTGGGTCTCCCCTCGTGGACGACGATGCCCACCCGTTGCACACTCACGCTGTGTCCTCTCCTCTCGGATGCCTCCGCGATGAAGCCGCACGCCTGTCGCGCGGGCCGGAACACCACCGTCCGGCCTTCTTGGGCACCACCGTGCACCACGCGCCGACGGCGCCGGGCGTTACACGGCCCGTTGTGGGCTCCGCGTGTGGTGCCGGTACGCCGAAGGAGTGGCCGCGGCGACGGCCGACGGGACGCCGTTCGTGGCCTGACTGCGGACGGCGAATCGCGTCTCGGTCGTGACCGACCCACTGCAGTCATGACAGCGGCCGCGGCGCATGATGGACTGAGTCCGAGATCCGGGGCCGTCCCAGTCCTGGACAACTGGCCTCCGGCGAACGGTTGGTGGGGTCCCGTCAGCCACTGCCCCAGTTCGTCCGGCGCCGTTCTGGTATCGGGGGTAGCTGTGCCGGCGGACGAGACCACATCGCAGGGGAACGATGTCGAGGAGCGCACTTCACCAGAAAGGGATCGGGACGGGGATCCGTCCCCTCCGCGGGCGACTGCGGAGGATCCGGAGTCGGCGCGCTCTTCGATGTCACCGCTGCGAGACCGTACGCACTGGGTGACGCTGGTCCTGCTGCCGCTCATCGGCGCTGTCGGCTTCTGGGCCGTGCAGGGGTTGTGGGAATGGGCCTGGAGCGCCATCAGCGGCCCACCCGGACTCACCGCCTTCGCCTCCCGGACGGTCGGAGGCGAGCACCTGTACCTCGACCCGAAGGCGGCGACGGATCCCGCTACGGAGTGCAAGCGAGGCGTCCCCGTCGCCGCGCCGGGCAGACCCGCCAGCCTCCCCATCACGCTGCAGGCCAAGACGGACGAGGCCATCATGGTCATCGGCGTCGAGGTCTCCGTTGTGTCCAGCGAACCGCCCCCGACGGGCGGGGCGGTGGCCGAGCCGAAGGGCTGCCCGGCCGCCCTCAAGGGCCGTGCCTTCGATGTCGATCTCACCCGTGTCCCGTCACCCGTCGTACCGGCTGTCGGCAAAGCCGGTGGCCACCAGGCCACGGCCTTTCCGTTCACCGTTACCGCCGAGAACCCCCAGCAGCTGAACCTCCGGCTCAGCCCGGGCAGCAAGGATGTCCGGTTCACCGTGAAGGTCGAGTGGGTGGCCGACGGGAAGTACGGCAGCGTGACGCTCGACGGAGACGACGAGGAACGCGACGGCGAGGAGCAGGACGGCAAGGTGGGCTACCGCGTCATGGGCCAGGACGGCTGATGCGGTAGTGGTCACCGGCGGGGGCCGTGTGGTCGGGATCGCGGCCGGGGCGCCCGCCGCGGCCCACAACGGCTGACCGCACGACAAGGAGACACCTGAAGCGCCTGAAGCGATCAGTCAGGCGAGGAACCTCAGCAGCGCCTCCGCGACGCCGCGGGGGTTGTCCTCGGGAGCGAAGTGGCCCGCCCCCGGGACGGTCTCCTGGACGGCACCGGGGATGGCGGCGGCGATGCGGTCACTGGTGGCGGGGTCGAGCCACTCGTCGCGTTCACCCCACAGGACCAGGGTGGGGGCAGTGATCTCGCCGAGGCGGGCCACGGCCTCGCGGGTGTCTTCGTGACGGACGGCGGCAACCTGATCGATCCACCGCTGCTGTCCCTCGGGGCCTGCCCACGGGGCGAGATAGCCGTCGGCCGCCTCCTGGGACATGGGCTGGTGGGTGGCTGTGCGAAAGCGAGCGGCGATGACGTCGCCGAAGATGTCCGTCGGCATGGTGCGATAGACGTCCGCGTGACGTTGCTGGTGTTCCGTGAACGGGGTGTTCCACGGGCCGAGAAGGGCGGCATCGAGCAGCACGAGCCGGTGGGCCGGTACACGCTCGACGAGATGTGCTCGTGCCACGACCCCGCCACCGATGTCGTGGCCGACCAGAGCGGGCTCCTCCAGGCCCCAGTGCTCGGTCAGCTCCGCCAGCGTGCGGGCCTGCTGGGCGATCGAGGGAGCGCAGCCCGGGGCGGTGCGAGAATCACCGAAGCCGAGCAAGTCCCATACGTGCACGGTGTGTTCGCGCGCGAGGAGAGGAACCACGTCCCGCCACAGGAAGGACCATGCGGGCGTGCCGTGGACGAGTACCACCGGTGGGCCTTGGCCGAAGACGCCCGTGGCGACCTCTCCTCCAGAGACAGTGACGTACTGGTTCAGTTTCCACGCCGCAGCGGCCTGAGCAGCCATGACACCCACTCCCACGCTAAGGGGTAAAATCGACTTTGTACCGTTACCCTAGCTGGAGTAAGGCGTGAAATTCAACTTTTCCGATTACGCATTGGGGGCTGGGGTCGCCACCGACCTCGTCAACACCTCCCCTCGTGTACGCAGCGCCGGTGACGTGCTGCCCGACCCGGCCGCGCTGGCAGCGTTTCTGACAGACCACGATCTGCATCCGGACGCCCTGGCCGACGAACGTCGGCCGACGCAACGGGATCTCGAGCAGGTGCACACACTGCGTCAGGAGGTTCACGCCGTCCTTGAGACGACGGACGAGCAGGATGTAGTGGACGCCGCAGCCGCGTTGGTCTCCCGAGCGGGCACCGGACCGTCTCTGTTCCGTGACGACGAAGGGCGATGGCAGTGGTTCGTTGCGGCGCGGCCGGACGCCCCCCTCGCGGACGAACTGGCCGTCCTTATGGGCGTCGGCCTGTTGGGCACCGTGCGAACCCTGAGCCATGACCGGTTCCGGCACTGCACGGCCGAGGGGTGCCAGGGCGTGTTCGTCGACACCAGCAAGGCCGGCAGGCGTCGCTACTGCATGCCGGAGGTGTGCGGCAATCGCCGTAACGTCGCCAACTACCGCGCCCGGCGGACCCGCAGCGGCACCGGAGCCCCGTAGGGATGCGCCGAGCGCCCGGTCAGGTTGCGCCTGGGCAGGTCGCACCTGGTCGGATGGGGCCGGGCAGAGCGCAGGAAGGATGACGGGGACGACGGGAAAGACCTGTGCCGACGCCGCATCACGGCGCCCGTTCCGGCGGCGCGAATATTCCCGCGACGTGCGGCATTTGAGCGTGTTAGCTTCCCGAGCCATGGAACCCATCGGTGAAAAGGCGATACGCGCCTCGTTTGTGAACTGCTCCAAGGGCGAGGCGCTCAGGCTCAGCGTGCCGCGGGACCTGCCGGATCTCCCCTGGGCCGACCTGGACTTTCTGGGGTGGCGCGACCCTGGGGCGCCCGATCGCGGCTATGTGGTGACGGAACGCGAGGGTGAACTCGTCGGGGTCACACTGCGCACCCCTCGGCGCATCGCCCGGAGCTTCACCAAGACCACCGCGTGCACGATGTGCACGACCGGCCACCCGGGGTCGGGTGTCTGCCTTCTCGCCGCGCCCAAAGCCGGCGCCTCCGGACGCCAGGGCAATACCGTCGGGGCGTACTTCTGCGCCGATCTGGCCTGCTCCCTCTATCTCCGCGGCAAGAAGCACTCCGGCCTCCTGCGGTACGAGGAGTCGCTCACCCTGGAAGAACGCATCACCCGCACGCTCACCAACGTGAATCAGTTCGTGGACCAGGTCCTCGCCGCCTGACCTCGGACCTCCGCCTTCCGCCACCGGCCGGACCGCTCCGAAGCGCTGGGCGACGGCCTGGCGCTCGGCGGAACGGCCGGCAGCGCGCCCGGAGCCACGTCAACCGGAGACGGGTGCACGAGGCGACCGCGGCCTCTGGCTCCGCTGACAGCGCGGGGAACACCCCCGTCACCGTCCCACCGATCGTCGGAGCGGAGCACCCGATCGGCGCCCGCAATGCACCACGGCGCCGAGACTCCCCCTCGCCAGGTTGCCTCACAGGGCGAATCCGCACGCCCTACTACGCCTACGCCCTACGTCCTACCGGCGGCCGAGGGGGCGCCCTTCGCCCGCCCCAGAGAGTCCGCCACCGTGGTGCAGGCGATCCGGACGACGGCACGTAGCCCGGCGAGCGGCATGCCGGCGCGACTCAACACGGCCAGCGACTGGTTGACCGCGACGACGTACAGGGCGAGATCGTCCAGTTCCGGTCCGTCGACGCCGGGGATCGAGAGGCCGGCACGCACGCGATCCCGTTGCTTGCCGAGCAACGCCTCCACATGGCTTCGACTTTCCGCGTTCAGTGTCGCCGACTGGGTGGCCGCCTGCGCCAGGAGACATCCGTCGGGTACCAACGGGTCCGCGAGGCGATCCAGGGTGACGTCGAAGAATGCCTCGATCGCACGGGCCGGGTCCTCCGGGTGGGCCGCCATCGACCGCTCGTACCGACCGCCGTACGTCGATACGTAACGGTCCAGGCACATCCGGAACAGTGAGTCCTTGCCGCCGAAGGTCCCGTAGAGCGACCCGCGGCCGAGGCCGGTGGCGGAGCCGAGCAGGTCGAGCGAGGTGTCCGCGTATCCGCGCTGCCAGAAGACCCGCATCGACTGCCACAGGGCTTCGTCGACGTCGAACTGCTTTCGGCCTGCCATGACGCACCTCTCCGTGCCGTGTGTGCCTCAACGATGCTAACGCCTTCCTGGACCGATCAGTCAAAATAACTGATGATGTTGGACTGAGCGATCCAACATGGTGCTAGCGTGGGCCACGCGCCGCTCGACAGACGCCCTTCCGTCAGCACGGGGACCCGCCACCGCCCGGACGCCGCCGCCCCCTCATCGACTCCCCGCCCGGACACACCGACCGACGGCGGAACCCCCGCGCGCCTCCCAAGAATCGAGAACCCACATGCCCCCGACCACCCGCACCGCCCGCACGAGCGCCTCCCGGAGACCGACCCACATGAGCGCGCCGCCGGGTGGCCCGGCCTCACCCGAGGGCCCCGGCTCGACCTCCGGGGCACCCCACCTGCCACCAGGGTTCGCCGACATCTTCACCAGTCGTTACGTCGACACCGGTGAACTGCGTCTGCACGCGGTCACCGGCGGCGACGGGCCTCCGCTGCTGCTGGTAGCGGGGTGGCCCCAGACCTGGTACGCATGGCGCCTTGTCATGCCGGCGCTGGCGACCAACTACCAGGTCGTCGCCGTCGATCCACGTGGCGTGGGGCTCTCGGACAAACCCCGCGACGGCTACGACACCGGCACCCTCGCAAGTGATCTGGTGGCCCTGATGGACGCGCTGGGACACCGGCGCTTCGCCATGGTCGGCCACGACATCGGCATGTGGACCGGCTACGCCCTGGCTGCGGACCATCCGGACCGGCTCGCCCGTCTGGCCGTCGCCGAGGCGGCCATCCCGGGCCTGTCCCCGTACCCGCCGCTGGTCGGGAGCCGAGACGCGAACACCCGACTCTGGCACTTCGGCTTCAACCGGCTCGACGGCATCAACGAGCAACTGGTCAGAGGGCGTGAACACCTCTTCTTCTCGCATCAGTTCGCCTCGAAGGCGGCGAGCCCGACCGCCCTGCCGGACCATGCCGTGGACCTCTACGTCGGGGCTCTTTCTGCCAGCCCCGAGGCCCTGCGGTCCAGCTTCGAGTTCTACCGCGCACTGGACGTGACGATCGAGCAGAACGAGCAGCGCGCCGAGCGCCGACTGACGCTTCCGGTCCTGACCATCGCCGGAGCACAGTCCACGGGCGAACTGGTCGGGACCACAATGCGACTCGCCGCCGACGACGTACAGAGCGTGATCCTGCCCGACTGCGGCCACTACCCCGCCGAGGAAGCACCCGAGGCAACGCTCTCCGCACTGACGGCCTTCCTGGCTCCATACCTGGACGCGCAGTCGGCACCCGAAGCCCACACCACCGACACCCCTGGAATGCACCGGAGTTCCGGGTGACCGGTGTCCGTGGGACCCTGCGACCCTGCGACCCCGCGACCCCGCGACCCCGCGACCCCGCGACCCCGCGACCCCGCGACCCCGCGACCCCGCGACGACACCATCGGCCGGTCGGCGAGCATGCCGAACCCCACGGCGTCAGTGGCGGCCGGAGAAGTCGGGACTGCTACTTCCACCAGGGCGAGCGGGTTGGCACCCCCTGGAAGGCGAGCGCCGCGCAGCTCCGCGCGTCTGGCGACCCGCCGTTCGTCCTGATCCGCCGGAACGCGAAGGCGCCCCTCCCGCATGGCAGGGGCGCCCTGTTCAGCGCGTTCAGCCCGTTCAGCCCGTTCAGCCCGTTCAGCCCGTTCAGAACATGCAGCAGACGGCTCTCCCGGCCGCCAGGGTGTACGAGCCGCAGGTGTCCGTGTGTGGTGAGGCATCTGCCGGCGTCCAGCCGGGCAGGCTGACGGCCCTGCCGGTCAGTTGGTGCCGCAGGTGTCCAGCATCGAGGTCAGGGCGGACTTCTCCGCGTCGGTGGTGGTGAGCTTCCAGACGGACTTCACATGGGTGTAGTCCTTGGCGTAGGTGCACCAGAAGCTGTGGTTGGTGGGCTTCCAATCAGCCGGCCCGCTGTCGCTCTTGGAGCTGTTGGAGGACTCGGAGGCGACGAGGAGCTGCGGGTCCTTGAGGTCGTTGCCGAAGGCCTTGCGCTGGTCGGTGCTCCACTTGTCGGCGCCGGAGCGCCAGGCTTCGGCGAGCGGGACCATGTGGTCGATGGTGGCCTGGGCGACGACGGTGACCGTGGTGTCGTCGTAGGCGGAGTACCACTTGCCACTGGTGGGCTGGCAGGCTTCCTGGCCGTCCGCGACGGCCTTGGCGTCACGGGCCAGAACGTCCTGGCGGGTGGTGCAGCCATCGGGCTGGTGCGACCATATGTCGAACTTGTCGCGGGCGTAGCCGTCCATGGAGTGCGGTGCGGCGACGGTGAGGGCGCCGAGTTCCGCCCGGGCGGTTGCTTCCGACGGCGGGGCCGGCGGCTCGGCGAGCGCGGGAGCTGCGGTGAGCCCGACCAAGGTCAGGGCTGCGGCGGACAGGCCGAAGAGGGCGCGGCGCATGAAGGTCTCCTGATGTGTGGGGGGAAGAGACGCTTCAGAAAACCGCAGAAACCCCGCCGGGCGCTACGCGCGTTGACTGAACATGACAACACTATTCCCTGCGCATTACCTGCCCGTTGGAGAACAGCCACCAACCGCCACGGGTGGCCGCCTCACACCGGCCGCCGCTCGGCGCTCGATGCTCGGCGCTCGGCGCTCGGCGCTCGGCGCTCGGCGCTCGGCGCTCGATGCTCGGCGCTCGGCGCTCGGCGCTCGATGCTCGGCGCTCGATGCCCGGCGCCCCTCTCCCCCGGCGGGCAACCGCGCTTCCGTGAGGCGCATTTGTGGATCCGGCCGATGGTGACGGTATGTCACTTGCGGTGGCGCGCCGTGTGAGGCGGACCGAGCGAGCACTCACTCGTCCGCGATCGCCGTGGCCGTCGGCGTCGTTGCACCGGGGTCCGTGGCGTCCGCATGCCTCAGGAACGTCCAGAGTGCGTTCTCGCCGCCCCCGATGAAGGGCAGCCGGTCCTGCGCGACGCGGATCTCCTCCTCGGTCGTCCAGCCCCACCAGGCGACCTCGCGCGGGTTGGGGGCGATCGAGGCGATGTCTGCTGCGCCCAGCCTGACATCGTGCACGGCCATCCAGTACGGGCCTTGCTCCTCCTGGTAGATCCGCTTGAAGACCATCCGCGGTGGCGCCGAGAGCCGGACGCCCATCTCCTCCTCGAACTCCCGGGCGGCGGCCTGTTCGTAGCTCTCGCCGACATCGACACCGCCGCCGATGACGGTGTCGTAGTGGCCCGGATAGCGACTCATGCGGTCACCGCGACGGTGTACCAGGACGCGGCCCGCGCCGTCCCGGCAGACCACCACCGCTATGCGGTGCATCAGCCACTTCCGGACCGCCTCATCGCGTTCCACCACATCGATCACACGGTCCTGCTCATCGACCTGCTCGACGTATTCGCTCATGGCTGCCACCCTGTCATGTCCGGCACAGCCGTGACGTGGCCCGATGACGGGGCTGCCTCATTGCCGCCGGTACGCGGAGGCCGGGACGGCGGCGGGCCGGGAACAGGTTCGGGTGCTCCTTCTCTTGCAGGTTCGGTGCCGCGCTGCTTGGCTCACCGGCACCTCGTGACCAATGACGGAGGAGTGCTGCCATGGGCAGGGTCAGGTCGGTCGTCCGCGGCGCGCTCGCCACCCTCCGACGCGCCGCACCACCCCTGGCCCTGGCCTCGGCCTTGGTCCTGGCCCCGGGCGCGATTCCCGCCTCCGCCACTGCCGCCACCTCTGCCGCCGCCTCCGCCTCCCCTGCCCTACGGACCGGCCAAGAGCACGACATCCCCCCATTGCTCGACGACGACGGTCGGACCCTGACCGTGCACGGCTGGAACGTCGAGGACAAGGAGCACCATGGGGACGCCGCACTGTCCGCCATCACGGAGCGCCAGTTCCGCGATCTGCGCTCGCACGGCTTCAACTTCGCGCGGCTGCTGATCTTCTGGGACGACCTGGAACCGCGTCGGGGCCAGTACAGCCCACGGTATCTGGGCAAGATCGAGCGCATCCTGAACTGGGCTGAGAAGTACGACGTCCAGGTCCTCATCGACGCCCACCAGGACGTCTTCGGCCCGGCGTTCGGGCACCGGGGCATACCGGCGTGGGCGACCCGGACCGATGGGCTGCCCTTCACACCGCACCCCGACGACTGGTTCGCCGAATACTACGAACCCGCCGTCCAGCGTGCCTTCACCCACCTCTATGCCGATCCGGACCTCCAGCGCGCCCAGGGACGCATGTGGCGCCTCTTGGCCGACCGCTTCGGCGGTCACCCGGCCGTGTTCGGGTACGACCTGATCAACGAGCCGATGGGTGAGTTGCGCAAGGGTGAGGAGCTGCCCACTGCGGCTCGTCGCATCGAGGCCCGGCAGATCACTCCGATGTACAACCGCCTCACGCGGTACATCCGAGCCGTCGACCGTGACAGCCGGCTCTTCATCGAACCGACGCCGATCGTGGGCGAAGGGGTACCGACCGGACTCGGCACGGTGCGCGACCGCCACGTGGTGTACGCACCGCACTTCTACAACGCCGCCATGGAGGCGGGCGCCGACTACGACCCGAAGGCCGGATGGATCGAGTCCTACGAGGCGGCCGTCACCCGCTACCCCCGGCGACAGCGCATCCCCGTGGTGGTCGGCGAGTGGGGTCCGCTCAACAACGACCTCCCGAACATGAACCGCTTCTACCGGGACGCGCTCGCCTCCCTCGCCCGCTACAGCTCGGGGTGGGCCGGGTACGTGTGGTGCTACGGCGGCGGATACTGCGCCGCCGACCGGGAGGGCAGGCTCCGCACCAACAAGGAGCTGACGGCCGCTCCGTACGCGGCAGCGGTGGCGGGGCGGGCCCGTTCGCAGGTCCACGACGCCGGTCGCGGCCGCTACCGTCTGGTCTACGACGCACACCCGGGCGGCCGGACCGAGATCTCGCTGCCGCCGGCGGCCCGGTTCCGGATGGTGGCGGTGAGCGGCGGGGCGTGGAGCGACACGCGTGCCGTACCACCGGGAAGGCCGGCCGTGGTCACCGTACGGTCGCCACGGCGGACGCGGGTCATCGTCACCGTGTCCACGGCCGGCGACGGGCACTTCGTACGGCCGGCCGGCGGGCTGCTCCCAGACCGAGACGCGCCGGCGGCGCTCGCCCGTGAAGGGGTGGCGCGTGTCGTCCGGGTGGCCGTTGTCGTTGTCCGATCATGAGCATGCCTTCTCTCGCCCGGCGCATCGCCGGTGCATCGCTGACCGCCATGACCCTCGTCTCCCCCGTGTGCGTCTCGCAGACCGCGAACGCCGCGGGCGGCGGACTCCACCTGACCGTCTCCGGCGGCGAGAACACCTGGATCCGCGGCGTCGCCCTCCGATGCCCGCCCGGCCCCGGCAGTCACCATCCTCGGGGGCAAGAGGCCTGCGCGGCGCTGAACGCGGCCGGCGGAAACCTCGATGCACTGCCCGTGGGGCCGACGGTGTGCACACAGGAATACTCCCCCGTCACCGCTACCGCGTCGGGTGACTACCGGGGACATCCGGTGAGTTGGCGGAAGACGTTCGCCAACACCTGTGTGATGCAGGCCGAAACGGGGCCGGTGTTCGCTTTCTGAGACCGTCAGCATCTGCGGGTGCGTGTTGGCCGGCCCCCCTGGCCGTGTCTGACAGTTGATCTTGTGGCGGGGGCGCGGTGAGCTGCCGGATGTGGCGTGGGAGCGGATACAACCGCCGCTCCCAGCTCTTCGGTGGCCGTCGCACCCACACCTCGGCTGCCGAACCCACGTTCCGCCAATCGGCCAGGGAGCCGACCTCGCTGCCGGTCCAGCTGAACCAGCTTCCGCAGCGCAGTCAGAACGAACAGTGATATCACGATGACGAGTACGACGAGAGGGCCTGTCAGTACGCTCAGCATGCGCTGGCAACGCGTGGTGAGGCCGCCAAGTTTCACTCGCAAGATCATTTGTCCAGCGGGACCTTGGCCTTTTCGTTTGGATCACCAACGCGCCACCGGCCCGTCGACCACGCCTGCCCCGCCATCTTCCTCGTCAGCTCTTTCTCGGCAGAGCCTGATCGAGGAGGACTTCCGCCGCCGCCCGCGCGTGCCGGCCGTAGTCCGCCTCGTCCAGCACCATGGCGCGGCTGGCCGCCCCGTCCGCGAGGGTGGCCAGTTGCTCGGCAAGTGAGAGGGGTTCACGGCAGCCCAGCTCTGCCACCAAGGCACCGATCAGTTGCACCATGCGCAGCTTCTGCTCCCGCGCGTAGGAGTGCACGGCGCTCTCCGGGTCGGGGAACTCCGCGGCAGCATCAATGAACGGACATCCGCGCACCGGAACCGCGTCCGCCCCCGGCTGATCGAACAACGCGAGAACCCGGTCACGCGGAGGAATGTCCTCGCGGGTCAGCACGCCTTCCAAGGTGGCCCCCGACAGTGCGAGGCCCTGCAAATGGGCGATGACCAGATCGTTCTTGGTGCGAAAGTGCGCGTAGAGCGTCCGCTTGGACACCGGCGCTTCCTCCGCGACCTGTTCCATGCCGGTCGCGGTGATGCCCTGGGTCGCGAACAGCCGCGCGGCGGCAGCCAGAATGCGCTCCCGCCCGCCACGCCCCCGCCGCTGGGAGGCCGTTGCCGCCGTACTCACAGTTGCATCCATGAAGAAAGTATACGCACTCGTTTACTTCGCTCGCCATGTCGCGCTAAGGTGACTTTCGCATGTAAACGCTATCGTTTACATAACCCGTTTACATAACCCGTCTACATAACCTCTCCGTCGCCAAGGAGTCCCATGAGCAGGTTCGTTCCCACTGAGCTGAGCGGCTGCGCGGAGAAGCTGATATGCGGCCGGCACGCGACCCGCGCGTTCCGTCCGGAACGCGTACCCGAGGACACGATGCGCACGATCTTCTCGCTGGCCGGCACCGCGCCGTCCAACTCCAACACACAACCGTGGCAGGTGGAGGTGGTGAGCGGCGCGGCACGTCAGCGCCTGGCCGATGCCTTACTGACGGCCCACGCCGGCAGACGCACCTCGGTGGACTTCCCGTATTCCGAGGGGATGTACGCACAGATGCACCAGACACGTCGGGCGGCGTTCGGCGCCGAACTGTACGGGGTGCTGGGCATCGGCCCCGACGATCACACGGCGCGTGCGGCCTACGACGCGGAAAGCCTGCGCTTCTACGGCGCGCCACACGCGGCGTTCCTCTTCGTCCACGGTGGCGGAGAGGCGCGGCTGGCCGCGGATGTCGGCGCCTACATGCAGACGCTGCTCCTGGCGATGACCGCGTACGGCGTGGACAGCTGCCCACAGGGGCTGTTGAGCTTCTACGCCGACACCGTCCGCACCGAACTCGGCGTCAACGGAGGCAAGTTGCTCGTCGGCATCTCCTTCGGCTATGCCGACGAGACCGCGCCGGTCAATCGAGTCAGGACCGAACGCGCTCCACTCGAGTCGACTACGGCCTTCCACGGCTAGGCCATTTCGTTTGGGTCATCGTGCGGACCAGAGAAGATGCCCGCGATGTGCAGTCCGGCCAGGTGGATGGTTGCGGTCTTCTCGTAGCGAGATCGACCTGGCCTGTCTGGACCCTCAATGAGCGGTGTGCATCGTGAAGGTGCTGGTCACGGGTCTGGCGTGACGGGTCTTCGGCGCACTCGTGCTGGTCGTGAGCGGCAGTCTGAGGTGTAGATCGTAGATCGTCCGGCAGGTGCGGGTTTTGCGATTTCTCGCCCGTCGTCTCGGGTTGCGCTCGTACGCTCCGGCGCATGGTGGACCGCAAGGTGCATGAGCGGATCACCGCGCGCCGCGCAGAACGGGGGGGGCACCGAAGCTGCTGGGCTACTGCGGGAGCAGAAGCTCTTGGTCGGGCCGCTGCGGGAGCAGCGTCCGACCCGGTTAATCGGTTGCGGGCCTTCGGGATGGAGTGTCTGCTCCCGGCTATGACGATTGTGCTGGGTACGCCGACTGTCGACGGCGTACGCGAGGCCATGGCCGCGCTGCGGGAGTGGCAGTACGACGAAGCGCCGATGCAGTTGCATTCCGGGGACATCGGCTGGAACTACCGGTTCGGAACGGCCGAGACGGCCGCGGTGGTCCGGACCTGGAGTCGGGGCGGGCGGATTCTCGCGGTCGGGATGCTCGACTCGCCGAGGCTGGTGCGGATGACGGTCGCTCCGGACGCTTTCCAGGATGAGGACTTGGCGCGGCGGCTCGTCGAGGACTTCTCGCTGCCTGAGCGTGGCGTACTGCCGGAAGGAACGGTGTCCGTCGAGGCCCCGCTGGGCCTGCTGCTCCACGACCTGCTGAGCAAGGAGGGCTGGGGCGTCGACGAGCCGTGGACGCCGCTCTTCCGCGACCTCACCGAGCCAGTGCAGGACCCCGGCGTGCGGATCAAGTCGATCGGCCCGGAGCAGGCGCAGGACTTCGCCGACGTCCTGCGGTCGGCGTTCAACACCTTGCGGCCTACGCGTGAGTACTGGCACGCGATGTCGGCGGGACCGTTCCATGCCGACGCCCGATGCCTGGGCGCCTATGACGACCAGGGCAGCGTGGCGGCGGTGGTGACGGTGTGGTCGGCCGGCCCGGGGAAGCCGGGGCTGGTCGAGCCGATGGGCGTCCACGAGGACCACCGTGGTCGCGGATACGGCCGGGCGATCACCGTGGCCGGGGCGGCCACGCTGCGGGAGATGGGCTCGTCGAGCGTACGTGTGTGCACGCCGAGTTCCCATGTCGGCGGCGTCGCCACGTACAAGGCGGACGGGTTCGAGGTGCGGCCGGAGGTGCGGGACCGGATCCGGGCGGCGTGACGCCGGGGATGCTCGGTAGGGCGGCAGTCTGGGGCGTGGATCGTCCGGCAGTGCGGGTTTTCGGTTTCTCATCCGCCGTCGCGGGTTGCGCTCGTACGCATCGGCGCATGGTGGACCCCGAGGTGCATGAGCGGATCATCGCGCGCCGCGCGGAGCTGGATGAACTCGAAGAGAAGCTGGTCAAGCAGCTGTCCGAGGTACGGGCCGAGCGGGACGAGCCGGCCGTGGCGGTGCGGGTGCGGCAGCGGATGAGCGAGCAGCTCGCTGACGAGCGGGCAACGGTCGGGTCGCCGGTGGTGCAGGTGGCGGGTCGGTCGGTGCGGCTGGTCCCGGACCGGGCGTCAGGGGTGGCCGAGTCCGCGCTGCCGGCGGACTACCAGCGCATCCTGGCTGCCGTGCGGCAGGCCGGCGGGCCGGTCGCCACCCGGGCCGTCGGTGAGGCGTTGGGTCTGGACACTGGGATGCAGGGCACGATGTTCTGCAGAGCCTGGGAGATGGCCGCGCCCACCCTGCGGCCGATCGCCTTGTCGAGTTCGTTGTAGGCGTGATTCGGTCGATAGGGCCAGTCCTGGATGTTGGCGCAGAAGTGCAGCACTGCGGCGAGTGTGCTGCCAGGCAGCGGCGCGGTCACCACGCCGTCCGGTCGGTGGTGATGTCCTCCCCCGCGAATGCGGTACCGCCGGCCGCGAGGGCTTACGGCATCACCGCCCACTCCTTCGCATGCTGGTCGACGAATTCGGTGAAAGTGCGCGGCGGGCGGCCGGTCAGGCCCAGCACGTCGGTGCTGACCTGGTCTTCCCGACCGCCCCGGATGCTGTCTTCCACGGCCGCGAGGGCATGCGCGAACTCGGCGGGGATGCCTGCCGCGCGGTAGTTGGCCGCCTGTTCGTCGGCGTCGATGTGCACCACGCGCACCGGCCGGCCAGTGCCGGTGGTGATGGTCGCCGCCGCGTCCGCGTAGCTCAGTGCCTTCGGTCCGGTGAGCAGGTAGTCACGGCGGCCGTCGAGTTCGACGGCCGGGTCGGTCAGCAGAGCGGAGGCGGCGGCCGCGATGTCCCGCACGTCGATCCAGCCCACTCGTCCCTCCCCGGCGGCGGTACGGATCTCGCCGTGCCGACGGATCCGCTCGCCCAGCGGGTGTGGGCGCAGGAAGTTCTGCATGAACCCGGACGCGCGCAGCACGGCCCACCCGGGCTGCGCCCGCACCCGCGCGACCAGCTCCAGCGCACTGGGGGCGTTCGGCAACACGATGGCAGAGCCGAGAAGCACCACCCTGCGCACGCCGAGGCGCTGCGCCTCGGCCAGGAACGGTCCGACCAGTGGCAGCGGATGCACACTCTGGACCGGTGGCACCAGGAACACCCGGTCCATTCCGCGTAGTGCGGCCGGATGGGTCCTCGGGTCATTCCAGTCGAATCGGATCGCGTCAGGGTCTCCGGCAGCCGGGGTCCGGCCGGCCACCCGGACCGGCACGCCCTGGCCGCGCAGCAGTGCCGCCAGGACGCTCCCGGTCTTCCCGGTGCCGCCGGTCACCAGCACGCCGGTCATCGGGCACCCTCCGGGCGCAGCGAGTCGAGCAGTTCGGGCAGCGTGCCGGCCGCAGCAGCGGTGGCCAGCGGGCTCCAGTAGTCCCGGTAACAGGTGATCAGGCCGTCCTGGACGGTGAGTACCACGATGTAGTCCAGCCGATACGGTTCTCCCGTACGTACTGTGGATCCGGTTCCCGTGAACTCCACGACGAGCGTGTCCGGCCGCTGCGTCTGGTACACGGTCATCGAGGGGATCTCCCGTACGTCCATCCGCTCAGGGAGGCGGGCCAGGTAGGCGCGGATCTCGTTCCGCCCGGTCAGTCGGCGCGGTGCGGTTCCCGCGGCGAACGGGAACTCGGCGACGCCGTCGTCCGCCCACAAGTCGGCGGCAGCGTCGGTGTCGCCGGCCGTCATCAGGTCCAGCATCCGTCGGATTGTTGCTTCGGGGGTGCTCTTCGCTTCTTCGCGTGTGCTCGGCATGGTGTCCTCCGGTGTTCGACTGGTGCGACCCGTCCAGACTGGGCGCGGGGGCGCGGCCCGGGAACCGACCGCTGAGCCCCGGACCACCAGTCCGTGGCTAAGCGTGGCAACGGGTGCCACCATGAACGGGTGAGCAGAAGGGAACTGGCCGACTTCCTGCGCCGTCGGCGGGAGGCGTTGCCTCCGGAACGGTCACCGGGCACGCACCCGCCGGGCCGACGTGCCCGCCGCACACCCGGATTGCGCCGCGAAGAGGTGGCCGAACTCGCCGGGGTGTCGGTCAGCTACTACGAACGGCTCGAGCAGGCCCGTGCGCCGCGCCCGTCCCCGGAGGTACTCACCTCGCTCGGTGCGGCGCTGCAGCTCAGCACAGCGGAGCGCGATCACCTGGCGCGGCTGGCCGGGCAGGTGCCGCCCGTCACGGACACCGATCGACGGCCGGTTCCCGACGAGGCCCACCGGCTCCTTGACCGCCTCGCGCCGACCCCCGCCTACCTGGTCGACGAGCGGCAGGACATCGTGGCCTGGAATGCCGAGGTGGCCGCGCTGATCCCCGGCTTTGAGCAGATGCACGCAGCGGAGCGCAACACGGTGCGGCTGGCCATCCGCCTTGGCGGCACGTTCTGCTGGGCGGCGCAGGGCGCGGAAGGCGAGTTCGCCCGGCAGTTCGCCGCGCAGCTGCGGGCAGCCAGTGTGCGGTACCCGGCCGACCGCTTGCTCGGCGAGCTGATCAACGAACTTGCCGCCCACAGCGCGGAATTCGCGGCCGGCTGGCGCGATCACGACGTACGGCCGGTCCCCACACTGCGCAAGGTGGTGCGCCACCCTCAGCTGGGCGAACTGGAGCTGATCTGCCAAACCCTGCTGCTGCCGGGAACCGATCTGCAGCTGGTCATGTACCAGGCTGAACCAGGCAGCCCGAGCGCCGCCGCACTGGCCCGGCTCGGAGCACGCAGCCGGTGAATCGGTCGCCCCTGAGCAGACGTACCGGGGCCCTCCCCGCGTGGCGCGGGGAGCAGGCCGGGTGCCGGTGCCGCCCCGGAACCATCCCCGCGCCGGCGGGGATGGCCCCGACCTGGTGTGATGGCTCGACAGCCAGTTGCCAGAACGAGCCCCCTCCTGCCGGCGCCGGGTATCCAGCCGGAGTGGTGTGAGGAGCTGACACGGTAATGGTGCCGACCAGTGCGTTCCCGTTCATCGCAACCCAGCACTCGCCTTTGCTCAGGCGGTGCTGTGTGTCCTGCGGACTTTGGTAGGAGGCGAAGAAGACCCGCCCGGCAGCGGTGTGGTCTGCGTAGGCGCGGTGGAGCAGGAGAGTCAGCTGTTCCACCGAACCACCGGTGTGGAAACGCCTGACCCGCACGGTTTCAGACGGACTTACTTCCGCCGAGTTGATGTTCATCTGCGCCGTCAAGCGCACTTCTGGGGTCTGTCCAGCTCAGTCAGGTCGACGATCGCTTGTGGGGCGTCAACCGCCGCAAGAGGGGCGCTGCGAACACGCTGGCCGCGCTGAAATCGATCCACGCCGCACGGCCCGACGACGCACCGATCTACGTGATCATGGACAACCTGTCCACCCACAAGGGCGCCGGCATCCGGCGCTGGGCGAAGAACCACAAGGTCGAGTTGTCCTTCACCCCGGCCTACGCCTCGTGGGCAAACCCGATCGAGGCACGCTTCGGATCGCTGAGGCAGTTCACCATCGCCAACTCGAACCACCCCCACCACACGATGCAGACCTGTGCCCTGCACGCCTACCTGCGCTGGCACACTGCCAACGCCCGCCACCCCGACGTGCTCGCCGCCCAGCGCAAGGAACGCGCCCGCATCCGAATCGAGAGAGGCACGCACTGGGGAGGCCGACCGCTTCCGGCGGAAGCTTGATCAGACAGGAACTTCACATACGAGTTCGAGGCCGTCTTCCTCGTCCCACTGCTCTCCGACCTCCACAAAGCCGAACCCCGAAATCGTGGCCAGGGATGCGGCGTTGTCTGGACTGATCGTCACCCGCACGGTCCTGACTCGGACTTCGGCAACGGCCCGATGGACCAACGCGGTCAGTATCGCCCTGGCGTAGCCCTGACGACGGTAGACGGGGACCACCGAGTAACCGAGCTCCACCATCCCCGCCTGATCCGGCGGCCCATGGAACCCGGCATACCCCACGACGGCACCTTCCGGCTCGGCCACCACAATCTGGGTGAGCCACCCCGTGCAACCCGGGTCCGAGGCCAGCTGATTGACCCGATACTGCCACACCCACTTTGCCGTGTCGGTGACGAAGTACTCGGTGAGAGCGACACCTGCTTCGGCACTGGCGCGAGCCAGGTCGTCCTTCAGCAAGGCGCTCATGGTCGTGCTCGACAACTCAACAAATCGCACGGACTTCGGGCTCGTGGGTGCCGGGGTCCGGCGCTCGACCTTGTCTGTCACAGCTCGAATCGTCGTGGAGAGTCCAGGCCGTGTCCAACCGTTTCCGCAGTGGCTGATGCCAGATCATCGGTGCCAACAGTCACGGTGAGGGCGACGGCGACGGGCATCCGGTCAGCGGCAAGCTGTTCTCTTCGGCTCACCAGGACCATGCGGTGACCGTGATCAACAAGATCAACGAACTCAACTGACGTACCCCGCAACACCGGGGCCTCCGCATCCACGACAGGATGCGGGGGCCTCTTGTCGTGCGGCCCTACTCTGCGGCTGTATCGGTCTTGCGCCTGCGTGCCGCCCACACCACGGCGCCGCCCGTCAGGGCCGAGCCCACTGCCACGGCGAGCGTCTGCGCCGGGCCCGTCGTCCACACGTCGCCCGGCTGCGGCCCGGCAAAACCTGGGTCGATGTCGTCGGCCTTGAGGGTGTTCACCGTCTGCTGGTGGATGTACCGGCCCCGGATCTCGCCGGTGGTCAGCAGCTCCCACCCGTCCGGCTCGGTCTCGCCCGCCTTGTCCAGTTCGGCGGTCCAAGCCGTGACGAGGCCCTGTCGGGTCTGCGGGATGGACGGGGCCGCAGCCTTAGAGGAGACCGTCACCTGCGACTGATGGCCCCAGGGGGAGGCGACCGCGAGTGCCGTCGCCGCCCCGGCCGCGAACGCCACTGCTCCTATCGCCCACGCCTTCTTGCGTGTCACCGCGCCCCCTCCCGTGCCGCGCCCACCTCCACGGTGCCATAGGGGTGGCGCCCTGTGCACTGGAGCGGCTTTCCGCCGTACTGGGCAGGGGAGTTGTGCGGTCCGGCACCTGGCTACTGGATACTGGCGGCGCCCTGTGCCGCTACTCCGGGCGGGCGCCTGCGGTCCGCCGTGGTGCGGCGGCCTCCCATGCTGTGCGGCGTTCCTCCCACCGGTAGGTGTCGTGGTAGCCGACGATGCGGGCTTCGGTGCAGTGGTGGATGTCGGCGACCTGCCACAGGTCGTGTTCGGACCGGCCGATGGTGAGGAAGGTCCGCGCGACCCGCCACAAGATCAATTATCCGACACGGCCTCATCCCGGTCTGCACCCGGTCGCAGTTCGGCCTCCAGGGCGGTCAGTTGGTCGAGGGTGCCCTGCTCCCGCCAGGCCGGCTGTTCGTGTCCGACGACGTAGGCACCTTGTTCGGTGAGCCGCACGCAGGTCCCCTCCCCGGCGGGGAGGAACTCCACCGTCGTGAGCGACACCGTCGACAGGACCTCTCCGTCGTACAGGTGCGAGGTGTGGACGATCCGTTCGTTCGGCACGATGTCGTGGTACGTCGCGGTGAACGTCAGCGCCGAGCCCTGCGGGTCACGGCCGCGGACGATTTCATGACCGCCGACCCGGAAGTCGAGCTCGTACTCGGCGGCGGGGCCGGCGAACCAGCGGGCCTTGACTTCGGGATCGGCCCATGCGGCGAACACACGGGGCGGCGACGCCGCGTACTCGCGTTCCAGGCTGAACGTCGCGTGCGTGAGGGATGTCTCGGTCATGGTCTGCTCCCGTGTTCCGGTGGATCGGACGTGTCGGCGAGGTAGTCGCCGAGCCGGTCGAGGCGCTGCTCCCAGGTCGTGCGCTGCCGGCCGGTCCACTCCTCGGCCAGGCGCAGCGTCTCCGGCTCGATCTGGCAGGTACGGACCCGGCCGACCTTCTCGGACCGGACGAGTCCGCAGTCCTCAAGGACCCGCAGGTGCTGCATCACGGCCGGCAGGGAGACAGCAAAGGGCCGGGCGAGTTCGCTGACGGCAGCCGGCCCGCGGATGAGCCGTTCGATCATGGCTCGTCGGGTGGCGTCCGCCAGCGCCTGGAACACCCGGTCCAGGCGCTCCGCATGGTTAAGCATGTACTTAACTATGCCTCCAGGGCTCGCCACAGTCAAGCATCCACTTAACTATGGCGAGGGGTGCTCCGGCGGCCACATACGGGAGGCGCGGGCAGCGGCGAGTATCCGGCCGGCGGTCGTCCACGTGTGGTCCGAGCTGGGAGGTCGGCGCCTTCCCCGTCGTCGTCGGGAGGGAAGGCTCAGATCAGCCGCATGCTGACCCGGTGCGCCGCAGGGTGATCCAATGAATGCTGTCGCCCGGTAGGAGGTACCGCTCCACCTCGACGAACCCGTGCTTCTCCGCGAACCGCAGTCCGTCCGCATTGGACGCGAGGACGACGGTTTCGATCTCATCGGCGCCCAGCGTGCGCGCCCGGTCCATACCGCGCGTGCAGAGCTCCTCACCGAATCCCCGCCCGCGGTGCTCGGCCAGGACTCGGGCGATCACCGTCGCCGTGGCGGTCTCATCGGCGGGCGGGCGCACCGTCGTACAGCCGACGAGAACATCGTCGAGATACGCCACCTCCAGGTGGTACCGCTGGGCGCGCTCGCGCACGTCTTCCAGGGACAGGACCGCAGTGGGGATGATCACGTTGTGGACGTACTGCCAGTCTTCGAGCGTGGCTTCGTCGTCCGGCTGCCGGATGCGTAGGCGAGACATCGCCACAGGAGACCTGTACGCACCACGGGGCGTCAACTGCATTGCCACCCAGGATGCGATACGACGACTTGGCTGAGGTCGGGCCACGTTGGCTCGTTGGACGCTGACTCCTGGGCTCCTGGGCTCCTGGGCTCCTGGGCTCCTGGGCTCCTGGGCTCCTGGGCTCCTGGGCTCCTGGGCTCCTGGGCTCCTGGGCACGGTCGCCATCCGCCCGAATCGTCGAGAGCTGTCACCGCGACGCACCGGGTTGACATAGAGCGCGCTCCAACTGATGCAATCCACGGCACGGCATGGGCGAGGGAAAGGGCGGGCGGGGGAAAGGGCGGGCGGCCCACCGCCCGACGTCACGCCGAAAGCTGACAACCGGCCGCGATCCGCCCGTGGCCGGCCGGCCCCGACCGGTATCTGTTCTGCCGTCACCACATGCACACTTCCTGGGGGTTACCACCATGACTGAAGCACCCGTCACACTGATCACCGGCGGTGGCAGCGGCATCGGGGCGGCAACCGCCCGGCAGCTGCTGGACCGAGGGCATCGGGTGACCGTCACCGGACGCGATCAACACCGACTTCGCCGGTTTGCCGAGGAACTCGGCTCACCGGCGGGGCTGTTGACCATCCCCGGGGATTCGGCCGATTACGACACCGTCCGGTCGGCCGTCGAATCCACCGTCGAGGCGTTCGGACGGCTGGACACCGTCGTCGCCAACGCCGGTTTCGCCACTCATGACACTCTTGCCGACGGGGACCCCGCCGGCTGGCGGGAGATGGTGCTGACCAACGTGCTCGGCCCCGCCCTTCTCATCAGGGCCTCGCTGGAGGCGCTGAAGGAGACACGCGGCCGGATCGTTCTCGTGGGCAGCGTGGCGGGCTTCGTCCATTCGCCCGGCAACATCTACGGGGCGACCAAGTGGGCGGTCACCGGACTCGCCGAGAACACCCGGCGCATGGTGACGTCCGACGGTGTCGGCGTGACCCTGATCGCTCCCGGACGGGTGGAGACCCCGTTCTGGGACGGTCTGGGCGAACTTCCGGACGGCGATCTCCTGACGGTCGATCAGGTCGCGGAATCCGTTGTGTGGGCGATCGGTCAGCCGAGCGGCGTCGACGTCAACAACGTCATTATCCGGCCCGTGGGTCAGCCCGTGTGACGGTGAAGGCTCGCCCCCGGCCTGTGCGCCCCGGCCGATTCAGGAGGCGGTGATCAGCGCCTTGTAGGAGGTGCCCTCCAGCGCGTTGAGAAGCACGTAGTTGCGGCCGGGGCCGGTTGCGACCTCGTACAGGCGGGTCAATGCCGCTTCCTCGGTGGGGAGTACGAGGCCGAGCGCGGCGGCCGCCGCGTCCCGGTCCGCGAGAAGGTCCGGGTCGTCCTCCAGATAATCCTGGGCCGCTTCCCGGCTCTCCGCCGCCGTGAAGCCCGGGCAGTCCCGCCACCAGGGCACCGTCAGCACGAGCCGGACCAGCTCGGGCAGGCCGATGGCGACCAGGGCGGCGCCGCCTTCCGAGTCGGCGTACAGGACCGGGCGTTCCTCACCGCCTTCGCCGCAGAAGAAGTACGTGCCGCCGCTGCCGTCCCCCGCGAGACCGGTCAGCGGTTCGTCCGAGGCGAGCCGGACCTCCTCCACGTGGTCGGCCGTGTCGAGGTCGAAGTCCCCCGGGCACAGCAGGAAGTCGGTCGCGGACGGATGGCTCCGGAGGGCAGTGAGCAGCGAGGTCATGGCCGCATCCTAACGGGGGCTGCGGCAGGCGGTGATCCAGGTCGGTCAGCACCTGTGGAACGTGTGGCCCTTGGTGCCGGCGGGCTGTACCTCGAGGTCCCGTTGCACGACGGACAGACGCGCACCCCAGGTGTCACACGTCGTCCGGAAGTCGGCGCGGCGGTACTCGATGTCGAAGACCCGCTGGTGATAGGCATCGGCGAACTCCGCGCACTCACCGTACCGACCGCACTCCTCCACCACGGCGAAGTCGAAGCCGATCGACCTGTGTTCGGGCAGCAGGTCGGTGGCGTTCTTCTGTCCTATCGCCAGCCCGGCCGTGTGCGCACGGTCGGTGAGCAGGGCGGCGAAGGCCGCGTTGTCCGCCTTGCCGAGATGGCCGTCCGACCGTTCGTAGGAGTCGAGGTTGTCCGGCTCGACGGCCTGGAAGCCGCTTCTGGCGCAGCCGTCGATCCAGCCGCCCACGATGGCGGCCAGCCTGGTTCGTTTCGTCGCGCTGGAGATGTCGAGGAGCGCCTCGTTCCAGTCGTCGTCGATGATCAGCTCGCCGTCGCTGTCGCGTAGTAGCAGATCGGGGTGGGTGCGCTGCCACCAGTGGAGGGCGTCGGGCTGGGCTTGGAAGGCGTTGACGTAACAGATGTTGTAGAGCCCCTTGGCGGGCGGCGCGGTACGGTCGCGGGCAACGGCCCGCACTCCGGACGGTGGCGCGTAGGGGCCGCCGAGCTGGTAGTCGAACGTCATGTTCGCCGTGGGCACGACCACCGAGCGAGCCGACGCCTTCGAGCCGGTCCCCTTCGGGCCGGTCCCCTTCGTACCGCTGCTCGGCCGGTCGCTCGGTGAACACCCCGCGACGGCCACAACGAGCCCCAGCAGACAGACGAGTGCCACCCCCGCCTTCCCCTTCGGCCGCCGTCTCGCCCTCGCCGGCACGGCGGACTCCGCCGCGCGCCCGTAGACCCTCACGCCCATCTCCACGCGCCCCATGCCGTCCGTTCCTCCCCTGGGCTTCTGCCCCTCACCATGATTCTCGGTGCTCGATACCGGCTCACGGACGCAGCGGCGCAGGAAATACCTCACACCCCCGCGGTGGAACGGAACGGCGAAGTGGGCTCATCCCGGCGTTTGGCAGCTTCCCCGTGCGTTGACGACCGGGATGCTGCGGCGTGGCGCTCCCTTTTCCCCTCCGCTTCCCCCTCCGCTTCCCCCTCCGCTTCCCTCCCCTTCTCATCCGGCTCCCTCTTCGTCGGCGTCACCCTTCTTCGTCACCTTCTTCGTCTCCGCCGTGGTGCGGAAAGCCGTCATGCGGCGGGCGCACCGAATACGGGAGTGGTTCGCGCGCGGCCGGTACCCGCTCGCAGTCGGCGGATGATTACGCTGGACTGGCTGGCTGGCTGGCTGGCTGGCTGGCTGGCTGGCTGGCTGGCTGGCTGGCTGGCTGGCTGGCTGGCTGGCTGGCTGGCTGGCTGGCTGGGACCCTACGGGCCTGTGGGCGTGGAAATGCGCGGGCCGCGTCCGGATCGGCTGACGCCGATGCCGACGACAGCTCCAGCCGCCATGGTGCATTTCGGGAGAAAGCGCGATTGCTTTAGAGTATCCGGATGATCTTTATTGTGGTGAAGTTTCCAGTGAAGCCCGAATACGTCGACGAGTGGCCCGCACGGGTCAGCGACTTCACTCGCGCCACCCGGGACGAGCCGGGCAACCTGTGGTTCGAGTGGTCCCGGAGCCTGGCGGACCCGGACACCTATGTGCTGGTCGAGGCGTTCCAGGACGACGCGGCCGAGGCGCATGTGAACTCGGACCACTTCCGGGCGGCAATGGAGGAGATGCGCCCGCTGCTGCGCCGTACGCCCGACATCGTCAGCACCACGATCAAGGACGCGAACGGCTGGAGCGCGATGGGCGAGCTCACCATCGACTGACGACCGCCGACTCACGACCGTCGGAGCGGCTGCTCGGAAACTCGGGACCCGGTGGGTCGCCCCAGGTGGCGACCCACCGTTGTCACGCCCACGACCCGGCCGGAGCAGGTGCGGGCAGCGGGCAGCGGGCAGCGGGCACCATCAACGGCATGTGGCGAACGCTCGCTCACCGCTGCGGACGGGGCCGGGGCAGCCGCCATGCAAACGGGAGCAGGTCCTTCTCCCAACCGGACATCCCGGTGAGCGCTGAGGCGGCCTCGGGTGCCCGCAGGAGGCAGCGGTTGCGGAGGAGCTCGCGCCGCTCAGCAGGTGTCAACAGTGCCGCTTCTCCGTAGAGGTCCGCCGGGAGGTCGATGTCCCCGTCCTCGGCGACGTTGAGGAGCGGGGACGTCGTTGTGCGGTAGTCGAGGCGGAGGTCCGTGGCCCACTGCGAGTTGCTCCCCCAGCCATGGGAGAGGTCGACTGCGGGCCGGTAGCTCCGCCGGTGGGCCCAGTACAGCGGAAAGCGGTCGGCGACGCCGCGTTGGGCATGGTTCCTTCCGGCGCGGACACGGACTCCGGCCCGGCTGAAGAGCAGGTCACCGAGCATCAGTCCCGGCCATGCGACCTCGGTGACCTGGATGGGCGCGTCCGGGTCGTCGGCCTGCCGGACCTCGACGATCTCATGGTGGAAAGGGTCGAAGACGGTGTGGTCGAACGGCGTCATGCCCAGTGCGGTGAACCCTTCGAGGTACTCGACGAAGGACGCCCCCGGCCATTGGTCCGGCGGTGGCAGGCGCCGGGCCCAGGGCTCCTCGGACGGAGCCTCGCCGGCGGGCTGGAACGCCACGAGGAGCGCGTCGTTCACGCGACTCAGTGCGTAGAGCTCCCGGATGAGCGGCGTGTTCCCCCAGGCTGTCGCCTTGTCGTTCCACCATCCGTCGGGGAGGGCGGCCCGGGCGAGTGCGGCACGGTAGGCACCGGCCGCCCTTTCCACCCATGGCGCGACGACCGCCCCATAGGTTCCCGGTCCGCCGTGGTGGAGTACGGCGCGGAAGAGTTCCCGCGCGGATATCCCGTCCTCGTTCATGAGGGGAGCTTAATTGCGCTGCCGAGCGGTGGATCGGCCTTTCCGGGCGCCTCGCCAACTCCCTTTCCGCGAAGGCGAAAGGGCAGGGAATGGGTTTTCGGGCCACCGGCGAAAGTGGCGTGCTCTCCGAACAGCACAGTGGGCCGCAGGCGACAGGGCCTGCGGCCCACTCGGGCCGATGCTGCGGTATCAGTCGATATCAGCTCACCGACCGGTCACGGATGCTCAGTGACCGTGACCGTGACCGTGGCCGTGGCCCCGGTGGCCGTGACCGTGGCGCCCCCAGCTCTCCTGGTCGACGACGCGACGGTGGTCGTTGCGCAGCGTCGCGCTGTCGCTGTTGTCCCAGACGTAGAAGCGCCGGTCCTGGAAGAGGTCGCGACGGTTGTCGCGGCCGACGCCGGTGTGCACCCGGATCTGACTGCGTCCTTCCAACCGGACATTGCCGAACCGGTAGGCGTGGCCGGACTTGTCCGACAGGGACCAGCCCTTGAGGCTGACCGGCCAGCGGCCGGTGTTCCGGACCGTGACCCACTCCGCGTTGAGGCTGCGGTTGGAGTTGTCGTCGCGTCCGGGGCTGTCGTACTGGATCGGCCCGAGAGCCACCGAGGAGCGGGCATGGTGCGGAGCCGGGGCGTGGCGGTGGCCATCGGCGGCGGCTGGGAGGGCGGCGGCGACCACGAGGGCCGCGGAGCCGAGAACGGCGCCGGCGATGCGCGAAGCGTTGCGGAACACAGATTCTCCCTTACCTGTGGCACCCGCGGAGGAGTGCCCGAAAACCGGAAGCCCAGCCGGTTTGACCGAGCTCCCACACAGTGACGTCTCGTCATGCCTTGGTGGAAGAAATCCAGTTTGGTGTTACAAAACACGGACATATGCACAACCGTATGGCGCCAGGCGTGCACTCCCCCGCGCTCATCAGTGCAAACGCAACACCCCCTACACGCATCCAGTCGCCCCATGGCCTCCCGGCATCCCAGGACGGGCACGCAGCCTCGCGGCGGGGTCGCGCGGCCTCCTGTGCGGCTGCTCCAAGCAGCGTGCCAAGACGGGGAAGCGCGCTGTGGACGCGACCGTGTTCCCGGTGTCCGCCGGAGCGGAGCCTGCGCCGCAGGCGGGTTGCGCGCTGGTGGTGCTCGGACTGCTCGGCCCTGCCGTGGTGCTGGTGGGGCAGGAGCAGGGAGCGCTGCTCGCCGGGCGGTTCGCCCGGTGGCTGGTGGCGACTCAGGAGCCGGACGAGGAGGCCGGCGGTGCGCCGTAGACCTGTCGGCCCAGCCACTGCCCGCCGTCTGCGGTCAGCACTTCGCCGGTGATGTATGCGGCGCGGTCCTCGAGCAGGAAGGTGGCGATGTCCGCGATCTCCTCCGGCGACGCGAACCGGCCCGCCGGAACGCTGCCGGTCACCCGCCGGCGGCTGTCGTCGTCGGGCCAGAGCGTCCGCCCCGCACCCTCGGTGGCGGTGGGGCCGGGCGCTATGCAGTTCACCCGTACCCCGCGCGCCGCCCACTCGGCGGCGAGCGTGCGGGTCATCGCGAGCACGCCTCCCTTGGCGGCCGCGCTGTGCACGGTGCCGGGGTGACCGGTCCAGGCGTACGTCGCGATCACCGAGAGCACGCTGCCACCGCCCTGTTCGAGCATGACGTCGCCGGCGGCGCGGGTGCAGGAGAAGGTGCCGTTGAGGACGATGTCGATGACGGCTCGCCGGCCGTTGGGGCTCAGCTTTTCGGCGGGGCGACGAAATTGCCGGCGGCGTTGTTCACCAGCGCGTCGAGGCGTCCGTGGCGCTCGCGGACCGCCTCGACGGCCCGGCGCACCTCGTCGGCGTCGCGTACATCGAGGCTGAAGGTGTCGGCCCGGCCGCCTGCGGCATGGACCAGGGCTGCGGTCTCGGCCGGCGGTCCGGTGCGGCGACCGCACACGGCGACGGTGCCGCCGCCCTGTGCGTACCGGAGGGCGGCGGCGCATCCGATGCCGGATCCGCCTCCGGTGATCACCGCGACCTGCCCCGGAACGGCGCGGTGGCACTCATGTCAGTTCATCTCCTCGGTGGTGGGGGCGTGGTCCGTCAGGGCGTCCGGCGCCTCGGCGCGCTCGACGAGTACGTCGACCGCGAGGACCCCGTCCGGTCCCGCCCGCAACGGGTTGATCTCGGCTGCGACGACCGTGCGGTCGCACTCGAGCAGCGTGGACAGGGCGGCGACGGCCCGGGCGAGGGCGTCCACATCGCACGGGGCGGCGCCGCGCCACCCGTTCAGCAGCGGCCAGCAGGTCAGCCGGCGGAGCATGGCCGACGCGCCGTCCGCCGTCACGGGGGCGAGGGCGAGCGTGGTGTCCCGCCACAGTTCGGCCGTGGTGCCGCCGGCGCCCACCAGCACCACGGGGCCGAAGCTGGGGTCGTAGCGCACGCCGGCGATCAGCTCGACGGTCCCGGGGCGGGTGTCCATGCGCTCGACGACGACCGAGCGGGCGCCCAAGCGGGTGGCGAAGTCCTCGTAGGCGGCGGCGACTTCGGCTTCCGTCCGCAGGCCCAGCCGGACCCCGCCGACCTCGGTCTTGTGCGGGTGCCCGACGACCTTCACTACGGATGGGCCGTCCCAGCCCCGGGCGATCCGCGCAGCCTCCTGCGCGGACCGGGCCACCTCGGCCGCAGGGAACGGGATGCCGAGCGCCCGCGCCGTCTCGCGTGCCCGGGGGTAGGAGAGCTCCGGTCCTGGCGGCCCGGGTGGTGCGAGGCGCCGTTCACCTGGCCCCCGCGGGATCATCGCGTGCCAACGGGCGCAGCCGGCCAGTGCGCGCAGGGTGCTCTCGATGTCGGAGTGGACGGGGAGGCCGGCGGCGCGCAGCGTCTCGGTGGCGGGCGAGCGGCCGGCCATGGTGTGCACGAATACGGGGAGGGTCCGTGCGACGGCGGCGAGGCGGACGGCCACCGCCGCCTCTGCGGCGGCCGGCGAGGGCGTGTCCTCGCCGTAGCGCCCGAAGTAGCCGGTCAGCACGAGGGCGTCGTAGGTGCCGGCGGCCGCCGCCCATTCGGCGACCGAGGCGTAGACCGTCAGGTCCTGCTCTCCGGCCCCGGCGAGGTCGACGGGATTGCGCGCCTGTACCGGGGCCGGTGGCGGCGTGGCGGGCGGCGGTGTCAGTTCGAGTCCCCCTTCCGTGGCGAGGTCGGCGGCGAGCGCGCCCTGGCCACCGGAGTCCGACACCACGAGGACGCGGTTGCCGCGCGGCCGGACGCCGAGCGCGAGGGCGTGCGCGAGCTCCGCCGCCTGCGCCGGTGTCACGGCCCGGACGGCGCCGACGTCGCGGCAGACGGCGTCGAGGGTCTCGGCGCCGGAGGTGAGCGCCCCGGTGTGCGACATGGCGGCGGCGCTGCCGGCGGGGCTGGTGCCGACGGTGAGGAGGACCAGGGGCTTGCCGGCTGCCCGGAGCCGATGTGCCGCGTCGAGGAACCGCTGGGGGTTGCGGACGCCCTCGACGTAGGCGATCACCGCCTGGGTGGCGTCGTGCGCGGCGAGGCTGTCGAGCAGGTCCTCGGTCGAGAGGTCGGTCTGGGCGCCGGTCGAGGCGAAGCGGGAAATGCCCGAGTCCAGCCGGGCCAGCAGGTACGCGATCTCCGAACCTATCTGGCCGCTCTGGGTCACCACACCCACCGGGGGGCCGGGGCGGAACTGGCCCCAGGCGAGCTGGAGTTCGGCACGGGTGTCGACGATGCCGAGGGAGCTGGGCCCCAGCAGGCGGACGCCGTGCCCGCGCGCCCGGTCGCCCAAGTGGTCCGCCAGTCGGGGGCTTCCGGTGAGCCGTCCGAGCCCGTCGCTGATCACGAGCACACAGCCGGCCCCCACAGCGAGTGCCTCGTCGAACGCCGCCTCGACCGCCGTCGCGGGTACGGCGAGGACCACCAGCTCGGGTGGTGGGGACAGTTCCCCCAACGAGCGGGCTGCGGGCAGACCGCATACCGTCCCGCCGCGCCGGTTGACGAGGTGTACGGAGCGTTTCGCGCGGCCGAGCAGCGCGCCACGCGCCAGCCAGTGCCCCCACTTGGCCGGGTCGTCGCTCGCCCCGACGACCGCCACGGAGGAGGGCCGCCACAGCGAGGCCAGGGCGTCCGGCGCGCTCGGCGACTGCGGCGCGGGGGCGGTCGCCTCAGGCGTGGTCACGGGAGCTCCGCGCGGGGTCCTGGCCGTGACCGATGGCCGCCGGCCGCTCGGGGCTGCGTTGGGTCAACTCGACGGGACGTGTCACGCGGCCAACTCCTCGGGATCGCCCAGCTGTCGGGGGTAGGCGGCGACGGTATTGATAACTGATGCATCAGTCAATAACGTGGACACGGCGACACACGGCGGGACACGGAGACGCTGGAGACGCTGGAGACGGCAGGCCCGCTACCGCCGCACGACGGGGCAGCGCCGACTCGGGAGCGGCGGGGCGACTTCGCGGCGGAGGGAATGAGGGAGAGGGGAAGGAGCGCGGGAGCGGTTCGGCCGGCCCTGGCTCAGGGCGAGACGACCAGGGTGTCGATGAACGCCCGGCAGGTGGCGCGCATCCGCGCGAGCGTCATGGCGTGCGAGCCCGCGAGCACCTGCAACGCCAGTCCGTCGAGCAGGCCGACCAGCAAGTTGGCGACCTCCACCGGGTCCTCCTCGCCCATCCGACCGGCCGCCTGACACTCGCGCACGATGCCGGCGACGATCCGCCGCCACTCCCCGTACGCACGATCGTTGAGGTCACGCAGCTCCATGTCGTGCAGGGCCGAGACCCACAGTTCGGCCCAGACGTGCCAGGCCTCGACGGTCTCGTCGCCCTGCGGCAGATAGGCCTCCACCAGCGCCCGCAGCTTCACCACGGGTTCCCGGCCGGAGTCGAGGACCGCGGCGCGGCGCTCCAGCGAGTGCAGGAAGTTCCGCTCGAACGCCGCGCGGATCAGCGCCTGCTTGGTGTCGAAGTAGTAGTGGACGATCCCGGGCGAGAGGCCCGCCTCCTTGGCCACGTCCGCGACCCGGAACGCGACAATTCCCGTACGGGCGATGACGCTGCAGGTGGACGCCAGGATCTGGGCGCGACGCTCGACTTCGACGTTCGGTCGCGGCATGCTGGCAGCCCTTCTGGGAACGGGGCGGCAGCATATCAAGATCGACTGACGCGCCAGTCAACCGAGTTGCCGGGCAGCCCCAGCAGTTCGATGGTGACGGCCCCCATGTCGGGCACGTCCTGGCAGGAAGCCACAGGATGGCGGCCCCGCGTCGGGACGGGCGTGCCGGTCGCCTGCGCGGTCGGCGCCACGATCAGGGGCGCGAGGGCGAGGGCCGCGGTGGCGGCCCGGAGTGCGCGGCGGCGCGTCATGGGAAGTCTCTTCCGTCCAGGGACAACCGGCTCGAAGGTCGGTGTCTGTTGGACCGGGCGGCCCCGCGGAAGGTTGCCCCTCCCTCTCCCCGTCCCGGCGTCACAGGGCCGCTCCCCCGGCCGCCGCCGGCGCGTTGGAGGGGCGGAGCGGAGGGAGTGGAGAGACCGGAGCGTGGAGGGAGCGGAGACAGCGGAGGAGCGTGGGGCCGGCGGTGCGGGCGGGCTCAGGCGACCTTGGCGCAGATCATGGTGCCGCCGTCGTAGACGTTCCACGAATAGCTGTAGCGTCCCGGTTCGCTCGGGCAGGCGCGCGTTCCCGACGAGGCCGGCAGCACGGCCGTGATCTGCATGACATAACTGAACTCCCGTGGCACCCGGGTCGCGCTGCAGTTCCACAGTGTGAGCAGGTTCGCACCGCCGGGGCGGCCGCCGGAGGATTTGGCCAGGAAGCACTGTCCGTTGCGGAACTGCCGCTCCACGCACAGATTGGTGGACGAGAAGTCCGCGGCCGCATGCCACCAGCCGCCGCGTCCCCCACCGGATGGGCACGTTCCCGACGTGGCCACCGAGTCCACCCGCAGATACGCGTTGGCCGCGCCGCACCCCACCTCCACCGGTGTCGTACGGCTCCAACTGCCGTAACCGTCCTGGTACGCGTCGAGGCAGTCGCCGCTGCGCACGGCCGCGAAGGCCTCGTCGACCGGGCTGAGGGTGCGGGACGCGGCGGTCGTCGGCGCGGCCACGGTCGCGCCGCTCGTCGAGGAGCCGCTCGTCGACGAACCGCTCGTCGAGGAACCACCCGTGGACGAACCGCTGGTGGACGACGCGCCCGTCCCCCCGCTCGTGTACGTATCGGTCGTCGGCGCGGTTCCCGTCCCGCCGCTCGTGTACGTCCCCGCGCTCGTCGAAGAGCTCGTGGCACCGCTCGTCGAGCCGGTGGTGTCCGCCTCGTCCCACGGCCGCCAGACGAAGAGCACCACGGCGACGAGCACGAGCAGAACCCAGACACCGCCGTCGGACGAGGACGTGGAGGGCGTGGAGGGCGTGGAGGACGTGGAAGGCGTGGAAGGCGTGGAGGACTTGGCCTTCGGATCCTGTTCCTTGCGGGCCCGTTCGGCGCGATCGCGCCGCTTTCGCTCCTCGCGCTCCCGACGCTCTTTCTCGGTCTTCTCCGCGGCCGCCTTCCGCTCCCGTGCCTCGGCCTTTCGGCGATTCTCCGCCGCCCTGCGGTCCCCCTCGGCACGGGCCCGCTGCTGCTCCTTCTTCCGGTGGGCGGCCCGCTCCTCGGTGGCGACGCGGGTGCGCTTCGGCGGGGGCACTTGCCGTGTCCGGGCGTCGATGGTGGGCGCGTCGTCCGCGAGCAGCGCCCGCCCTTGTTCCTCGTACTCCTCGATCAGCGCGGTCCAGCGCGGCGGCAGCCAGTGTTCACCGCGCTGCGATGCGGGTGTGCGGTCGAGTTCGGCCAGGAACTGCCCCAGCACGTCGGCGGGTTCGGGGCGCAGGTCCGGTTCGGAGGAGAGGCACGGGCGAATCAGCGGGGCCAGCTCCGCGGGCAGTCCCGTCAGGTCGAGTGCGCCACGCTGTACGAGCGTCAGCAGCCGGATCGTGTCGTCGGTTTCGGGGTAGGGCGGACGGCCGACGGCGAGGTGGAAGAGCGTCGCGCCGAGGGAGTACACGTCGGACGCGGTGGTGGACGGTTCCGCGCGCGCCTGCTCCGGTGAGGTGAAGGCGATGGTGCCCAGCGTCAGTGACGTACGGGTGATGTCGTTGGCGTGCGAAATACCGAAGTCGATGAGGCGGGGCCCGGCCAGGGGTAACAGGATGTTCTGGGGCTTGACGTCCCGGTGGACGATGTCCACGTCGTGCAGCGCCACCAGGGCTTTCGCCGTGCCCGCGGCGATCCAGCGCACCGCCGCCCCGGGCAGCCTGCCCGCCCGGCGGACCAGATCGGACAGCGGGGGCGCCGGGATGTACTCGATGGCCATCCAGGGCCGCTCGGCCTTCGGGTCCGCATCGAGCACCCGAGCCGTGTAGGCGCTGTCGACCCGCCGGGCCAGCTTCACCTCGCGGGTGAACCGCCGGCGGTCGGCTTCGGTGACCACGCCCTCTGCGAGCAGCGTCTTGACCGCGGCGAGCGACCCGTCCGCCGTGGACCGCGCGAGGTAGATCCGTCCCATCCCGCCGACACCGAGTCGTCCCAGCAGTCGGTAGCCACCGATCTGCTGCGGGTCGTCGCCGAGCGGCCTTATCCCCGTACCGGTCATGCCACGCCCTCCCCCTGGCCCGCAGCCGCGGTACCGGTCACACAGTGGCACGGGACGGGGAGCAGAGGAAGCCGGCCAGGGCACGTGGACTCCTGACCGACTCCGGGCAGCACCCTGGGGCTGCCCCCACCACGGACCTCATGCCAGCCGGATGGGCCGGCCCTCCTCCCTCAACGACCCTTGCCCCATGACCACTTCTCCCCACCGTGCACTGCTCCTCGTCCTCGCCACGGCTGCTGTCGCCACGACAGCGACCGCCACCGTGCCCACGACCCGGGCCGAAGCAGCCGCACCCGGCCTGGCATGGCGGGCGTGCGCCCCGCCCGGCGGTCCGGCCGGCCAGGAGTGCGCCGATCTGCGCGTACCGCTCGACTACCGCACCCCCAACGGACCGCAGCTCACGCTTGCCGTCTCCCGGCTACGCAGCGAGCGACCGGCCGCCCGGCGCGGCACGCTGCTGCTCATTCCCGGCGGGCCCGGCGGATCCGGGGTGGATCAGCTGGCGCGCAAGGGAAAGATGCTGCACAAGGAGACGGCGGGCGCCTACGACCTCGTGAGCTTCGACCCCCGCGGGGTGGGCGGCAGTACGACGACGAGCTGCCGACTGCGCGCGGCCGACCGGCGTCTGGTGGGCCTGCGGTCCTGGCCCGGGCCGGACGGCGACATCACGGAGAACGTCATCAGGTCCCGACGGATCGCCGACGCCTGCCGCCGTCATGGCGGCCCCGTACTCAAGAGCCTCTCCACGGCCAACGAGGTACGCGACATCGACCGTCTGCGGCGGGCCCTGGGCGAGCGGAAGCTGTCGGCCTGGGGCGTCTCGTACGGCACCTACGTGGGTGCCGTCTACGCCCAGAAGTATCCGCAGCACACCGACCGCTGGGTGCTGGACAGCAGCGGGGACCCCGACCCGAAGCGAGTCGAGCGGGGCTGGCTGGCGAACATGGCGAAGGGCGCGGACGACCGGTTCCCCGACTTCGCGGCCTGGGCCGCCGACCCGGAGCGGGCAGATGCGGGGCTGCGGCTGGCCGAACACCCCCGGGAGGTGCGACCGTTGTTCCTGCGGTTGGCGGCGAAGCTGGACCGCATGCCGAGGGAATCCACCACGCCGGGCGTTCCGCTCAACGGCAACCGGCTGCGCCAGGCCCTCCAGATGGCCCTCTACAGCGACGGTTCCTTCGCTCAGCTGGCCGGGCTCATCCAGGCAGCGAGGGCCCCGGGCGGAAAGCCCGCCCTGCCCGAGGCCCTCGCCCAGCCGCTCTCCGGCCCGGACGCGGCCGTCACGATAGCCACGATCTGCAACGACGTCCCCTGGCCGGCTTCGCTCCCCGCATATCGGCGCGCGGTGACCGCCGACCGTGTCCGGCACCCGCTCACGGCCGGGATGCCGGCGAACGTCACGCCCTGCGCCTTCTGGAAGGACGCCCCGGCCGACGGCCCTACCCGGATCACCGCCGACGGTCCCGCCAACATCCTGATGGTCCAGGGCCTCCGCGATCCCTCCACGCCCTACTCCGGGGCCCTGAAGATGCGCGCGGCGTTCGGCGACCGGGCCCGCCTCGTCACCGTCGAGCACGGTGGCCACGGCGTCTACCTGGCCAACGGCAACGCCTGCGGCGACCGCGCGGTCACCGGTTTCCTCACGACGGGCCGGCGGCCGAACCGGGATACGTACTGCGCCGACAGCTAGGGTCTGTCGTTTGGATCGGGCCGAGCCCGACGTGATCCAAACGACAGGCCCTGGACGAGTGAGCCGGAAAATATCGGTGGCCCCCCGGTGACCTGCCGTGCGAAGGTGATCTGGCCGAAGGGGTGTAGCTCAGAGGCCAGAGCGCCGGTCTCCAAAACCGGATGCCGCAGGTTCGACTCCTGCCACCCCTGCCATGTTTGACGATGCGCGGCGGACGACCGCACCGGTCGTCCGACCGTCGCCACCGCTCCCCACGCATGGGGACGGGCCGTCCGCCGACGACGGGGGCCGTGTCCCTGCCGCCGGCAGGGACCTCGCGCGACGGCGGAGGACACCGACTCTCAGTGGCCACACCGACTCTCAGTGGCCAAAGGGCATCGGCCAGGGGAAGGACTCAGCGGCGGAGCACGGCATCGAAGAGCGGCCAGCCGTCGATCTCGATCTCGCCCCGGGCCGAGGGCAGCAGGCCGCGCTCCGCCGCCTCGTCGAGGAATCCGCGGACGACGCCCGGCTCGTGGAGGTTGAGATGGCCGGCAGTGTTCCCGATCCCGCCCGAGTCCCACAGGTACCGCCCTGGCACCGCGTCACTGAAGACGAGGCGCAGGGTGGCCCCGGCGCCCTCACGGTGGAGGCTGAGAACCTCCCGGCAGTCGGGGTGCCGGTGGCGCACCGACCACAGCCAGGACGTGTCTCCGACCGTAAGGCGGCGGGGCTGATGGTGCTTCCTCATGTCGGCACACTACGTGGCGCAAGGCCCCCTGAGGCCGGGACGGTCGCCCGGCCGGCGCCGTCGTCCGCCACGGGGCCGGGTGCGGACGCGGACATCAGAATTCCGTGTTTCCTCGTACGAGTCGCTCTTTCCCCGACACCGCCGAGCAGCCAGGATGGGCCGGGCAAGGGGCGGCGACCGAGTACGGGTGGCGACGTTCTCGTGGTCCTCCGTCGGTCGCCCGCCCGTTCCGACGCCTTCCGGGAGCACCACATGACAGCGGACCGTCACGGGCATCGTATGAGCGACACCGGCGACGAGGCCCTTGTGCACTACGAACAGGCCCTGGACGACCTGCTGTTCTTCCGGCCCGAGGTCGTGGACAGCACACGGTCGGTGCTGGCCTCCTCGCCCCGGTCGGCGATGGGGCAGGCCATGGCCGCGTATCTGGGGGTGCTGGGCACGGAGGAAAAGGACGCGACAGCCGCGCGTTCGGCCTTCACGGGGTTCCTCTCCGGTCTCGACGAGGCGACCCTGACACGGCGCGAACGGATGCACCTCGCGGCCGCGACGGCCTGGCTGAACGGCGACATCCACGGCGCCGGCCGCATCCTCGGGGAGCTCAGCGTCGCCTACCCCCGCGATGTGCTGGCGCTCTTCGCCGGACATCAGCACGACTTTCTCACCGGGGATGCCCAGCGGCTGCGCGACCGCATCGGCGGAGCGCTGGGCGCCTGGGACGCGGACGATCGGCACCACGGGCCGCTGCTGGGCATGTACGCCTTCGGCCTGGAGGAATCCGGGCACTACGAACGCGCCGAGGAAACGGGCCTGGCCGCCCTGGCACAGCACCCGCACGACGTCTGGGGAATCCACGGTGTCGCGCACACCTACGAGATGCGGGGCCGCTTCACGGACGGCATCCGCTTTCTCGACGCCCGCACCAAGGACTGGTCGGCGGGCACTCTGCTCACCGTCCACACCTGGTGGCACTACGCCCTGTACGCGCTGGAGCGGGGCGACACCGCCCGCGTGGTCGAGATCTACGACTCCGCCATCCACCACGACGCCACCCCGGCGGCGGCGATGCAACTGCTGGATGCCGCCGCCCTGCTGTGGCGGCTGTATCTGGCCCGGGAGGACCAGAGCGAACGGTGGGCCCGGCTCGCCGACGCCTGGGAGAGCCGTGCCGACGTTGCCCACTACGCCTTCAACGACGTGCACGCCGTCATGGCGTATGTGGGCGCAGGCCGCATCGCCCAGGCCGAGCGCCTGGTGCGGGACCGGCAGGACTGGGTGGCCGGGGCGGCGGCCGGGGTGTCCAACCATGCCATGACCGCCGAGATCGGCCTGCCGGTCAGCCGGGCGCTGATCGCCTACGGACAGGGCGAGTACGGCCGTGCCACCGACCTGCTGCTGCCGTTGCGTCACCGCCTCAACGACTTCGGCGGCAGTCACGCCCAGCGGGACGCCGTTCAGCGCACCCTCGTCGAGGCGGCCCTGCGCGCCGGCCGTGCCGAGCTGGCACGGACCCTGCTGAGCGAACGCATCCAACTGCGCCCGGTCTGCCCGTACAACTGGTCGGCCCAGGCCCGGCTCGAGGAACAGCTCGGTGCGCCGGAGCGGGCCGCGCTCGCCCGCGAGCGGGCGGTGGCGCAGGCGTCGTGGTGAGCGCGATGCGCCGCGCGGCGGAGGGCCCGAGACGGACCGTCTCAGCCGTCGCCCTCCTGGCCGGCGGTGAGACGTTCGTACGCCCAGTGCGTTGCGGCCTCGGCCTCGCCGACCGTGGTCACGGGACACCCCCAGAACCGGTCGCCGGCGTCACCAGGCCCGGTGTCCGCAGGCCCCGCCGACGGCACGACGAAGGCGAGCCCGCGGCAGTCTCGGGCCAGGTCGGCCCGTAACTCCCTGACGGCGCGGGCCTGTTCGGCCACGAGGCCGTCGCGCCGGGCGGGGTCCCTGGGGGCGAGCTGCGACATGTCGACGACGGCCGAGAAGTTCTGTCCCCGTGCCAGGGCCGTGCGCAACATCTTGATGATCGCTTCGCGGACCGTGTGCGCGGTCTCCCCGTGGGCGGTCACGACCACCATCGGCCACCGGTCCCAGTGCGTTTCCACTGCCACGGATGTGTCTCCTTCTCGATGCCCGACGGGCCACAACGGGTAGGGCGCACCCAAGATAGGCGAACGGTGTTCGCAAGAGACCGCGACCACGGCTCGGCCGCGCAAGCGCCGGTCGGTTCCGCAGCCGCCGTCGCCGAGATCCGCGCCCGTCGAAGTGCATACGATGTGCGCATGTTGGCCTTCGCTCCTGCGGTCCTCTTCTCCTTCTTCTTCGGCGTCGGCGTGCTGCGCGACCGTCGCCGGTTCGGCAACGCCGTCCACCTGGGCTTCGCCGTCACATTCGCGCTGCTCGCCCTCGTCGTCAAGCTGGGCCGGGCCGAATCCCTGGTGGGGAAGCTCGCGATCGCGGCGCTGCTCGTACTGCCGGCGTTGGGGATCGTGGTCCTGGCGTGTTTCCTCATCGTCAACGGCGTCAAGATGGTGCGCAAGGAGGGCCGGCGGCCCGCCAACCTGCTGTCCCTGACGGCCGGCCTCGGCATCCTCGCCGTCATCGCGTTGCTGGTCACGGCCTTCGTACTGCACTCGCGCACCCTGATCGTGGTGGCAGTCACCGCCGTCGCGCTGGTCGGCTACGTCTCCTTCCTCTTCCTCTGCTTCGTCGGTTACGCCTTCCTCTACGGGCGCCTGCGGGTTCGCCGGAACGCCGACTACGTGGTCGTCCTGGGCTCCGGGCTCGTCGGCGGGTCCACAGTCCCGCCACTGCTGGCCAGTCGGCTGGAGCGCGGGCGGTCCGTGCACGAGCGGCTCACCGCGCGCGGCAGTACGCCCGTCCTGCTGACTTCCGGCGGGCAGGGGCCGGACGAGGAACTGCCGGAGTCCCACGCGATGGCCAACTACCTCATCGAGCGCGGGTTTCCCGCGGACCGGATCGCGCGGGAGGACCGCTCCCGCACCACCGAGGAGAATCTGCGGTACAGCAGGAAGATCATGGAGGACGCGAAGCCGGACTACCGCTGTGTCGTGGTCACCAACAACTACCACGCCTTCCGCGCCGCCCTCATGGCGCGCAAGGCCGGTGTCCACGGTCAGGTCGTGGGGTCCCCCACCGCCGCCTACTTCTGGCCCAGCGCCACGATCCGCGAATTCGCCGCGGTCTTCCTCGAGCACAAGGTGGTCAACCTCGGCATCTGCCTGCTGCTGGTGCTGGGGGGCGCCCTCATCTGGTGGATCCGGTGAGGCCCGCGGGGCCGACGGCGAACGGGGGACCCGGGCGCCGTGCCGCGTGTGTGCGGTGGTGGCGAGCAGTACGTTCTGACTGCCGTACGCAACGGCATATATACGACAGAACGGCACTACGGCGGGAGTGCGCATGCCATCGTCCGTCACACGGCGGAGGGTCCGGCGCCGAGTCGTCGGATCCCTGGGGCTGCTGCTGGCCGTCGGCGCCGCCGTCATCGGCCTCGTGCAGGCCACGCCGTCGCCGTCCGGAAGTGACCTCGATCCGCACATCGCGTCGATCATGCGGAAGCCGGAATACCGTCATGCGCAGTGGGGGCTGTTCCGGAAGGACCTCGACACCGGCGAGGTGACGCAGTCCGGTTACCCCGACCAGTTCTTCATCCCCGGATCGTCGGCCAAACTCTTCAGCGTCAGCGGCGCATGGCACACCCTCGGCGGCGATCACCGCTTCGTCACACCGATCCATGCCGTCGGGCAGCGCCGGGGCCCGACCCTCGACGGCGACCTGGACCTGGTGGCGCAGGGCGATCTGACCATGGGCGGCCGGACACGCAAGGACGGCACGGTCGCGTTCACCAACCTCGACCACACCTATGCCAACGACGTCCCGGGCGCCACGCTCACCCCACAGAACCCGCTGGCCGGTATCGACCGGTTGGCCCGGCAGGTGCGGGACGCGGGAATCACACGGGTCAACGGTGACGTGGTCGTCGATCCTCGGCTGTTCCACCCCGACCTCACGCTCGACCCGACACCCACACCGCTGATCATCAACGACAATCTCATCGATCTTCTGGTCTCCCCCGGCGCCGAGGCGGGCGCGCCCGCCCGCCTCGACTGGCGCCCGAAGGTCGCGCCGTACCAGGTCACGTCGTCCCTCCGTACCGTGGCCGCGGGCAGGACCGCGAACGTCGACGTCAGCGCCTCCCCCGACGGCACCCGCATCAGGCTGACCGGCACCATCGCCGCCGGCTCCGCCCCCGTGCTGCGGACGGCCGGCATCCAGGACCCCAACGCCTTCGGCCGGACCGCGCTGATCGAGGCGCTGCAACGGGCCGGGGTCGAGGTCCGCGCGGACGCCACCGGTCCCAACCCCGCGGGCCGGCTGCCGGAGTCCTATCAGGGCGCCCCCACGGTGAGCCGGTACACCTCCCCCACCTACGCCCAGTACGCGGAGCTCATCCTCAAGGTGAGTCACAACCTCGGGGCGAACCTCGCCGTCTGCTTGATGGCCGCGGACTCGGGCAGATCCGACTGCGCGGACGGCTTCCCCGTGCTCGCCTCGTTCCTCGACACCGCGAAGGTGGACCGCGAGGCCGTGCAGCTCGCCGACGGCCGGGGCGGCAATCCGGTCGACCGGGCGACGCCGCGGGCCCTGGCGCAGATGCTGACGTACTGGCAGCACACGCCCCAGGCCGAACGCTTCCGCAGGTCCCTGCCGATCCTGGGCGTCGACGGTACGTTGGCGGATTCCTGCCGCGGCTGCCCCTCACGGGGCAAGGTCTTCGCCAAGACGGGGACGATGGCCGGCGGTGACGCGCTCAACGATCGCCTGGCGGTGAGCGGCGAGACCACAGCCGGCTATCTGGAGACGCGCAAGGGGCACTTCGCCGTGTTCTTCGCCGGGGTGAACGGGGCCTCGACAGCGCACGCCGACATCAAGGGTCTGCTGGACGTGGCCGACGATGTGGCCGACGTCGCCGCGTACCTTCAGCAGAGCGCCGCCCGGTAGGGGCGAGTGCGCGCGGGTGGCGGGTATCCGCGCCCGGGAAGCGGCCCGGTGCGGATCGCGGACGAGACGCGCGCAGCATGGAGCCCGGAACGCGGGGCGTGGGCGTTGCGCCCTGGTGCCCGGCGGCCCCGACCGTATCCGCCACACTGGAAGTACCGGAGGGGCGGCCGGACACCCCGGTCGGCGGGGCCGGATCCGGCACACGGCGACCGGGTCACGAGCGGCAAGAAGCGGAAGAGGAAGAGGAACTGCATGCGTATCGCGCTCTGCCAGATGACGGCTTCGACGGATCCGAAGGAGAACCTCTCGGCGGTACAGGATCAGGTGCGCCGCGCGGCACGGGAGGGGGCACGGCTCGCGGTGTTCCCCGAGGCGACCATGGTGCGGTTCGGAGTGCCGTTGGGGCCGGTGGCCGAGCCGCTGGACGGGCCGTGGGCCGAAGGCGTGCGGACGGTGGCCCGGGAGACGGGGGTGACGGTGATCGCGGGGATGTTCACCCCGGCGTCCGAGGAGCGAGTGGCCAATACGCTGCTGGCCACGGGACCCGACGTGGAGACGTCGTACGACAAGATCCACCTGTACGACGCGTTCGGGTTCCGGGAATCGGACACCGTCGCTGCGGGTTCGCGCGTGGTGACGATCGACGTCGACGGCGTCCGCTTCGGCCTCGCCACCTGCTACGACCTGCGGTTCCCTGAGTTGTTCCGGGCGCATGCGGACGCGGGTGCGGTGGCTTGTGTGCTGCCCGCCTCCTGGGGCGCCGGCCCCGGCAAGCGTGCGCAGTGGGATCTTCTGGTGCGCGCTCGCGCCGTGGACGCGACCGTCTGGCTGGCTGCTGTGGGAGCGGCGGCCCCGGATCCGCAGGCCGACCCGGAGGCACCGACCAAGGCACCGACGGGAGTGGGGCACAGCGCTCTGATCGGGCCGGACGGCACCGTGCGCGCCCAGTTGGGCGCGGAACCGGGTCTGCTCACCGCAGAGGTGGATCCCGAGGAGGCCGAGCGGGTGCGCCGTACGGTCGCCGTGCTGGACAACCGGCGCCTCTGACGGGGCTCCGCACCCATGGCCGCCTCGTGGGTGCGTGGTGTGCGGCACGGCCGGGGCCCGGCTACCGGCCCTTTCGGGGTGGCGTCAGGTCCTGGCCGTCGCCACCCGGCGCCGGATGCTGCGCGAGGGCGGTCCAGGAGCGCAGGAGCAGGTCGAAGGCGTCGACGACGACGTCGTCCGCGATGCCGCCGGGCGTCAGCAGGCGCTGGATGAGCAGGCCGTCCTCCAGGGCGTGGACGATCAGGGCGAGGAACGCGGGATCTGCGGGCGACCCGACGCCGCGGGCGGCGAACGCCTGCTCCAGGCCGGCGGCGTGGGCGTCACGGGCGAGGAGTTCGCGTTCGGCGAGCAGCGGACGCAACTCCTCGTTCCGCAGCGCGTACAGGACGAGCTCCATGCGCAGGGCGAGCCATTCGGGCAGGTGCCGGGCGCGGTCGCGGTTCCAGGCCCGCAGATTGTCCAGCGCTTCGGCGAACGAGACGGCCTCCTGGGTGAGCGCGCGGACCTCCTCCAGCTCGCGGCGGGTGCGGTGCTGGAGCAGCTCGGCGACGAGGGCGTTCTTGTCCTCGAAGTTCCCGTAGAAGGCGCCGCGGGAGTAACCGGCGCGCTCGGCGATCTGCTCGACGGAGGTGCCGTTGACACCGCGTTCGGTGAACAGCTCGGCGGCGGCGGCCAGTAGGCGGTCGCGGGTCTGCTGTCGACTCTCTTCGCGGGTCAGGCGCTTGCGTTCGGGTGTCACGGCGGCATCCTACGACGCACCCCGGCCAAAATATTCACTTCTGTATTCAGATACAGGTCTGTATCTTCCTTGTCGGAACGAAGGAACGAAGGGAAGGTCCGATGGGGACTACCGAAGTGTGGGCGCTGGAGGCGTCGAAGCTGGCCGAGCTGGTGGCTTCCGGAGAGGTATCCGCGGCGGAGGCCGTGGAGGCACACCTGGAGCGGATCGCCGAGGTGAACCCGCGGGTGAACGCGGTGACCCGGCTGCTGGAGGACAGTGCGCGGCAGGCGGCGCGGGAGACCGACCGGCGCCGGGCCGCCGGCGAGCGGCTGGGCCCGTTGGCCGGGGTGCCGTTCACGGTGAAGGAGAACATCCACGTCGCCGGTTCGGCGACCACGCACGGCGTGCCGTACTTCCGCGACTGGGTGGCGCAGGAGGACGCACCCCCGGTGCGGCGGCTCCGCGCGGCCGGGGCGATACCGGTCGGACGCACCAACATGCCCGACCTGGCGATCGCCGGAGTGCACACGGTCAGCCAGCTGTTCGGGGACACCGTCAACCCGTGGGACCCGCAGCGCACTCCCGGCGGCACCAGCGGCGGCGACGCGGTCGCGGTGGCAACCGGCATGGCGGCGCTGGGCCTGGGCAACGACTCCGGCGGGTCGCTGCGCAACCCGGCCACATTCAACGGCGTCGCGGGGCTGAAGCCGAGTTACGGGCGGTTCCCCGCCGACCACCGGATGAACGACCAGGAGCCGGTGCTGGGGCATCAACTCTTCCCGGTGGACGGACCGTTGGCCCGGTCGGTGGCGGACCTGCGGGCGGCGTACGAGGTGCTGGCGGGGGCGGACCCGCAGGATCCGCGGGCGGTTCCGGCGCCGCTCTACGGGCCGCAGCCCGACACTCCGGTGCGGGTCGGCGTGGTGACCGACCCCGGCGGCCGGGGTGACGTCCACCCGGATGTGCGGGCGGCGATCGAGGCGGCGGCCGCCGCCCTGGAGGACGCCGGGCATCCGGTCGAGGAGGTCGAGGTCCCGCGACTGCAGGACGCCCTCGACGGCTACGGCGCACTGCTGCGGACCGAGTTCTCCCTGGCCTGGCCCGTACTCAGGCGGCTGCTCACCGACGAGAGCGCCCGCCACATCGAGTTGGACACACAGCGTCACCCGGCCGTCGACCTGGAGGAATACCTCCGGCAGACGGGTGTGCGCCTCGGCGTCCAGCGCGCCTGGGCCCGCTTCTTCGAGCGCTGCCCCCTGCTGCTCGGGCCGGTGTCCACACAGCCGATCCCGGAGCCTGTGGTGCCGCGGACCCCGGAGGAGCGCGACGCGATGATGCTGCCGATGCGACTGCCGACCGCGACGACATATGTGGGAGTACCGGCCGTGGCCGTGCCCACCGGGCTCGCGGCCGGACTGCCGCAGGGCGTCCAGGTCGTGGCGGGGATGTACCGCGAGGACCTGTGCCTGGACGCGGCGCAGCGGATCGAGGACCGCCTCGGCGTCCTCACCCCGCTCGACCCGCGCCCGCACCGGTCGGCGGAGGCGAGCGGGCACACGCCAGGTCAGTAGGCAGCCAGCAGAATGCGCCGGGTGGCCTGGAGATGGCTGTCGATCGCCGCACAGGCCGCCGCGGCGTCCCCGGCCACCAGACAGTCGAGGATCTGCCGGTGCTCGGCGAGCGCCTGGTCCTGTCGACTGCCCGAGCGGTAGGGCGCGATGACGCCGGCCCGGTCCTGACGGCTGCGCAGCGCGTCGTACTGACGGGTCATCAAGGTGTTGCCGGCGGCGGCGACAAGGGCGGCGTGAAATCGGTGGTCGGCGGCGAGGAACTCCTTGGTGGTGTCCTCGCCCCGTAGCGCTTCCTGCTGGGTGAGGATGCCGGCCATCTCCGACACCGGGACGGCGCCCTGCGCGATGGCGCGTTCGGCGGCGAACCGCTCGATCAGGCCGCGCATTTCCATCAGCTCGCCGATCTCCCTTCCCGACAAGGGAGCGATGTGCGCGCCACGCTTGGGAACCAGGCGTACCAGGTCCTCCGCCGCGAGCAGGAGCAGGGCCTCGCGGATCGGGGTGCGCGAGATGCCGATGCGGTCGGCGAGGTCCTGTTCGGAGAGAAAACAGTCCCGCATCTCCGGATCCGTCAGGACGGTCTCCTTGAGGTAGGCGTATGCCTTCTCCCGCCCTGACTGCATCGTTTTCCCCATGGCGATCCCCACCGCTCTCCCCACCGATCCCCCGTCGCACTTCGCCGTGCGCTTCGGGGCGCGCTGCCCGGGGGCGAATGCTGCATACGATGTGTATGCAGGTGCATACAGAAGTTATCACGGCAGGTGAGGCAGCCGTACGACAGGCACCTGCCGCAGACGCGCGAGCGGATCCACCACGCGCCCACCCAAGGAGCGGAACGAGAAGGCGATCACTTGGGCCACCAACAACCCTTGCACAGGCGTGACTTCAGCGTAGGCGGCCCTCGCCTCCGACCACCGGCCGCTGACGACGGACCGCTGACCGGGGATCGGGGATCGCTGCCCGGGGATCGCCGACCGCGGGAGATTCCCGTTGCCGCGCCGGCGATCCCGATGCCGTCGGAATCAGGGCGGACCGGCGCCGGGGGCACGGTGCCGCCCCCGAAGGCCGGCCCCTTCCGGGGCCGGCTTCGGCTTCCGCGGTCGACTCACTTACGGGACGTCGAGTCGAGGTGGGCGAACACCACCACGTTGGCCTCGTAGTCCTTGGCGGCCTTGTTGTACGCGCCACCACAGGTGATCACGCGCAGCTGCGCGTCCGCGGTGTCGGCGTAGACCTGGTCGTTGGGGAACTGCGATTTGCTGAACGTCTCGACGGAGTCGACCTTGAACGACGCGACCCTGCCGTCCGTCCGCGTGATGTCGATCTTGCTGCCCTTCTTGAGCGAGCCGAGCAGCATGAACACGGCGGGGCCGGTCTTGGTGTCGACATGGCCCGCGACGATCGACGCACCGCGCTCGCCGGGTGTCGCCCCGCCCTGGAACCAACCGACCATGTTCTTGTCGTTGGCCGGCGGTGCGTTGAGCTGCCCCTTGGGGCCGATCGTCAGTGCGGTGAAGGGCGCGTCGACGGCGATCTCGGGGATCGAGATCCGCTTCGGTATGGAGCGCGCCAGCGTCGGGACGGCTCGGTGAGCGGAACCCGGTGTGGCCGTGGCCACCCCCGCGGGGCGGGGTTGCTGCGCCTTCGGGTCGGCGGGCGTGTCTATGGAGTTGTAGACGAGCAGGGTTCCCAGGAGGAACGCCCCGGCGGGCCACATCAGCCGACGGCTGAGGAGGCCGGACCCGGGAGCGGTCCGGGGTGGGTTCGACTGGAACGGCTGCTGGTCGGCCATGGGGCGCTGCCTTTCTTGAACGGGCGTCGGCGGGGTGGGCGGGCCGCGGAATCGCGTCGTCGCGACCACCGTCCATCTGCGACGGTGGCCGCGACAGCACAGCGAACTGTGGGGCGCAGCCGGGTCAGGCCGCGGGGGTCCCCGAAGCGTTCCGACGACGGAGCACATACACCCCGGCGCCGAGGCCACCGAGCATCAGCACCGAGCCGGCGGCCAGGCTGCTGCCGGAGAGGGCCATACCGCCACCACCGGTGTGGACGCCACCGGACGGCTTCTGACCGTCGCGGCCGTTGTCGCGGCCGTGGTCGTGGTCGCGGCCGTGGCCCCAGCCACCACCGTCGCGGCCGTGGTCACGCCCGCCGTCGCGGCCGTGGTCCCGGCCACCGTCGCGGCCGTGGTCGCGGCCACCGTCGCGGCCGTGGTCACGGCCGTGGTCACGGCCACCGCCACCGCCGTACCCACCGCCGTCGCCGCCACCCCAGTCCTCGTTGACGACCTTGGCCATGGCGCCGCCACCGGTGCGGACGCCGCCGGACGGCTTCTGACCGTCGCTGCCGTGGTCACGGCCGTGGTCGCGGCCGTGGCCGTGGCCGTGGTCACGCCCCTTGTCGTGGTCCCTTCCGTGGCCGTGGCCACCCAGGCCGAAGTCGTCGTCGCCCCAGTCGTTCGTCAGGGCGCCGCCACCGGTGCGCATACCGCCGGACGGCTTCTGGCCGTCGCGGCCGTTGTCACGGCCGTGGTCACGGCCCTTGTCGTGGTCGCGGCCGTGGTCACGGCCCTTGTCGTGGTCCCTGCCGTGGTCGTGTCCGCGGCCGTAGCCGCCGTCGTCGCCGACCACAGTGATGGCCTGGGCAGCGGGAGTAGTGATGGCCAGGACCGCGGTAACAGCGGCCGAGGCGAACAGAGTGCGAGCAGTGCGCATGGAGACATGTCCTTTCACATCGCTATCGCGAAGGCCGACTCGTCATCGGCTCACGGGACGCAACGGCGACGTGATCAACGTCAGCCAGAACTCGGCTCGGCACCACCGGAGAACGCCGCATTCGGGGTACAACGTCCGCTTTTCGGGTGGCTCAGGCCCCTATATTCACCCGTTGGATGGCGCGCCCCTCCGTCGTGTCGCGGTCGCGAAGGTGTAGCGGACGCCCCGGATGGCGGACATGAGGCACGAGGGAAGGGGATTCGTCACAATGCGTGACGAAACGGGGCGCCGGGAAGGGTGCGGGAGCGGCGATTCCGTCCGGAGTGGGGGGCCGGACGGGGTCGGAAGGGCGCCGCGCCCTGCGCGACGCGGAATCGGGAAACGCATCTCCGCATTCCCAACTCGACGGGAGAGAGCCCGAGTCGGTCGACCAGGCCATGACTCCCCATCGCCAATTCCGTGACACAGAAGGCGACTTGAAAGAACCCCGCCTTGGACACCCGGACCGACCGCCGGGAAGCGCACCTCTCCACACACAGCCGGCACGGCTGTCCGTCCCGGCCGGCGCGGCTCTCCGTCCCGGCCGGTGGGGCTCTCCGTCCCGGCCGGCGCGGACGGCCCGGCAGGGACGAGTCTGGCTACGTACGGAACGTCGCGGTCGCCGCCTCGGTTTGTGCACGGTGGAGCGGGACCCACCTCCCGGCCGCCCCTAGCCTCGCTGCAACATCACCAACGAGGGGCGGTACCGGTGAACTGGCTCATCCACGACTACCGCGAGAACGATCTCGCTGCCGTGGTCCACCTGATCGACTCCACGGCCGAACTCGGGCAGGAATCGGTCTTCTCGCTCGCCGAGTGCATCAGCGCGCTGAGCTCCCGGCAGCCTGCCGTGGTCGCCGTCCACCAGGGGGTGCCCATCGGCGCGGCGCTCGCCTGCGTCGCGGGTGAGCGGGGCTGGGTGATGCGGATCGCGATCTCGTCGGCCTGGCGTGGCCGGGGGCTGGCGAGTGCGCTGCTGGTGGAGCTGGAGCGGCGGCTGGTCGCCGCGCGGGTGAGCCGTATCGCGTACGTGCTCCCCGAGGAAGACCTCCTGGGCGAGGGGCTGCTCAATGCGGGCTATACGCGGCAGCCCGCGGTGGCCTACTTCGAGAAGGTGGAACCGCACCACGGTCCCGCCGCCAGCCTCCTGGAAGACCTCGGCGGCCGCTTCCTGCCCGCCGACCTGTGGGCCAAGGTGGCCGGCATGCAGGCGGAGAAAGACCTGATCGAACGGCGTGTCGTACTGCCGCTGGCAGAGCCCGAGCGGGCCGCCCGACACGGGGTGCGACCGCCTCGTGCCATCGCCCTCTTCGGTCCGCCGGGGACGGGGAAGACCACGTTCGCCCGAGGTATCGCCGCCAAGCTCGGCTGGCCCTTCGTCGAGCTCCTGCCGTCCCGGCTCGCCGACGAGGGCAATCTGGCGGCAGCGCTGCGCAGCGCGTTCGCCCGCATCGCGGAGCTGGAGCGGGTGCTCGTCTTCATCGATGAGGTCGAGGAGATCGCACCGGTGCGCGGCGAGTCGGCCCAGCAGGGCGGGCTGCACGGGGTGACCAATGAACTCCTCAAGCTCATACCCGGGTTCCGGGAGCGGGACGAACGCCTGCTGGTCTGCGCGACCAACTCCATCCGCTCACTCGACCCGGCCTTCCTCCGTCCCGGCCGCTTCGACTACCTGATCCCGATCGGAACGCCCGACAAGGCCGCTCGCTCGGCGATCTGGTCCCGCTACACGGACGGCCGGTCCGACGTCGATGTGACGGCACTGGTCGCGGCCAGCGAGCTGTTCACCCCGGCAGACATCGAGCACGCCGCTCGCGTGGCCGCCCAGGCCTCGTTCGAGCGGGACCTGGAGTCGATCGGCCTGGGGGCCGGCGCCCAGGGGCGGCCGGGGGCGAGCACCGAGGACTATCTGGCCGCCATCGCCCAGTGCCGGCCGACCGTCACACCGGCGATGATCGACGAATTCGACGCGGACATCACCGCTCACGCACGCTGCTGACGGGGTGGCGGCGGGGCGCGGTGCCGAGTGCGGGGACGTGCGAGGGACGGTCCGGGGTTCGGGCGAGGGACGGTCCGGGGTTCGGTGGGGACGGTCCAGGGTTCGGTGGGGTCGGTCCGTAGCTCGGTGGGAACGGGAGCGGCCGAAAGCGGTCTACGGCTCCACATCCCGTCCCACGGAACCGAATCGGCGTGGGAGTGACCATCGGCCGGCGCACGCCGCCGACCGGCGTTTGGCATCCCCGGACAAATTCGTTCCGGCGGTGAAACAGGCGGTCGATCCCCTCCGTACTGGGCGACATCCAACCCGAGCCAGGGGTTTCACCCTCGAGGACAGGAGTTGTGTGTGTCCCGGAAGAGAAGGATCGGTCAGGGCAAGAAGATCGCCGTTTTCGTCAGCTCGGCGGCACTGGTGGGTGGGATCGCCGTCGCCATGACCGGCACCAGCCATGCGTCGGTGGCGTGTGACGGGCTGACCACCGCACTGGCCAACAACCAGAAGTTCATTACCGCTCAGGAAGCCCATCCGGATGCCCAGTCGGCCGCTCGGATCGCCAACCGCAAAGCCGTGATCGCGCAGATCGAGGCCCAGCAGAAGGCGGCCGGATGCAGCGGCGACGGTGCGGGCGACAGTGCCGATCCGGCGGCCCCCGCACCCGCACCACCCGAGTCGGCGGCACCGTCCGCGTCCGCATCGTCCGAACCGCCTGCATCGGCCGACACACCGCCCGCCCAGGGGACGGCGCCCCCGCAGGACCCGTCCACCGGATCGGACGGTCAGGACCCGGCCCAGCCCGGCGCCGGCGACGTCGTGTGCCCCGGCTCGACGGTCACCCTCTCCGGCGAAGGGGGCGCACCCGCTGCGTCCAGCGACGAATTCCCCACCGGCACCAAGCTGAAGGTGACGAATCTGGACAACGACAAGTCGACGACGGTTTCCGTCACTTCGGCCTCCGGGAGCTGCGTGCTGCTCAACAACGCTGCCTTCGAGGAGGTGCGTGAATCAGGGAAGTTCCTCATCCGTCATGCCCGGATCGAGCGCGTCGGATAGGGGCGAGCCCGGCTGAGCCAGGGCCATGGGCAGGCCGGGCCGAACCATGGGCGTGGGGCCGTGCGGGCACGACCGCGCGGCCCCACGCTCATTCCCGCACTCACTCCCGCGATCACTCCCGAGCCGATCCTGGGGAGGAGGCAGGGGGCACTGCGTGTGGAGGACGAGGTCAGGGTCGGGCTCCTCCGCTCGGCCGATGCCGGCCTGCCCGGCCCCTGCGTACGGTGACGGTGACATAGCGGTCCGGGCTGCTGAATCGTGCGACCACCCGGGCCGGAAAGACCGCCAGAGTATGGGGACAGCAGATGCCGGAAGCTTCGAAGGGTTCAAGGAGCGCAAAGGACCGAGGAGTTCCGGAGGTCGGGAAGAATCCGGGCGCCCCGGAGGTCGTCGACCTCGCTGCATACGGAGCCGACTTCCGCGCGGATCCGTATCCCTACTACGCCAAGCTGCGTGCCCAGGGCCCCGTGCACCGCGCGCGGACACCCGAAGGCCAGGACGCCTGGCTGGTCGTCGGTCACGACGCGGTCCGGACCGCGCTGGCCGACTCCCGGCTCTGCAAGGACTGGCGAGCCGCCGGGATGCAGAGCACGAACGCCGAGGAATCGCCGCTGTTCACGACCATGCTGGACACCGACCCGCCACACCACACCAGGCTGCGGAAACTGGTGGCCAGGGAGTTCACCTCGCGTCGTGTCGAAGCACTGCGGCCACGCGTCCAGCAGATCACCGACGATCTCCTGGACACGATGCTCTCCGCCCCGGACGGCCGCGCCGACCTCGTGGACGCGCTCGCCTTTCCCCTGCCCATGACCGTGATCTGCGAGCTGATCGGCGTCCCCTCCATCGACCGGGACACCTTCCGTGCCTGGTCGAACGAGATCATCGCGCCCACCGGCCCGGAAGCGGTGAACGCGGCCGTCCAGGCGATGACCGCCTATCTCATCGGCCTCATCGATCACAAACGCGACGCACCCGGCGACGACCTGCTCAGCGCCCTGATCCGGACGAGCGACGACGACGGCGACCAGCTCTCCCGCGAGGAACTGGTCGGCATGGCGTTCCTCCTGTTGGTCGCCGGCCACGAGACGACCGTGAGCCTGATCTCCAACGGGGTGCGCGCCCTGCTCCAGCATCCCGCCCAACTGGCCGCCCTGTTGGCCGACGGTGACCTTCTGGAGGGCGCCGTGGAGGAGATGCTGCGGTACGACGGTCCGGTGGAGACGGCCACCTGGCGTTTCACCGCGCAACCGACCGAGATCGGCGGCACGCTCATCCCCGCCGGGCGAGCCGTACTGATCGTCCTGGCCTCCGCCTCCCGCGACCCCGAACGCTTCGCCGACGCCGATGACTTCGACATCACCCGCGAAGCGCGAGGGCATGTGGCCTTCGGCCACGGCATCCACTTCTGCCTCGGTGCCCCGCTGGCCCGCCTGGAGGCCCGCGTCGCCCTCCGTGCGCTACTGGACCGCTGCCCCGACCTCGCATTGGACTGCGAGCCGGCGGACCTGATCTGGCGCACCGGGATGCTCATCCGGGGAACCGAGCGGCTCCCGGTCCGCTGGACGCCCTGATCTTTCGTGGAGGCAGTTCCCCGGATCGTCGGCCTTCAAGGGCCGGGGCCGGTCGGTCCGGGGTGGGGCGGACCGGGGCCGGTCGGGCCAGGGCGGGTGTGCGAAGGTGGCGCCATGAGAACGATCGGGTTGCTCGGCGGTATGAGCTGGGAGTCGTCGGCCGAGTACTACCGCCTGCTGAACGAGCTGACGCGAGAGCGTCTGGGCGGTCTCCACTCCTCGCGATGCGTGCTGTACTCCGTCGACTTCGCCGAGATCGAGCGGCTGCAGGTCGAAGGACGCTGGGACGTGGCGGCCGAGGTGTTGGCCGAGGGTGCCAGGGCGCTGGAGGCCGCTGGTGCGGACATGGTGTTGATCTGCACCAACACCATGCACAAGGTCGCTGACGAGGTGGCCGCCGCGGTCACCATCCCCCTCCTGCACCTTGCCGACACCACAGCGAGCGCCGTGCGCGCGAGCGGCCTGCGCCGCGTCGGGCTGCTGGGCACCGCCTTCACCATGGAGCAGGACTTCTACCGCGCCCGGCTGGCGGCACAGGGCCTGGAGGTGCTCGTCCCGGACACCGCCGGGCGCAGCACGGTCCATCGCGTGATCTACGACGAACTCTGCGTAGGGATCGTCCGCAACGAGTCCCGCCAGGAATTCCAGGCCGTCATCAGGGAGCTCGTGGCCGCCGGAGCCGAGGGCATCGTGCTCGGCTGCACCGAGATCGAGCTGCTGATCAGCGCGGACGACTGCCCGGTCCCGGTCTTCCCGACCACCCGGCTGCACGCCGAAGCAGCGGTCGGCCGGGCGCTGGCAGACGGTCCGCCCAGCCCGCGCGAGAGCCGCTGACCAGCGGGCCCCGCGCCGCTGTCCCACCCGCTGCGCTTGCTGCTGCCCTTTGCAGCAATTCCCGGACTCCGAAAGAGGTCTGAAGTCACGCCAGGTACGCTGACGCGGTGTCGCACACCGAGTTAGAACGACTGGCCAGGATCCGGATGCAGGTCACCGGGGAGACGCTGGAACGCGCCATGGCCGTACTCGTGGGACACGCCGCCGAATCCGAGCCGGACCCCGTCGACGCGCACGGCGACGCCGCCCTGTCCTCCGCCGATCGGACGGCCGAGCCGGACGAGTCCGCTGCGGACGCTGCGGACGCTGCGGAGGAAGGTCCTCGCCCCGGGCCCCATCTGCGAAGCATTTAGCGACCGCGCCCCTTCCCTCCCCTTCCCTCCCCTCCCTTGCGGTGCGGCGCACCCCCGCGTTCGGCGGGGTCCATCGCCCGGGCGGGCCTCGGCGGCCCGGGCAATGGACCCCCGCCGCTTCGTACTAACGCACCTCGTAGTGGACGCCGGCTGCCCTCGTGGGTGTACCCGGCCGGGGGCGCGCAGTCCTCCGCGACAGCCCGACCACGGCTCGATCGCCGGTGTCAGGAGCTGAGCGGCCGCGCCAGCAGTGGCGTACGAGGCGCCTGGTGCCCCCCGCTGGCCAGCATGCGGACCTCGCCCCGATCGCTGATCTCCGCGCGCACGATCCCCGATTCGTCTTCGTAGACCGGATACCCGCCCGCTCCCGCCTGCTCGGTACGCAGGACGACCACCACGTCGTCTTCCACGGCCAGAGCCTGAAAGACCAGCTCATAGCGTTCCGGGTAATCCATCGGGGCCTCCCGAAGTGACTCTCCACTCCATCGTGACGCACACCGGCCCGCCGCGCCTGAGGAGGACCGGGGCAACGGCGGCGGGACGGATCAAGGCCGTCCGCGCCAAACCTGACATTTGTCATCTGGACTTGGGATCAAGGTAGTTCCGAAGGTTGACGGCTCGAAGGCGCGCCCCCACGAGAATCGGTCGCAAGAAAGTTCGCACACCTGCCACGGGCCTTGAACCAGCGGAGCCACCATGTCTGTCGCCCACCGGAACCGCCGCCGCATGCGGCTCGTCGGGACCGCCACCACCGTCTTACTCGCGCTGACAGCCTCGACCGCCGCGACGACCTCGGCTCTCCCGCCCCCCACGGCGCCCCTCACTCACGCCCCCACGGCAGCGACCGCCGACCGGGCAGGCATCGACCGTGCCGCCCTGGAGAAGACCCTCACGGCCTTCCATGAGGCCGGGATGTACGGCGCCTACTCCGCGGTACGGGACGGCTCCGAGCAGTGGCGGGGCGCCACAGGTCTCGCCGACGTCGACACCGGGCGCCCCACCAGCCCCGAAATGCGGCACCGCATCGGCAGCATCACCAAGACCTTCACCTCGGTCGCCGTCCTTCAGCAGGTCGGCAAGGGGCGCATCGAGCTCGACGCCCCCATAGGCCGCTACCTGCCCGATCTCGTCCCCGGAGAGCGCGGCCGCGTCATCACCGTCCGGATGGTGCTCCAGCACACCAGCGGCATCGGCGACTACAGTCCCGCGATCTTCACAACGCCGGAGAGCCTGGAAGACAACCGCTTCCGCCAGTTCGCGCCCGAGCACCTGGCTCGACTGGGCCTCAAGGCCGCTCCATTGGGCAAGCCCGGCGAAGCGCATCACTACTCCAACACCAATTACGTGATCGCCGGTCTTCTCCTGCGCAAGGTCACCGGCCTGGCCCCGGAGCGGTACATCACGACCCACGTCATCCGCAGGGCCGGACTGCGGGACACGTACTTCCCGAGTTCGCCCTACCTCAAAGGCCCGCACGCCAAGATGTACGAAGCGGCCTACGGAGGCTTCGACCCGCCGCACGAATTCAGCGTCTACAACCTCTCCTGGGCCGGGACGGCCGGCTCCCTGGTCTCGACCATGCCCGACCTGAACCGCTTCTACGGCGCGCTGCTGGGCGGCAGGCTGCTGGCCCCCGCCCAGCTCCGGCAGATGAAGACCACGGTGCCGATCAAGGGATCCGTGGCGCGCTACGGCCTTGGGCTGCTGAGCACCAAGCTGCCCTGCGGGGAATTCTGGGGGCACAACGGCCTGGCGCTCGGCGCGATGACCTGGTCCTTGTCGAGCGCGGACGGCCTCCACCAGATATCCCTCGGGTTCAATCTGACGCGCTATCAAAAACTCGACGCGGAAGGCCGGCCCACGCCCAGCCCGATCGATACCGCGATGGATCGGCATCTCGTACAGGCGCTGTGCGGGACGCACAGCACCCCGACGTCGAAAACGCCACGCCTCCTCCCGCAGCAGATCCATGCGCAGCTGCCGGGCGCCGGGCTCATGGCACCGCACCCGTAGATGGAGGGGCCCCGCCCCCGTGCGCTGTCACAGGGGCGGGGCGGGTCCGAGAAGCGCCAGCAGCTCGGATGGTTTACGGAGACCACGGTACGGGCGGCCACTGACAATGGCCGTCCAATCCGAGCACCCCCGTCCGTTGCCAGGTCACGCCCCAGCGACGGCAAGGAGAAGATGATGGCCGGGAACGCCCCAACGGCACCGCCCGTTCAGGGTCACGCCCTCCGGCCCATACCCCCGACCCCGCCACAGTTCCCCACCGATTTCCGCTGATTTCCGCCATTTTCGGCCGACGCACAGTGGGCCCGATGCACCGGCCGGCATCACCCCCGACCATGACTCCGACGGTAGGAGAGAGGCGATGGAAATTCCCGGATTCTCGCTGGCGACGGTGGCAGTGGACTGCCCGGACGCGCAGTTGCTCGCGCACTTCTATCAGCAGCTCTTGGGATGGGAGGTGAAACTCAGCGAACCCGACTGGGTGCTGCTCCGGCCCCCGGAAGGCGGCACGGCACTCTCGTTCCAGTCGGAGGCGGGATACCGGCCCCCGGTGTGGCCGGAACGGACATCGGAGCAACAGAAGATGCTCCACCTCGATATCCGGGTCAACGATCTGGACGAGGCCGAGTCCTATGCGGTCGCGCTGGGTGCGAGCGCTGCGGAAGTCCAGCCGCAGGACGACGTCCGCGTGCTCATCGACCCGGCCGGGCACCCCTTCTGCCTCTTCCTCCACTGAGGAGCGCCTGGGACGGCCAGACCGCAGCATGGGCAGCACGCCTCATCGCCGCCCGTCCGAAAGTCGATTGACGAACCGTTGGCCAATCCGTTGACGATCCGTGGGGGCCGTATGGGTGGATCAACGTAACCGGATGCCCAGTGATCGCGGAGCGTGTGGGACTGGACACATGCAGAGAGCGGGAGGCGTCCGAGCCGCCGACGGTCCTTGCTGGTCAGAGAGTTGAAGATGGCGTCGCGCAGGGAGCAGGAGGGGAGCATGGGGGCGCACGAAGGGCGCGCGTGGTGATGAATTGTCAGTGACTGCCCCTAGCATGTCTCACATGTCCCCAACTCCCTCTCCCCTCAACGGGGTGTCCGTTCCTGCGTCCGAGGCCAACGAATCGATCCGGCGATTTGTACGCACCCGACACGGCTTGGCGTGGACGGCGCAGGACATGGCGGAGTACGCGGTGTTGCTGGAGATCTGGACGCGGGCGGTCCGCTCGGAGGTGGTGAAGGCCGCTTAGGCCTCCCCTCTCGACCTGCACGGCGCAGCCGCTCCGGCCTCACAGCCGCTCCCCCACCCCCACCCTCATCGCGCCGCACACCAAACCTGCCGGCGACGGCAGCGCCGCGCACCCGAGTGGGAACGGGGGCGGACCGTGGCTCCCGGTAACAGTGCGCTCCTCGACCGCGCCGCGGTGAGCGGATGCCCGCCGGCCCCGCCGTTCGTCCACTGCACGGTCCGATGTCCGCGAAATGGCCGACGATCGTCACCCGCGCTCTGGCTCACACCCTCGTACCCGCCATCCCATGGCACGCTGAGAGGGAATCCGAGCGATGCGACGACGACACGCGGCAGCGAAGCCGGCGGCCCACGGCGGAGTGCCCGACGCGCCGGGCTCGGCGCCCCCTCCCGGCGCCGATCACGTCGCACCGCCACCGTGCAGGCGAGACAACGAGGCAGGTCGAGGAGCACATGAGCACGCCACTTCCCGGCTTCGACGAATTCGAACAGCCCAGGGCGCGCACCGCCGCCTCCGGTGGCACCCGCCACACGCCGGACGCCACTGCCCCCATGCTCGACCCTGCCCCCGAAGCAGCACCTTCTGCCCGAGAGTCGCGCGCACTCCGCCGTGAGGTCGCCCCCGGCGCCGTTCACGTTCCCGGCTGGCTGTCCCTGGCCCAGCAGCGGCAACTGGTCACCGCCTGCCGGGACTGGGCGCGCGGCCCGGCGCCGATCCGGCACACCAAGCTTCCCCGGGGCGGCGTGATGTCCGTCCAGACGGTGTGCATCGGCTGGCACTGGCAGCCCTACGCCTACACCCGTACCGCCGACGACGTGAACGGCGCTCGGGTCGCCGAATTCCCTCACTGGATGGTCGAGTTGGGACGTCGGGCTCTGGTGGACGCCTATCAGGACGCAACCGCGGGCGACGGCTACACCCCCGACACCGCACTGATCAACTTCTACGACTCCGAGGCGAAGCTCGGCATGCACCAGGACAAGGAGGAGCGTTCCGGCGCGCCGGTCGTCTCGCTCAGCATCGGCGACACCTGCCTCTTCCGGTTCGGCAATACCGAGACCCGCACCAAGCCGTACACCGACATCGAGCTGGCTTCCGGGGATCTGTTCGTCTTCGGCGGGCCGTCCCGTTTCGCCTACCACGGTGTACCCAAGGTCCGCCCGGGCTCCGGCGATCCGGCGTCCGGCCTGACCAGTGGTCGCCTCAACATCACGATGCGGGTCACTGGGCTCGGCTGAGCCATGTGCCCGGCCCGCAGCCGGGGGCAGGAGGCAGACTGGACACATGTGCCGCAGCATCAAGACTCTCCGCCCGCCCGTCACACCCGAGGTCACCGACGAGGACATCCGGGCCGCCGCCTTGCAGTACGTCCGCAAGGTCTCCGGCTTCCGCGCGCCGGCCGCACACAACCGCGAGGTTTTCGATCACGCCGTGGACGTCGTGGCGGCCGCGACCCAGGATCTACTCGACAACCTGCAGGTCCGTGGCGCAGCCACCCGGCCGCGCTGATCCGGAGCGCGGAGCCCCCGGCTCACCAGTCCAGCAGCGCCTGCACCGGCAGGTGATCGCTGGGAAACTGTCCGTGCTCGGAGAACGTATTGATCGTGGCCCTCCGTGTCCGCACCACCGCCGACGTGAGGATCCAGTCGATCCGGTCCCCGTCCGGCACCAAGGGTCGGTACCCGTGGAACGTCGCGTATGCGGCGCTTCGCTCCGTCGCCTTGTCCCAGCTGTCGACGAGCGCCCCGCCTCCCAGCATCGCGTCGTACACGGGATTCTTGTGGGCCGCGACGTTGAAGTCGCCCGTGACGATCCGCGGCAGTGACGCATCGAGCGCGCCCAGGCGCTCGGTGATCAGCGCCGCAGACCTCTCCCGCGAGTACTGATGGGCATGATCGAGGTGGGTGTTCAGCGCATAGAACTCGCCGCCCGCGCGCAGATCCCGGAACCGCACCCAGGTCGCCATCCGGACGACGGTGTTCCCCCAGCTCGCCGACCCGATCAGATACGGCGTATCGGACAGCCAGAAATGGTCGTACTCGACCGGGGCAAGCCGTCGCACATCGTAGAAGAGCGCCGCGAACTCGTCCCGGCTGCCGCCACCCCGCCCCGTCCCCACCCAGGCGTACTGCGGGCCGAGATCCTCCGCGATATCACGCAGCTGCCCGTAGAGCCCCTCCTGGGTGCCGAGCAGCTGTGGGGCCTCGCGACGCAACAGCGACCGCATCACGGGGCGGCGCTCGGCCCAGGAGTGCGGCCGGGTGTCGGACGCGTAGCGCAGATTGAAGGTCATCACTCGCAGCCCGCGCCCACGACCGGCGACGGTGGGCGAGCCTTCGGCGGCGGGCGCGGCCCCGGCGGCATACGCGGTGCCCGCACCGTACGCCGCGACCGGCAGGCCAACCGCCCCCGCAGCCGCCGCCCGCAGCGCAGACCGCCGGCCGAACGCCGCCGACGAGGCATCGGCGGCGGACACGGCCCCGGCGGCTCCGGGCACAAGAGACTCACGGACGGCAACAAGGACGCTCACAGCGACTCCATTCGCCCAGTGCGCCGGCCCGCGCCGACACCACCCCGCAGGGTCTCGAAGTCCGCGATACGCCGGAAGTACCCACAAGCAAAAACGACGCGAATCCCTCGCGGCTCACTGCTGACCGGCAGGACCCTGCCAGTCCGCATGCCGGATGCGCGAGAGCTCCCGCACACCGCCGACGGTGCCCCACTCGTCCTTGCCCAGGCGCGACAACGGCTGCAGCCGGGCGATCTCGGGGTGCCCGTCGACCAGCACATCGTCCGACACCACGGCATGCACCACCCGGCCGAAAACGACCGTACTGTCCCCGATCCCGAGCGTGCTGTGCACCTCGCACTCCAGCGCCACGGGCGAGTCGGCCACCCGCGGCGGCTTCACCCGCACACTCGGCTCGGACGCGATCCCCGCCGCCCCGAACTCGCTCACCCCGTGCGGAAAGTCCGTAGCACTGTCATTGACCTGCCGGTGCAGCCGCTCCGACGCAAAGCTCACCACGAACTGCCCGGTGGCCTCGACATTCCGCAACGTGTCCTTCCGGCCGACGGAACTGAACTGCACGACGGGCGGCGACACGCTGGCGATGGTGAAGAAGGAGTGCGGTGCGAGGTTGTGCGTCCCGTCCGCCGACATCGTCGACACCCAAGCGATGGGCCGCGGCACCACCGTCGCGGTAAGCAGCCGGTAGAAATCATTGCGGGGCATGGCAGCAGGATCAAAGTCAATGCGCATGGTGATCAGTATCCACACCAACGGCGACGGATCTCGCAGCGGACGGCGACCCCTGCCCTCCGAGCCCGACGGAAAGCGCCTGGCATCGAGGCCGCCGCGAACCAGGACCCGCCACCGTGACGACTGAGACCCTCAGCCGCCGCGCCGAGACCCGCTATCCCTTCCGGGTTCGGTCCGTCCGGGCCTCTTGGATGCCCGTGTCACCGACGTCCACGCCGAACGCCTGCATGCGGCTGGACTGCGGGCGGCACTCGTGGGTGACGGACGCGGAATCGATGGTCGGCCGCACGTATATCCCCTTCCGCAGTCCTCGTCGATCCAGTGCCGGAACTTGGTGCGCTCGTCGCCGTCGCGGACTTCGGCGGCTTGGGGCCGAGATCCGAGATTCCTACGTCAGGCCATCGGGCCTCGGATGCTTGCGGCGTCGCATCCGGCGGGTCCGCTGGTGCCCGTAGGAGGGGCCTCCCTGCCCCCGAGGGGCGGGCCCTCCGTAAGAAGGACCCGCCCCTCGGCCCGGCGGGGCGAGCTTGCTCGTTTCAGCCGGGTGCTCAGCATGGCGTCCACATCGGGAAGTTCAGAGGTTCTGAACGAAGAACGTCTCGCCGACCGCGCACTTCACCGAAAGCGTGGCGGCCGGGGTGGGCGGGAAGATGATGTGCGTTGCTCCTACCAGTTTTCCCTGCTGGTAGAAGGGGGCAGCCAAGGAGATGTAGGACCATTCGGCATTGTCGTCGGACGAAGATGCGGTGGCGAAGTAGGCCCACGCGAGATTGTGGTAATCGCCGGCGTAGGCCCAGCCGCCGGTGCACTTTCCCTCCGTGTCGGCCGCCTGGGCAGGTGCCGCCGTGCCCAGCAGGATGCCGGTCCCCACCGCCGCGGTGGTGAGCAGGGCTCTGATGCGAGTGCGCTTCCTCATGAGTGCTCCTTTTCGATGTGCGTTGCCGATGCGGCCGGTCACCCGATCTCGCGTGATCCGTCCGGGAACTGGGCCCGGAGGGGGTCCTGTGATTCGCGCAGCAAGGAAGCGACACGAAGACAACTGGTCACTGTCCGGAGGGACCAGAGATCATTCACGGACACCGCTCAGACGTGATTGACCGAGTCCCGGGAGTAGATTTCGGCTCCCTTGGCACACTTCATGTAGACCCATGCGGAAGGGGTAGGGAGAATGAGTACGTCGCCCCAGGTATTGAATTCGCCGGAGTCGTGGAACGGAATGGCCAGAGAATTTTCGAACCACTCGGCGTGGTCGTTGCTTCCGCCGCGAATCGAATACTCGATCTTGTAGTGCCAGAGGGCGTTGTGGAAGACGCTCACGAGCTGGTAGTCGCCGGTGCACGTACCCATATGCTCGTACCCCGGCGCGGCCACCGCCGAGGTGGTGGTTCCGAGAGTTACGCAAAGGGTGGCCGCGGTGACGAATGCGGCAACGGCACGTTTCTTGAGAGACATGGAGACCTTCTGTTCTTGAAGCGTCCGCAGAGCACCTCACGTGCAATGTCAGCCGCTTTACGGAAGCCTCGCCGATGCCGTCCCGCCGGAGCTGAGTACTTTCTGCTCAATCGCCGGGAAAATGCAGATCCTTGGGAGGATCCGGGGCTGGAATACCTCCCGACCGGTCGGCATCCATATTCCGCCGGGGGCAGAGCTCCGCCCCCGGCGGCGGCAGGGCCCGCCCCGGCGGACGGGAGTCCGCCTGGCGGAGCGGTCGCGCGGTCATCCTGCGGCACACCGGGCGTCAGGGCGCTGCACCATCCGCGTTCGGTAGCCCTCTACCGGCGAGGCCCGGACTCTTGCATGTTCTCTGCCAGGCGCCATAAGTTACTGAACGGTAGCTCCTTGATCGGAGCGTCTGCTCGCCGACGTCAGGAAGGCACAGCGGCATGTCCGACGACTCTTTCGCACCCCGTGTGGCTGTCTGCCCCTCGGATTCCCGGGGCGGTGGGCTCGTGCGTCCGCGCAGGAGCGACAGTCGGCGTAGCCGCGATCGGATGGTTCTCAGCACGGCGGCCCGGTTGCGCGGGTACGGCGCCGGCGCGACCCGCATCGGCCGGGTGCTCGCGCACAGCGGCGCGCCCCGCGGTTCGGTCCACCACCACTTCCCTGGCGGACGCGCTCAGTTGATCGGCGAAGCAGTGGCGCCGGCCGATGACGTCGTCGCCGGTCTGATCGAGACCGCTGCGCGAGCCGCCGACGCTCTGGAGGCGATCGACGCCTTCTTCCCGCTGTGGCGGGGGCGGGCTGATCGACAGTCACTTCTTCGGAACGGCTGGTGCCTACCACCGGTTCCTCGGTGAGGTGGCTCTTCAGCGTGCGGCGACCGACGGGAGCGAAGAAGCAGAGACCGTGCAGGGACGCACACTCTGGGAACTGCTCCACTTCGACAGCAACACGAACCGCAGTACAGAGGTTGACTCGGGTGCCGACCCGCACGACACCGGTCGTGTCCGGATCCCGGTCATAGGTCACCAGGCCTGACGACTGACGCCCCCGACCGCCGAGGGACGACCAGGCGGATCGAGCTGTCGATGCCGGCCGATCCGGTGCGGGGTACGGTCGTGGGCGACCACCGCCGCACCCTGGAAGCGCATTGCTCGACGTAACCGGCAATCTCCTGCCGATGATTCGCGGCCGCCTGCGGTGGCTCGGCGACCGGATGCGCGACGGAACTTCCTGCCGTCGGCGTGGTGGCCCTTCCGTCCCCACCCCCGTGAGCTTCGGCTCACCACTCACGGGGGAGGAGACGAACCGGCCCGGACCGCACAAGGAGATCAGTCCAGGACCTGCGGCCGGGCGCCTTCCCCAATCCCCTGCCGCTGATCTCCAATAGATCACCGTCCTGGCGCTCCGGGGGAAGTGATCTTTACTCAATCACCGGTGGGGTTCCGGGGCGGGCCCCGGAACAAAAGGCGACCAGATGTTGTGCTCGTGCATCCTCTCGGTCGGTCCGCTGCTCGCTGTGGCGACAGCTCTCGGCTTTATGGAGTGCCTCTCCCCTGAACGCTACTGAGCTGTCCGCGGCCTCGCCCGAGTAGGCATTACTCAGGCCGCGGTCGTGCTCACCATCCAGGCTGGGGAGTCGGCCGTAGGGCAGCGCTCTGTATGCGTGGGCCGCGGGGCTCGCCGGCCGTGCCCGGGTGCACGTCATCGAACGCCGGGACCCTGCGAGGAACGACCAAAGGCACAGAGAAGCGACGCACGATGCTTGCGCGTTCCTCCCGACTCTGTGCGGGTGCCCTGGTCAACGTCCCCCATTGCGGTCCGGCTCCGGTAGGCGGTCGGCCGCTCCGCGAGTCCGTCCGTGGCGCTCGTGTGCCGGAAGTCTGCGGAGTGCGGCGGACGCACCGCAGCGGTGAAGCGGCGACCACAATTCCCACAAGGAAAATAGTTGCCTAAAAGGAAAGGAGATAGTAACTTTCTCGCCAGGCAAGGGAATGCTCGTACGGAAAACAAGGAGCTCGCATGACCGATCGACCGAGTCCGGAGCAGGCCGCTCTCACATTGCAGGGGGCACGAGAGCAGCAGGGTGCGGCACTGACGGGGCGCCGGGAGCCAATGCGGGTGAAGGTCGCGTTCGGTGTGGCAGGGCTGGCGTTCGGCGCCTGTTACGACGTGTTCGACGACCCCGGTTCGATCCCCGTTCTGGCGGTGGCCGCCGCGACCTGGACACACGGGATCGTGTCCAGAACTCCCCGCGGAGCCGCTCTGCTCGGCTACGGCACTGCCGGGGCCCGCAACCGGCCTCCTGCCTACGTCCTGGGAGTGCTCGCCGTGGTCGCTCTACTGATGGCCGTCGGCTACTTCAGCGTCAGCCCCCACACGGCATATCTGGACGACCACGTGCCCTTCTGGCACACGATGGGCATGCTGCTCCTGATTGCGGTGACCACCGCCCTGGCGCCGCTCGATTCGCGCTTCCGGATGTGGCTGTTCAAGCTGACCTCGAAGCGGGGGGTGTAGTGGCCGCGACGTCCATCGCCCCTCTTCTGGTCGATCCGACGCGGCTGTCGATCCTGTCCCTGCTGAGCACGGCGCGGTGGGCGGAGTTCGCCTTCGTCCGCGACACGGTCGGCCTGTCCGACTCGGCGTTGTCGAAACAGGTCGGCAAGCTGAGCGACCACGGATACGTAGAGGTCCGGCGCGGATACGCCGGGAAGCGGGGCCGCACCTGGATCAACCTTGCACCGGCCGGCCGGGGAGCCCTGGAGAGCCACATCTCGGCTCTGCAAGAGATCATCGGCCAGGCCCGAGCGACCGGCGAGGCACACGTTCCTCCGGCGGCCGGCCCCTAGCGGCAGAGCGGGACAATGGTGCCCCTCAGTCAGTCACCCCTCTGCATGGAGCGGGCGGCGACGCGCAATGGGCCGAATGCCTAACGGGTCCGGAGCTCCCACCTGTTGGAGATCCGGACCCGTCGTCGTCTGCTCCCGCGCCGGATCACCAGCGGTTTCGGATGGATCAGCGGGCGGCGCCCGAGCTGTCGTCGACCTTGAGGGCAGCTTCGTCGACGGCTTCGAAGGCGTCGCCGCGCAGCTGCTTGAGCGCGTTCAACTGGTCGTTGTCCCACCGCTTGTCCTCGTCGCCGGAGACGAACCAGCTCGAACCGTTGTCCGCGACGAAGGCGCCGTAGAGCTGGAGCGCCTTGGCGATCACGCGTGCCTGCGGCGGCAGGGCTGCGGTGTGCACGGAGCTTTTCAGGCGCAGCCGGAGGCCCATCGGCGGCAGGCTGTCGTCCGTCGCGGATCCGGCGTCGTGGCGGGCCGGCCAGAGATGCGAGGTGTCCGACCGGGGCACTGTGATCCGCAGGGCGTGATCGATCTCTCCGGCTGCCACCTCGTCATAGCGCACGAGTCCCGGCAGGATCGGCAGACCTGCCGCGTCCGCCGAGGTCCAGCCCTCCGGTCGCAGCGCGTTGGAGCGGAGGTCGAAGACCGCCCCGGATCCGGCGTGCCAGGAGTGCCCTGCTTCGGGCGTGGCGTCGTACAGCTCATAGGACCTGCACCGGTGGCGGTCGAGCACCACGACATGGCGGTCGCCGTCCCCTTGTGGTCCGTTCTCGATCCGTGCGTCGGAGGGGATGCGATAGCCCGCGGGGTCGGACTCGTCGGCGTAGTCGAAGGTGACCTCGGATTCCGGGGCCGGGCTGTCGAGTGTGGTGACGGGGATGCCGAACGGTTTACCGTCGATCGGTCCGGACCCGAAGTCGGGGTGCAGCGGTTTCGCCGCCCCGATGGCTTGTACGTAGGTGTCCGACCGTGCGTGGCGGGGAAGTTGGTCGGCCGGTGTGCGCCAGATGCTGGATGCCGGCGCCACTTCGTCGCAGGACTGCTCTGCGGTCGCCGCCCGGCTCGGCGGTTTCCTCGACGGCTCCGAGGAGGGGTGGGCAGCGGTCCGGGGCCGGGAGGACGCAGACGGTGCGCCGGCAACGTCGGAGGGGAATGCCGACGGCCCGAACGAGGGGCGGGCCGACCGGGTGGCGCCTGCTCGGTGTCCCAAGGGGTCCGGCTCGGTGGCGTTCGCACAGGCCAGATAGCCGCTCACCAGTGCTGCGCCGAGGACCGCCGACGAGGCCAGGAGATGTCGTCGTGCCGGAGGTTTTCTGTGGGTCATGAGGGATCTCTCCGCGCCCACCCGGTGCCAGGGTCCGGTTCCGGGAGCAGCGCACAACGGGCGGTGGCGCTCGGCAGGAGACGCAGGCACCGCGCATGCTTCGGATGTCGGCGGCGACGCTAGTCGAGTCGGACGTGCCGGCGTCAGAGTCCGGTGCAGCAGCGGGGAAAGTTGAGTAATCCCTGCTCACCGCCGGTGGCTTCCGGGGCGGCCGTGCCCGGCCGCTCAATCCCGTGGGCGCACCTTCGGGCGGCCACCGGAGGCGCGCTTGGCCGCGGCGATGCCCTGGCCTTCGAGGGTGTTCTCCCGGATGTGGTTGCGCTCGATCTGCCCTGCGGCGGCGAGAACGGCGAAGGGCATGGCACCTACGCCGTTCTCGTCGGTCCGGAACTCCGCCGCCGTCCGACGGCGGAGTTGGCCGACCACTCGCGCCGGGGACGTCGTCACCCCTTGGCGAATGCCTTCAGCTCGTCGTAGGAACCGTGGAAGAGGTCTTGGTCGCCGGGGAACGTACCGGAGTCGGCAAACTGCCAGAAGGTGTGAGCCGACCAGCCGGCCGGGAGGGTGCCGGGGGACGCGGCATACCGGGCGACCCACAGCGGATTGGTCCCGCCGAAGCTGGTGTCGCCTCCGGTGCAGCGGGTCCACCAGTCACTGGTGGTGTAGAGGACGGGGGCGCGTCCGGTGCGGGCCTTCACCGTGTCGCTGAACTCTCTGATCCAGGACACCATGTCGGCCTGTCCCCGGCCATAGCAGGCGTCCGGGCCGTACGGGTTGTGTTCCAGGTCGAGAGCCGGTGGCAGCGTGCTGCCGTCCGCCGTCCAGTTCCCGCCGTGGTCGACGAAGTGTGTGGCCTGCTCCACCGCGCCGGAGGTGTCCGGACGGGCGAAGTGGTACGCGCCGCGGATCATGCCGGCGTCGTGGGCGCCCTGGAACTGCTCCGCGAAGGTGGGGCTCTGGAAGGTGGCTCCTTCGGTCGCCTTGACGTAGGCCCAGCGGGCTCCGTCGTCCCAGGCGCCCCGCCAGTCGACCGTGCCCTGGTGGCGGCTCACGTCCATCCCGGGGACCTCTTCCGCACCGGCCGCGGCGGAGATGCCGTGCCCGGACGCCGCGGCCTGCGCGGGCGGTGGGAGGGTCAGGAGCGTCGCGGTGGCGGTGACGGTGGCGAGAGCGGTGAGCAGCGCTGTGCGCAGAGCGCTGTGGGGGCGTCGACGTGGAGACAGGGGCATGTGGGGATGCCTTCCGATGGTGTGGTCCGAGGGACCGGGAGTGGTAGGGCGTAACCCGTGGGAGGCGGAGAAGTGCCTGCGCAGCACGGGCCGTTGCGTCCATGACGCGTTGATCTGAAGCGAACATAGGGGGCGTGGGGCGCAGTGACCAGACCCCTGCAGCGATCTTGCGCATCTCCGGCCGAGGACGCGCGATGTTGCTTCAATTCCCTTGTTTTGAGGCGTAGTTGAGTAACGAATACCCATGACAGGTGTCGCCCTCATGGCCTTAATGAGACCTCGGCGCGGAACGCGGTGTGGGTGTGCGTCCGGGACGGTCACGGCCACAAAGCGGTGACGTCGCACGGCCGCGCCGAATCGTGGACCGAGGCGGACGCGGCATCCGAACGCGCCGCCGCGAGCAATGGAGAGAAAACCATGTACCGGTCTGGACTGATCAGGACGGCGGTGGCCGTGGCCGCGTCGTCCGTGTGCCTGGTGAGCGGAGCCGCGGGGGCGTGGGCGCAGCCCGGCGCACGTACCGCGCCGTCCGGGGCACAGCCCACGCGGGCGGACGCCGTGCAGGACGCGAAGCAGGCGGCGGCGCGGAGCCTGCGGGAGGCGTACGCCGCCGGCCAGGTCGAGGAGGCGATGTCCGCCCTGTCGGCCTCGGCGGACAAGGTGGGACTCGATCGACTGCCGGTCCGGTCGACCAGCAACTTCCGCGCGTCGGTGAAGTCCTCCAACAACGCGATCCTCGCGGCCAAGGGACTGCCCGCCTCGACCGGCAACGTCCTGCAGGTACGGCTGGCCAACCCGCAGGCGCGCGCCGCACTGGCCAAGGGCGTGCAGCCGCTGATCGCCGCGGAGCCCTCCGACCGTCGGGCCGATTCACTGACCGCGTACCGGCCCGACGGCACCGCGGTGAAGCTCGGAGCCACGGCGCCCGCCGACGTCCCGGTGCTGATCGTGGGCACCGACGGCGACCGGATCGTGGCTGCCGGCACGAAGGTGATGAGCGAGGGCTTCAAGGCCGCCTGGCCGCAGGCGGGTGCCGACTCCAGCGGCGGCCACTCCGCCCGGAAGCCGCGGACCGCGGCCGCGGCCCGGGCCGCCTCACGCACGGCGCCGCTCCCCCGGCAGGCCGGCCGCGAGCTGCCGGCGGCAGACGCGTCCGGCACCACCAAGGCAGCAGACCCCTCGCAGGGCAAGGACGTCACCCGCATCAACGACGTCTCGTTGCTCCAGAGCAACGAGGAGCCGTTCTGGAAGGGCGGCGCCGAGGCGTTCGCCGTCGTCGGCGGCTGGGACAAGAACGACAAGGCGTTCGCCGAGCCGACCCTGCAGATGCCCTACCTCGACTCGACGGAAGTCGCCTACCACCCCAACCAGAACCTGATCGACTGGAGCCACTTCGGCTACGACTCAGCCGACCTGGTGTTCCTGGAGGAAGACGACGGGACCAACTACCGGGACCTCACCAAGGCGATCGTCGACGCGCTGCTGACGGTCACCGGCTACGGCACGACCGGCATCCCGCTCGCCAACACCATCATGGACGCCATTCCCGAGTCGTGGTGGACCGATGAGACGGATGAGCTGGACCAGGTGTACTCGGTCAGCCACGCCGCCATCGCCAGGGCGCAGAGCTCCGGCGCCGCCGGCCTGACGTACTCCGGCGCCGGCGGCAACATCTCCCTCGGGCTGAGCAACGTATTCATCCCCAAGACCTGAGGGGTTTCCGGCGCAGCCGGAACCGCCGGACGAAGGCCCGCCGCAGACGCGGCGGGCCTTCGTCGAGGGGTGGGCGGGTGCATGAGCGGCCACCGGCAGAGCGGCACCGCCGCCGGTGCCGACGGGATCGGTCAGCGGGCGGAGTTGACGGGCCGCTGCGTCATTGCTTCACTACGAAAATCCCAGTGGCTGAGCCACTGATTCAGCCACCGGACTCCTGGAGACTTCCCCATGCCTGACGAGACCCTCGCACGTCAGTCGGTGGTCGACCTGCTGGAAGCGCGACTGCGCGACGACATCCTGGACGGTGCACACCAGCCGGGGTCGCTGCTCCCCCCGGAACGCGATCTCGCCGCGCAATACGGCGTCACCCGGACGACGCTCAAGCACGCCCTCACCCGCTTGGAACAGGCCGGCATGCTGCGTACCCGGCACGGCATCGGCACCAAGGTCCGGGACATCCTGAAGGTAGGCGGCGCCGAGCTGCTGCCGATGCTGGTGGCGCGGGACAGCACCTGGCTCGCGGAGGTCTTCGAGGCCCGCCGGCACATCGGCACGCTCATCGCCCGGCGCGCCGCCACTCGGCGCACCGCTGCCCAGGGGCGACGGTTGTCCGCGCTGCTGGCGGCAGTGGCCCAGGCGGCGGACGGTGACGCCGCGCAGCTCGCCGACGTCGAAGTGCACCGGGAACTCGCCCGGGCCACCGGCAACAGGGTGTATCTGCTGCTCACCAATACGTTGTTCAATGCCTATCTGCCCGTGCGGCTCGCCCTGCGTGCGCCCTTCGAGCGGCCCGCCGAGGCCGCCGCCCAACTCGCCCCGCTCGTGGAGGCGGTGCGCGACGGCCGGCCGGAGGACGCCGAGCGCGCCGCGGAGCGCTATCTGCGGGCCACGGAGAAGCAGATGCTGCGTTCCCTGGAGACCGCACGCTGATCGGCATGCCGGTCCCGCCGGGCCCCTGCAGGGCGGCCGCGGCGGGCGGTCTTCGTCTCGCCGGTCAGGAGGCATCCGCCGTGCGGAGTGCCTTGCGGCTCACAGCGAGGGCGGTGGCCATGATGGAGAGTTGGGGATTGACCTCCGGGCAGCTGGGCAGGGCGGACCCGTCTGCGATGAGTACGCCGGAGATCCCTCGGAGCCAACCGTCCTCGTCCGCGGGGCACACCTGCGCGTCGGTGCCGATCGCGACCGTTCCGGTGGGATGGAAGGCGGAGAGGTGAAGCTGCCGGGCCGAGAGCGTGCGCACCGTCTCGTCGAGTTCGTCCGCGGACCGGGCCCGCGGGGCGGTGGTGACGCCCGTGAGGACCTCCTCCGCGCCCGCGGCGAACAGCAGCCGCCCCATGGCGCGGACCGCCCTCAGCAGGCGGTCCCCGTCACGCGGGTGGAGGGCGTAGCGGATCAGTCCGCGGCCGCCCACCCGTCCGGAGGGGCGGTCGGCGACCATCGCGCCGAGGGTCGCCAGAGAGCCCGCGTCCGCCAGCTCCGCGCGCAGTTCCCGTCCGAGGCCGGGGAGGATGAACGAGCTCATGCCCGGCGGCCCTCCGGTCGCCTCGATGAGGATCCCGTCGCTGTGCAGTTCCTCCACGCCGACACTCTGCAGCACCCCCCGCCATGACTCGACGGGCTCAGGAAACCGACCGGCGACGCTGGTTGCGGGATGGATCGCCAGATTCCGTCCCAGCCTCGGATGGCGGGCGAGCCCGGATCGCCACAGCAGGGGCGGGGACTGCAGAGCGCCTGCCGCCACCACCACCAGCGGGGCGAGGATCTCGCATTCGCTGCCGTCCGTCCGCCGGACGACCACACCGCAGGCTCGCGGCCCGCCCGGACGATCCGGCTCCGTCAGGATGCGCAGCGCCTCGGCCTCGGTGACGATCCGGGCGCCGGCCCGGCACGCGTCCGGGAGCACGGAGAGCTGGACGCTCTGCTTGGCGCCGGTCGGGCAGCCGACCACGCATTGGCACGAGCCCTTGCATCCGGTCGCGTTGCGCCGCAGCGGCGCGGCCTGCCACCCGAGGCGCTCGGCGCCGCGCAGGGCGGTACGGCCGTTTCGGCCCAGGAGGTCGACGGGTGGGGTCGTCACCCTCAGGGTGCGTTCCACGTCATCGAGGCAGGCGCCGAACGCGGCCGTGTCAGCGATGCCCAGTCCGTAGACGTCGCGCCAGCGGGCCAGTACATGGTCGGGCGTGCGGAAGCACGTCCCTGAGTTGACGACGGTGGTGCCGCCCACTGCGCGCCCCACGGGAAGCAGTACCGGCGGATTCCCGACGGCGAAGGTGGCCCCACCGTCGCGGTACAACTCCCCGAACCTGTCGAGGGGCACCCGCCGTGCGAATTCCGCGGTGGTGTGCTGCTGCCCCTCCTCCAGCACGATCACCCGCAGGCCGGCCTGGGCGAGCGTGCGCGCGGCCATCGCCCCGCCGGCACCTGATCCGACCACCACGGCGTCGGCGGTCGAGCGGTCCGGCCACGCGCCCGAAGGCACGCAGTCCAGCGGCGGGTCCTCCGGTGTCGTGGCGGCGGAGTCGACGGTGGGGGCGTGGTGGAGCATGCGTGCCGTGCCCGCGGCCAGGAGTACCGGCATCTTCAGCACGTCGAACTGCGCGAGCAGTCCGGGCCGCCGGCTGATCGCGGCGAGCAGGTCCTCCCGCTCGGCGGGCAGCAGTTCGCCGAGCCGGCGGCCGGTCCGCAGGGCGGCGTAGGCATCGACGGCCGAGGCGGCGCCGTGGACCGCCGCACGGGCCGCGGCCGGCATCCGGCCGAGCAGGGCCGTGAGCCGCTCAGGCACCGAAGCCGCCCAGGGCGAGTGGTCGTCCTCCGCCAGCAACGTGGCGACAAGGCCCTCCAGTGCGCGGCTCATCGCTCCCCCACTTCGGCGTGCGCGGTGCCGCTCAGGCTCCAGGCGGCTTCGGTGCGCCAACGGCCCCACCAGCGCTCCAACTCGATGCGTGCGTCCGACGTCTCGCTGTTGCGGCACACCGCCGTGCTGCCGTCGGGGTCGGTGTACTCAAGGGCCAGGGTCCGGTCCACCGGCTGGGTCACCCGGACCCGGATGCGACGCAGGCCCGACCGCCCGGTGACCGTCCACGACGGCAGTCCGATCCGGGCGCGGAACCGCCCGGCCCCCAGCCAGCCGACGGCGCTGCGCTCCGCCGTACGCGGCCAGGTACCCCCATTCCTGCGCAGCCGGAGGAACACGGTCGGCGGCAGCCTGCGCAGTCCCGCCTTCTTCGAGACCGCGGCCACTATCTCCAGAATGTCCCCCGAGCCGAGGTCCGCGTGCAGCCAGGCCCATCGCAGGGCGTTGCCCTCGCCGTAGATCCGGGCGTCGGCGCCCGGTGCCGCTTCGAGGGGCAGCTGTCGCCCCTCGTGCGTGACGCTGCCGGTGTAGGTGGCGGACGGTGCGCTGACGAGGTGGGCGGCGGGAAGCAGGCCGCGCCGCCAGGCCCAGCGGGGAAAGGTGTACAGCGCGGCGCTTCGGGAGTGCCTGGTGAGGTCCCAGGCGAACGCCCCTGCCGTGCCCCGCAGCCTGTCCGGGCCGGCTTCGACCCTTTCGGCCGCGAAGGACTGCGGCACGGGTCCTGCCGAGGGCGCCACCGGATCGGGGCCGAATCGGGCGTGTTGCGGGGGTGCGTCGGGCGGGAAGAGTCCGACCCATCCGTGCGCGTAGGCGGACGATCCGTCGGAGGGTGCGGTCAGTTCGTGGTGCAGCCACAGGCCGGTACCGGTCACCGGGTCCGTCACGGTCGTGTACCAGACCTCGGTCCGGCCGGGCTCGCCCTCCCAGCGGCGGGCGTGCAGGGATGCCGGTTCATCGCTCAGGCGGGGCCATCGGAAGCTCGTCACGAACGGCACCAGGGAGCGTGCCACTTCGAACCGCAGCTGGCCGTGTCCGGCCTCCTGCCCGCCGTCGAGCAGGACGAACGGAAGGACCGTCATGGAGGCCAGTGGCCGTCGGGGGGAGACGGATTTCCAGCCGTCGAACGTGTAATGGCGTCCCCTCACGGTGAACCGCATGCGGTAGCGAATGCGGCGCCGGGCGAGGGGCGAGATCTCCATCTCCCCGCACACCGGCACGTCCACGGCGAGGCCCTCGATCCGCACCCGACCCTTGATCCGGCCGTCCGTCGTGCAATGCGGCAGCAACATCCGGTCGGTGCGTACCGCGAGGTCGAACCGCATCCGTCGCCCGGCGGATTCTCCTGCAAGTCGGACCGAGCCCCTCATGGTTTCCCTGAATTCCGTCGACCGGCCACCCATCGCTTCTGCCTCCGATTGATACGTGTTCCGGGGGTCCGACGCACACACCGGCGCTCGCCGAAGACCTCACCCAGTGGGTTAGTGGCTCAGCCACTCAACCACTATCGGATGCCCCTGACAAGACGCTCCCGCTCTTCCCCGCCCTTGCGCTCGGCGCGGACCAACCGCTCGACGCGGAGCCGCCGTTGCCCGCATCGCACGCATCCCCGGCCCGCCCGTCGCGACCCACGGGCCAACAGCCGGAAGTCTCCGGCAGGCAGGTGCCGCTCCGCTCTCGCGGCGCTCGGCCGACCCTCCTGCCCCCTCCATTAGCACAACCACATTTGCGCAACCAGAGTTGTCGAATAGACAATGGCGCTGTGCCCGAACCTTCCTCAGATGCCGTTGCCACCGACGATCTGGACACCGGCAGCCTCGCGCTCTTCGTCGGCTTCGCCTCCTCCCAGCTGGTGCAGGAGCAGCTCGCCGAACAGGGCTTCGGCGATCTCCGCTTCTCGCACGGCTACGTCTTCCAGCACCTCGTCGACGACGCCCGGCCCACCGTCGGGGAACTGGCCGCCAAGCTGGACATGACCCAGCAGGGCGCCTCCAAGGCCGTCGTCGAACTGGAACGCCTCGGGTACGTCGAGCGCATCGCCGATCCGCAGGACGCCCGCGCCCGCCGTGTGGCGCTGACCGCCCACGGGCGCGCAGCGGTCGCCGCGGCGCGACGCGCCCGGAGCGCCGTCGATGAACGCCTGGCCGCCCGGTTCGGCGCGGATCGGCTGGCCGAACACCGCGCTCTGCTGGGCCAGTTGCTCGTCGAACTCGGCGGCACGACCGACGTCCGGCGTCGCAGCGTCCGCCCGCCCGCCTAGGGTCGCCCCCCCGGAAAGCCACTCACGGGGTAGCGGTGGGCCACCGCGCGGAGCCATGGGCCAGGGCACGGAACGGCCGGCAGGGCGTGCGCCCGGGCCGGTGATCCCGGCCGGGCGCCTGCTCCGGCGGACCGTTCGTCAGTGATCGAGCTTGCCGAGCAGCTCGACGGGGTTCTTGTGGTCCCGGACGATGCTCTGGTTGAGCTGCGACTGGATGCGGGACAGGTCGGCTTTGTCGCTCGCGCTCGGGTCGGCGACGACGACCGCGTAGTGCCAGGTGTCGTCGGTCTCGCCGGTTTCCGGGTCGTCCCAGACCATGAGCCGGTGCCCCCGTGCGGTCGAGGCGTCCGTCCCGGAGTCCTGCGTCATCATCACCTCGTCCGGAATGTTCTTGGGCGTCTCGTCCTGCGCACCGAAGCCGAACCGGGTGGTCTTCTCGGTGATCACCGCGGTCGACGCAGGGTTGAACTGCGGCGGCAGAGCGATTTCGGTCGGGGCGCTGGAGTGCCGGCTCCGCCAGGTGACGAGGGCGAACCTCTTGCCCTTGAAGTAGTGGGAGTCGGTGCCCTGCGGAGCGAGCCCGTACCAGTCGAGCGGGGTCTTCCAGCCGTCCTTCGCCATGTCGTTGTAGGTGAAGTTCATCAGGTCGCCCTGCACGGCACGGGGGTAGACCCGCTCGGCGTTCGCCGGGTCGATGGTGAACGACACCGGTCCGCTGCCCTTGTTCACGACGGAGAAGTTCTCGTCGTTCCAGCCGTCGCCCTTGGTGATGACCTTGTCCGGATTGCCGTTCATGATCTCGTGGTGCTTGTCGTGGTAGACGTCCCAGTGCCACTGGGTGCCGGAGATCAACGGGGTGTACGGGTCGATGCGGTGGGGGCCGTTGGCGGCCTTCGACTGGTCGCTCTGTTCCATGCCCTGGTAAGTGGCCTTGATGATCCGGTCGGTGTCCTTGGCACCGATGCCGTTGAGCCACATCCCGTACTCGGAGAGAAACATCGGAATGCCCAGGTACCGGGCCTCGTCGCGGACGTCCTGAAGCTGGGGCAGGTAGGTGTTGTTGTCGACGCCGTCGGGATTCGGGCCCATCCGGCCGGAGTCGTAGAAGTGGCTGTTGAAGACGAAGCCGGGGCCGGGCTTCTGCTTGAGGTAGTGGCCGCCGGTCGCCGGGGCGAAGACGCCGGCCTGGGAGTTCCAGAAGACCAGAGGTTCGGCGAAGACCTGCTGGGTGCTGAATCCGGTGTCGTCCATGACCTTGCGGACCCGCTTGTAGAACGGCCACAGGAAGTCGTTGTCGAACTTCGACCAGTCGCTGCCGACGACACCGCCGTCGGCCGGCTCGTTGAACGGGTCCACGCCGAGGAAGTGATCACGGTCCTCGGCGTGCAGTTGGGGGCCGAGGTACTCCAGCGCCTGGGACACCTGCCACACGAAGGCATCCTGGACCCGCGTCTGCTCCACCGGGGTACCCGCGGGGAGCGGCCCGGCCGGGCCGCCGAGGTCCTTGACAGGAGAGTTCTTCCAGAAGCTGCGGTAGGCGCTCCGGATCAGCTCGTTGGTCTGCAGGTTCATCCCCCAGTGCGGACACACCACCCCGCAGTACTCCTTCCCCCCGGGCACCGCCCACCGCGGCGCGCCGTTGCCCGTGAACCAGGAGTCCTTGTGCCACAGGTGCCGGGAGTACAGATCCTGGTGCCAGTCCAACAGGACGTACAGTCCGCGACCGGTGGCCTCCTTGATCTGTGCGGCGACCTTGTCCAGGTAGTCGTGGTCGATGACGCCCGGCTTCGGGTTGACGCCCTCCCAGGAGATCAGGAAGCGGACGACATTGGTTCCCGTGAGGTTGCGCATCTGCTGGAAGGCGGCCGCGGCATCCTCGGTGGTCTTGAACGGCTTGAAGCCTGCCTCGGCGGTCTTCGTCTCACCGGAGGCGTTCCAGCCGCGCAGGGACACTTCCCGGCCGGTACCGTCCCGGAAGACCTTGTCGGTCACGGAGACCTTGCCGGCGGGGCCGAGATCCCGGACGACGGTCTTCTCGCCGATGCTGATCTTGGAGAATCCCGGCTGCCACTCGTAGTCCAGGCTGTGGTGTACCTCGCCCGCACGGGCGGGCGAGCCGCTCATCGTGGCGGCCACGCCCAGCAGAGCGGTGAGAAGGACGGGAGTGCGCCGTATACGGGAAGCGGCTCGGGCCTTGTGCTTCATGCTGTTGCCTTGTCTTGTGTGGGGGATCGAGAACGCGGGACGAGGGAGCGGAGAACGGCTTCAGCCCGCAGTCAGGTACATGGCGTCATGGCCTTGGCCAGGAGTGTTGCGGCACTTCCACATGCCGCCTCCGGCGTTCCAGATACGGCCCAGGCAGCGGCCCAGCGCGATCTGTCCGTAGGCGTTGGGGTGCAGGGATTCCTTGAGCTCCCCCTGCAGGGCTCCGGTGTTGAAGTAGCGGGCCCAGTCACTGCCTGCGGCGGAGGGCGGGTGTGCCGCGTCGGCCATGTGCGTGCTCTTGGAGCAGGCTTCGCGTCCCTGTAGTGCGTCGCTCAGGTCGAGGAAGTCGGTGCCGTTGGCCTGGGCCACGGACCGGAGCCCGTCGGTGATGCGTGGCATCAGGGTGTCCCGGGCCCAGTCGAGGTCGGTGTTGAACATCGGGCAGCCCTCGTATGTCCGCGCCCCGGACTCCGGATAGCGCATCTCCGCCCCGCGCGGCAGCGGGGACGGGTAGGACTGCACGACCAGGTGGTAGTCCGCGGGGGCGTATCCCGCCCCGGCCATCGCCGCCCGGATTTCCTTGACGGACTTGTCGACCGCCGCCATGGCGGTGGCGAACCGCGCCTGCACCTCGGCCTGCTGGGCGGTGCGGCAACTGCCGGACCCGGTCAGGTAGCCGGTCATGCACGCCTGGAGAATGTCGCCGAATCCGACGTCGTTGCCACCGACCGACAGCACCACCATCCGCACACGGTGCGAACGCGCGACCTCGGCCAGGGCATCCGCCTGGGGCCGCTCGCCCTCAAGAGACTGCCCGCCGTGCGAGAGCCGCCAGATGTTCGGGGACTCGGCACCGGAGCAGGCGAGGTTGATGGCCTGGTCCACCGGGATACCGGTGCTCTTGATCTCGGCGACGTCCGACCGGAAGCAGCCCCCGTCGGTGGTCCCGTAGACCCTGCCCGGGTCGTATCCGTTGGGCACCGCGGCGCGGTCGGTACCGCTGCGGTCGCCGAACGGGTCGTCGCTGTTGCCGCGCCACCGGCCGGCGTTGCCCGCGATGTAGCTGTCGCCCAGTGAGACGACGGCGGTCGGCCCGGCCGGCGCCGCCTCGGCCCGCGCGGGTGTCACGCACGTCGCGGCCGCGATGCACAGCAGGGCAAGGACTTGGGGCATGGCGAGGGGGCGGGGTCTGGCTCGGCGCATAGGTTCGGTGCCTTCGGATCGAGAGGTGTGGGGGCGCACGTCGCCCGGAGACGCCGAGGGCGGACGCACCCACTCCGGGTCCCGGCGGTTCGGACCGGGCCTCTGCGTCCGCCGGGACGCTGCCGTTGTGCTGCCGACAGGTCCCCGGCCGGTGCGGTGGCCCCAGGGTCGGCCCGGAAAGCGGTCGCCGGTGGAGCAACGGCTACTCAAAGGCGTGCGTCCGGCGAGCGTTTCTTCGCCGGACGCACACGCGGGGCGGCGCGGCCCGGCGCTGCGCCGGGTCCTGGGCACGAGGTACTGGCCGAGGGGGCTGCCGGGCGCCACAATGCCGCGGGTACGGGCAGTTCCGCCGCCCGTACACGGAGTATTCGTACGGAGTTGAGTAATCGCTCCCCTGGTCGGTGCCGGGACGGATACCGAGACTGGCCGGGACCATTGATCACTTGGCGCCGCCCCGCACTCGCCCGCGGCCGCCCCGGACCCGAGGAGGAGGTGGGGACATGTCCGCACCAGCACGCCACCGAATCCGGCGCACCCCACCGACGCCGGGACGGGCGGTCGGTGGGCCGCCGCGTGGCCGGCGCCACCGTCTCCGCATCCGTCCGTCACCGCGCTGAGCTCCCGGTTCACCGCCCGGTCACGCACACCCCGGCGCCCGACCGCTGCGGCGCGTACGCCCCGGCAGCCGCTGCGCCCCTGCTCCGTACCCGGCCCCGAAGCGTCCCGTCACCCCGGTGGCCTGCTCCCGTCTTCCGCACGCGTCGTGCTGCCCGGCCGTCGACGGGCCGGTCCTGATTCTCAGCACAGGAACTCATGAATACTCTTCCGCTGCCCCCTCACTCCCCGGTCGCCCGCCCGCAGCCGGTGCTCGCCACCGGCCAGCCCTTCGTGGGCAGGGTCGGCGAACTGGAGCAGATCCGTCGCGTGTTGTCGTCCCGGCAGGGTCCGCGCGGCGTTCTGGTCGCCGGCCCGGCCGGCATCGGCAAGTCCCGGTTGCTGCACGAGGCCCGGGCCTTGGCCCCGCGCCGGCAGCTCGTCAGCCTGCACCCGCGCGCCGACGCGACGGTCTCCGGCCAGGACACGGGGCGGCGCCCCTCCCCCGCTGCCCGGGCCCTGGCCGATCTGCTCCGGGCCACGGGGCGGGACCCGGCGTGCGCCTGGCTGCTGAGCATCGACGACGCGGACCTGCTGGGACCCGCGCTGTGGCCCCTGGTGTACGAGGCGGCGCGTCATCCGGCGGGCAAGGTACTGCTCTCGGTGACGGGCGACGGGCAGCCCCTCCCACCGGAGATCCAGGCACTGTGGAGCGACCACGCGCTGGTGCGCATGGACCTGCAACCGCTCGACGCGACGAACGTCAAGGAACTGACGGATTCGCTGCTCGAAGACGGGCTGGGGCAGACCAGCGCGGCCCGGCTGGCACAGTTGTGTGCCGGCAACCCCCGGCTCCTGCGGGAGGTTACCCGCACGGCCGTCGAGCAGCGCTTGCTGGTGCGGTCGGAGGGCTGCTGGCATTTCCTCCATGAACGACTGCCCGTACCGCCGTCCGTACTGGAGCTCGTGGACCCTCAGTTGCAGCAGCTCGGGCCGGTGGGCCGGGAGGTCCTGGAGCTGGTGGCCCTGGCCGGGGAACCGCGCCTGGCGGCGGTAGAGCGCTTCTGTGACGCCGAACAGCTGGAGGAACTGGAGCAGCGCGATCTGCTGCGCACCGTCGACGGCTCCCCTGCCGGCTGCGGTGAACCGCGCGTACGCATCACCCACCCGCTGGTCCGCTACGCGCTGTCCTGCGGCCTTCCGCCGCTGCGCCGACGGCGCCGGCTGCGGGACTGGCTCGCGGCGCACGGCGGACCGGCGGAGATGATGCGGGACGACGACTGCCTGCGCCTGGCCGAATGGCATCTGGACGCCCTCGAACGGCCGCCCAGGGCGCTGCTCGACCGGGCGGTCGAGCAGAGTCTGCGCGAGCAGGTGCTGCCGAGTGCCATCCGGCTCACGAAGGCGGGCTGGCAGCACTACCCGGGTGAGGACACCGCCGAACTCCACGCCTGGGCGCTGACCGCCGGCGCCGAGTTCGCGCAGCTGACGGAGTTCGTCGCGACCGTCCACAGCAGTGCTCCCCAATACGCCCGTGCCCTGGAGCGGGCCGAGGCACGCGCACTGCTGCTCCAGGCCCGGTACGCGGAGCTGGACGCCGTGCTACCGCTCCTGCCGGAGGGCGAACAGGACTATTACCGCATGGCCGCCCGGTACTTCCAGGGCCGCTTCGGCGAGGCGCACGCGCGGGCGGAGGCACTGCGCCGCAACGGGCCCGACGTCCACGCCCTGGAGGCCGGGCTCATCATGATGGGGTCGCTGTGTCACATGGGGCTGCCGGACCAGGCGCTGTGCCTGTATCGCACGCTCCGCTCGGAGCTGGACCGCACGCCCGGCGGCCCCGCCAAATTCCACGCCGACTCCCTGGAGGAGCTGCACGCCTCCGCTCTTCACTACTGCGGCAGGTTCGACGAGGCGGAACAGATCTACTGGCGCGAGTACGCGCAGGCCGTGGAGAACCACCACGTGCGCATCGACGCACAGCGTGGCCTGGCGCTGGGACACCTGCTGCATGATCGCGGCAACATCGAGGGCGCCCTGAAGTGCTTCACGTTCACCTCCAGTTACCGGGTGGGATGGCGGCAGTGGCACGTCAAGGCGGGGATCCACGCCGCCCTCGCGATCAGCTCACTGCCGCTGGACCGGCGGGTGACGGACCGGCTGCCCGACGACCTGACCGCGGACGAGGCCGGGCACTGCGCGATGTTCCTGGCGGTGGTGCGGGCCCGGCGGCACCACGAGCGGGGGGAGACGGCCCTCGCCGAGCGGGTCCTGCACGATGCGGTGGCGCGGGCGCTGGAGGACTCGGCACATGCCGACGCGGCCATCGGACTGCACGAGTGCGCGCGGCTGTCCCTGCCCACCCCGGTGCCCCCGGCCACCGAACTGCACTTGGAGGGAACCTTTCTGCAGACGCGGGCGGCTTACGCGGAGGCGTACGCCGCCCGTGAGCCCAAGTTGATGGGACGGGTGGCGCGGGCCTTCGCGGAGATGGGCGCCGGCCTGTTCGCGGCCGAGGCGTACGCCGAACTGGCCCGGTTCCACCAGCGTTGCGGTGGCGTCAAGGCGGCCACGGCAGCCACCGCACGGGCCCGGGAGCTGTTGCGTGACTGCGGACCGGTGGACACTCCACCGCTGCGCTTCCTCGGCCGTTCGGCGCTCCTGTCGGACCGCGAGCGATTGATCGCCGGACTGGCGGCCCGCGGGTTGCCGGACAAGGAGATCGCCGAGCAACTGTGCCTGTCCGTGCGTACGGTCAGCAACACCCTTTACCGGGTCTACCAGAAGGTCGGGGCGGTGAACCGCCGGGACCTTCGGGTGCTGATGACGCAGCGGGACGGTGGGTGATCCGTGCCCGCTGAGCAGTCGTACGGGCGCCGTGGCCCGCGGGCGGTCCTGCGTGCGGCGGGTGGCCCGGCCGCGGCGCATGGCATTGACGGGCGACAGGTGCGCGGGGTACGCATGCTCGTGGCAGGTCTTCGGGACCGGCCGTTCCCCCCCACAATGATCGGCAGCCTGCGGTGCCACCGGCCGACCGCCGCGGCGTCCTGGCACCGCCGATGGCAGGAAGCACCGATGAAGACGACGACTCCCGACCGCCCCCGGCGCGAGCAGTGCTGGCCGCTGCTCGGCCGCGATGCGGAGCTGGCCGAGGCGGGCCGCGTCATCGAGGACCCCCACCACGGCGGGGTGTTGGTGACCGGGCCGTCCGGCACCGGCCGCAGCAGACTGGCTCAGGAGTGCTGGCAGCGGGCCGGGCACCGAGGACACCCCCGGCTCCGCGTCACGGCGACCGCCGCCGCGCGCTCGGTGCCCCTCGGTGCGCTGGCCCCGCTGCTCCGGCGCGGCTCCGACGGTGCGCCCGCCCTCGACACCGACGGGTCGCCGGGGCGGGGACGGCCCGTGCTGCTTCTGGACGACGCACACCATCTCGACGACGCATCGGCCCGGCTGCTCGCGTCCTGGCTGCGTGGTGGGCGGATCGCACTGATCGCCACGACCGACGCACGGGGTGCCGCCGCTCCGTGGCCGGAGCACGCCCTGCACGCCGTCCGCCTGGCGGCTCTACCGCAGGCCGTGGTGGGAGAACTCCTGGAACGGGTGCTGGAGGGTTCGGTCGAGCGCAGGGCGGTGCGCCTGCTCCACGAGGCCAGCGGGGGGCGACCGCGCGACCTGCGGGAACTGGTGGACGACGCGGTGCGGCGGCGGGCACTGGTGCCGGAAGGGCCGCTGTGGCGGCTGGTGGGCCCGCTCACCGTCACCCCGAGGCTCCATGCCCTGGTCGAGAGCCGCCTGCGTCGCCTCGACCCGCCACACAGCGCGTTCCTCCAGCGGATGGCGGTGTGCGGACGCCTCGCGCTGGACTCCGCGGAACGGGCCTCTGCGGAGGTCCTGGCGGACGAGGGCTGGCTCCGCGTCGTGGCGGAGGGGTCGCAGCAGTGCGCCGAGCCGACCGGTCCGCTGTACCCGGAGGTGCTGCGCGCGGGGCTTCCCGCGCAGCGAATCCGTCGCATCCTGCGGGACCAGGCCGCACGTCCGCGGGCGCTGGATCCCGGCCCCGCCGGGCTGCTGCGCTCGGTGTGCTGGCGCCTCGAAGCTGCCGACTCCGTGGACCCGGGCGAGCTGGAGCGGGCGGTCGTACTGGCCCGCCGGGCCCAGGACCATGCGGTCACGCTGCGGTTGGCCAGGGAACTGGCCCAAGTGCGCCCGGAGCCCCGCACATTGCTGCTGCTGGCCGAGGAACTGTACGAGGGCGGCCATCCGCGGGAGGCCGAGCGCACGGTGCGACGGGCGCTCGAAGAGGCCACTCAGGACGACGACCGGTTGCTCGCCGTGGTGGTGCACGTCCAGAGTCTGGCGTTCGGCCTGCTGCGGGTGGACGAGGCGCTCGCGGTCAACTCCGCGGCCCGGCGGGCGTTCGCCGGTCACCCCGACGTGGCTGTTCTGGAGGCGAACGACGCCGCGCTGTGGAGCCTGTTGGGAGACGTACGGCGCGCCGAGCGGTCCCTGCGGAACATCCCTGCGGCGCCCGGAACCCCCGCTTCCGCCCTCGCGGCGGTGCCGCGCGTGTACAGCCTGACGGAGTCGGGCCGCACGGGCGACGCGGTGCGGGCCGCCCGGCAGACGCGGGCCCACGGCCGGGCGGAGGAGGGTGCCGAAGACGTGGCGCACCCGGCGCTGTTGATCGGCGCCGAGGCCCGTGCGCTGGCAGAGTCCGGGGCACTGCCAGCGGCGGAGGAACTGGCTCGGCAGGCTTACGACCAGGCGGTCGATGCCGGCGCGGGGCTCGCCCAGACCTGGTTGTCGGAGCACCTGGGCTGGATCTGCTACCTCGGAGGCAGGCTGGGCGAGTCCCGGGTCTGGTACAGCAGCGTGCTCGCGCACGCTCGCGAGGTGGGGCTGCGCTCCGGTGAGTGGGTGGGTCTGTGCGGACAGGCGCTGACCGCGGCGGTGTGCGGCGAGGTCGACCGCGCGGAACTGTGGTGGGAGCAGGCTCAGTCGCTGCGCCCGGGCCGCTGGTGGCGTCCGGAGGCGGCCATGGTCAGTGCCTGGCTCGCGGCAGCGACCGGCCGGCCGGCGCGGGCCCGGGCCGAGCTCGTCGAGGCCGCCGGGGACGCCTCTCGGCGGGGGCTGCGCACCGCGGAGTCCCACCTGTGGTCTGACGCGGCCCGGCTGGGCGCGGCGCGGGAGGCGGTGGCGCCGCTGGCGGAGTTGGCGGCCGGTTCGGACAGTGCACTGGCCGCCGCACGCGCGGACCTGGCGCGGGCGCTGGCCACCGGGCGCGCCGGTCAACTGGAGTGGTGTGCGGGCCGGCTGTCCTCGCTGGGGGCCGGGCTGCTCGCCGCGGAAGCCTGGAACACCGCCGCCACCGCGCACACCAGGGCCGGCGCCGCAGCGTCGGCCCGCGCCGCCCGGGAGCGCGCGCTGGCGTTCACGGGCCCCGGTGGCGCCCGTACTCCCGGACTGGTACCGCCGGCGGTGCGCTGCCGGCTGACCGGACGTGAGCTGGATGTGGCGCTGGCTGCGGCGAGCGGCCTGAGCAGTGAGGAGATCGCCCGGCGGCTGTCCCTGGCGGTCCGCACCGTCGTCAATCACGTCCAGCGCATCTGCGCCAAACTGGAGATCAACGACCGGACGATGCTGCGGAACGCGGTGCACCGCACGCCCGGGGAGCTTGCCGCGGGCTGACGCGGCGCCGTCAGGTGCGCTGCCTTGGGGGCCGGAGCAGGCCGCCCGTCGCCGTGACGGTGACGGTCCCCACCCGCGCCGCCGCAACCGCGGTCATTCCCCCCATCGCAGCACGCGGTCGAGTTCACCTCGCGAGCTCACTCCGAGCTTTGCGTAGGCCCGTTGCAGGTGGTTGTCGACGGTGCGCACCGACAGCACGAGCCGAGCGGCGATCTCCTGGCTGGTCAGCCCGTCCGCCGCCAAGTGTGCGACGTCCCGCTCGCGGTCGGTGAGCGGGACGGCCTCGATCCGGTGCCGCAGTGGTGCGCTCATACGGTCCGTCCCGCAGCGCTCCAGCAGCCTCCGGGACAACACCGCGGCGGCCGCGGCGGTACGCGACTCCCCCGCCCGGGCCGCGAGCGCCGCCGCCCCGGCGGCGGCCTCGGCTCCCGTCATGTCGGAACCCAGCCGAGCACATTCCTCGGCGGCCGCGTGCAGCATCCGGTGGTCCTCGTCGGCGAGTCCCGCGGCCAGCTCCGCCCTGGACCCGGCGAGCGGGCTGTCGCCGGCCGCGGCCAGTTCCGCGAGCCGGGCGCGCACCTCGCGGGCGGCGCCGAGCCGCGCGGCGTCCGCCAGAAGCCACCCCTCGTATGAGGCCATGCCCGTCGCCCGGGCACCGGCGGCAGCCTCCAGCAACAGCCTTTGTGCCGCCGGGCGGGCTCCTCGGGCCGCGTTCTGCCAGGCCGTCGCGAGCTGCCGGATGATTCGGGACGCCTGTTGGCGTTCGCCCTCCGGGCCGCTGGTGGCGGCAAGTTCGCGCTCGGCCAGGTCGGCACGCCCGGCCTGGGCGTGCACCGCGGCCAGCCCCGCGCCCGCGAACACCACCGCCCGCCGGAAGCCGTGGCCCCGCGCCATGCTCAGCGACTCGGCGAACCAGTCGTGCGCGGCAGGGAGGTGACCGGCGACCAGCTCGCAGCGCCCCAGGTGCGCGGCGAGCCAGATCTGCGGTGCCAGGGCGCGGGCCGCCACCGCTTGGGCGAAGGCCGCTCGGCCCACTGCCCGCGCCTCCCCGCCTCGCCCGGCATCGGTCAGCGCCGCGACGCGATAGATGGCCGGCCCGCTGGCGTGCGACGAGGGACTGCCCGGCCGCTGTTCGCGCTCGGCCGCGACGAGTTCCTCGTGCACGTCGCGGGCCAGGTCCACGGCCTCACCGGTGCGGCCGGCGTAGCCGAGGGCGAGGGAGCGTTGCAGCTGTGCCCACAGCCGCAGCCGCGGGACGGTGATGTCCTCGGCGTCGGCCAACAGCCGCAGTGCGTCGGGAACCGCGCCCGCGTTGAGCCGATAGGCGGCCTCGTTGACACGCAGCACCCGTCGTCCGCCGGCGTCCAGCCGACTGGCGGCACGGGCGTTGACCGCCAAGGTGCGAGCGGTGTCGCCCAGCCCCCAGTAGAGGTTCTGGGTGCGTTCCATGGCGACGGTGAGTACGTCCTCGTGGCGCTCCGCGAGGCGTTCCGCGGCGCTCAGGGAATCCTCGGCCTCCGCCCATCGGCCGGTGTGGTGGTATGCCTCTCCGCGCAGCAGCCAGACCTCCAGGACCGCGTCGCCCCGCGGGACGCCTGCGAGCAGTTCGACGACCTTGGGGTAGTCGCGTACGTGGCGCGCCATGCGGGCCGCGGGGAGCAGCGCCTCCAGGCCGACGGGAAGTCCGGCGGCCAGCCGCCAGGAGGCGAGGCGCAGCGCGTCCTCACGCCGGCGGGCGCCCATTTCGACAAGGTGGGCGGCCTGGTAGCGGTAGATCGCCCGGCGGCGCGCGGCGGAGATGCCGCGGCGCAGCACCTGGCCGTAGAGCGGGTGATCCAGCACGCAGACGACGCGCCTGCGGTCCATCCGGACGCGGATCAGCCCGTCCTCCTCCAACACCTCGACGTCCTCCGCCCGGTGGCCGCCGTGCACCAGGGCGTCGGGAGAGAGAGGTTCGCACAGGGCGAGGAGCTCCAGCACCCGGCGCCGGCGTCCGTCGAGGCCGGCCAGTCGGCTGTGGACGATTTCGGTGAGCCGGCGTGTACCGGTCAGCGGGCCGGTGAGGTGCCACAGCCCGTTCTCGCGCACCAGCCCGGCCGAGTCGAGGGCGCCGGCGACCAGTTCGCGCAGGACCAGCGCGTTGCCGCGTGAGGCGTGGCTCAGGGTGCGGAGCGTGGCGTGCTCAACCGGCCCGCCGAGGACTCCGCGGACGAGTTCGGCCGTTTCCGTCGCGTCGAACGCGGCCAGGTCCAGGCGGTGGCTTCCCTCTTCGTGCTCGAAGGACTCCACCACGTCCGACGGCGGCACCGGAGTGCGCACCGTGCCCACCAGGAGGACGGCTCCGGTCCGCACCAGGTGCCCCAGCAGCACGGTGGAGGCGTTGTCCAGCAGGGGGAGGTCGTCGACCAGGACCACGGTGCGCCGGGAGCCTCCGTCCGCGGTGGGCGAGGCGAAGGCTTCCGCCGCGGCATGGAAGGTCCGCACCGGGTCGTGAACAGGCGCGTCAGGCGGCAGCAGATGCCCGAGCGCCCCGAGCGGCAGCGCGGCGTCCGCGGTGGTGGCCACCACTCGCTCGGTGCGATGACCGGACCGTTCCGCGTCGCGCAGAAACTCCTCCGCGAGCCGGCTCTTGCCCACACCGGCCGGGCCGTACAGCAGCAGCACGCAGGCCGCGGCGCTGTCGAGGTGGGTCCGGAAGGCGGCCAGCTCTTCGGCGCGGCACGCGAACGGCCAGCGGTGGCGCCGAGCGGCCGCGGCGGGGAGCGCCCCGTCACGGGCACCGGCCGCCGGGCCCTCACGTGCGTTGTCATTCGGTCCCGAGGATGACCGGGGGGACGCCACCTCATGCTCCCTGCTCGTCGTGGCCCTGCGCTGGTGACCGACCGGTCGCCCCGCAGGGGCGGACCTTGGCCGGCCCACCCCCTAGCTTGTCCGCTGTCGGCCATCTGCACATGAGTAAGGATTGCTCCCGTGGTGCCGGATCCACGACGCCGGCAGCGCGATGCGCCTCCCTCCCGGCTTCGCTGTCCACACGGATGGGCCCCGGCAAGGCCCATGCGGTCCACCGGAGCCGGCTATGGGAGCCCGTCCCGGCCCCCGTGGCAAAGAGGCGATCACGTATCCTTCCGGCACACACTCGGCATCCTCGCCCTGATCGTCGTGGCCACCGTGCTCAGCCCGGAGGACCGGCGGTTGCGGGCCCGGCTGCCGGCACGCACACAGAAACAGGCAGCCAGTGACCGACACTCCCGAGGATCCGACGCCGATGGATCCGACGTCGGTGGATCCCGCGCTGGTGGATCCCACCCGTCTGTCGATCGTGTCCGTGCTGTCCTCGGCGCGGTGGGCAGAGTTCGCCTTCGTGCGCGACACCGTCGGGCTCTCCGACTCCGCCCTGTCCAAGCAGGTCAGCAAGCTGGAGGACCGCGGGTACGTCGAGGTGAAACGTGGCCATGTCGGCAAACGGCCCCGTACCTGGCTCAACCTCTCGGACGCGGGACGGCACGCCCTGGAGGGTCATCTCACAGCCCTCCAGAACATCGTGTCCGCCTCGCGCCGGGCCGGAGAACAGCACACCAGCGAATTCCCGCCCTCCTGAGCAGAGCCGCGGCTCCACTCCGGTCCGCGCCGTCCTGGCAGGTCGCCGCGCGCAGCGGCCCGTCGGAACGAATCCGGCGGGCACCGGGCCCGGGCCGCACTCAAGCGTCCCCGGGCCGGGGCTTCTTCAGAGCAGCGCCTTGGCATTCCGCTCAAGGTCCTCGATGCCGCCGCACAGGAAGAACGCCTGCTCCGGGAAGTGGTCGTAGGCCCCGTCGGCGATGGCGTTGAAGGCGTGAATCGACTCGTCCAGCGGTACGGTCGAGCCCTCCATGCCGGTGAACTGCTTGGCGACGTAGGTGTTCTGCGACAGGAACCGCTCGATACGACGGGCGCGGTAGACGGTGAGCTTGTCTTCCTCGCCGAGCTCGTCGATACCCAGGATGGAGATGATGTCCTGGAGGTCCTTGTACTTCTGCAGGATGCTCTTGACGCGTGAGGCGCAGTCGTAGTGATCCTGCGAGATGTAGCGCGGATCCAGAATGCGGGACGTGGAGTCCAGCGGGTCGACCGCCGGATAGATGCCCTTCTCCGAGATCGGACGGGAGAGGACCGTCGTGGCGTCGAGGTGGGCGAAAGCCGTGGCCGGAGCCGGATCGGTCAAGTCGTCCGCCGGGACGAAGATCGCCTGCATCGAAGTGATCGAGTGACCACGGGTCGAGGTGATGCGCTCCTGCAGCAGGCCCATCTCGTCCGCCAGGTTCGGCTGGTAACCCACCGCGGAGGGCATACGGCCCAGCAGGGTGGAGACCTCGGAACCGGCCTGGGTGAAGCGGAAGATGTTGTCGATGAAGAACAGCACGTCCTGCTTCTGCACATCGCGGAAGTACTCCGCCATGGTCAGACCGGCCAGCGCGACGCGCAGACGGGTGCCCGGCGGCTCGTCCATCTGACCGAAGACCAGCGCGGTCTTGTCGATGACGCCGGAGTCCGTCATTTCCTCGATGAGGTCGTTGCCCTCACGGGTGCGCTCGCCCACTCCGGCGAACACCGAGACGCCGTCGTGGTTGTTGGCGACGCGGTAGATCATCTCCTGGATGAGCACGGTCTTGCCGACACCGGCACCACCGAACAGACCGATCTTGCCGCCCTTGACATACGGGGTCAGCAGGTCGATGACCTTGACGCCGGTCTCGAACATCTCCGTTTTCGACTCGAGTTCATCGAAACGGGGCGGATGGCGGTGAATCGGCCGGCGCTCGACAGTGTCGGCGGGCGCCTCCGTCCCGTTCAGCACGTCGCCGAGAAGATTGAACACTTTACCCTTGGTGAATTCGCCGACCGGGACCGTGATCGGGGCGCCGGTATCGGTCACCGGGGCCCGGCGGACCAAACCGTCGGTGATCTGCATGGCAATGCATCGCACCAGGCCGTCCGCCAAATGATGGGCCACTTCAAGGGTCAAAGTGCGCCGCTCGCCCGCGAAATCCGCGTCCACCTGCAGCGCATGGTGAATCTCCGGAAGTCCGTCCAGGGGGAATTGCACGTCCACGACCGGCCCGAAAACGCGGGCAACCCTGCCGGTGACGTCAGTGGCGGTAGCCATGAGGGGCACTCCTTGCCTTCGCGGATGAGGCTCGCCCCATCCCGTATTACACACAACCATAGTTGCACAACCATAGATTTTCAACTTGGGTTGTATATATCTCGAAGGCGACCCCGCAGCGACCCCGACACCGCACCCACCGTCACAAGGGCCGCCCGGCCGCGGCCCGACCGTCGCCCTCACTCCACGCGGTACGGGCGCAGGCCCCCGCCCGGCCGACCGGCGCCGGAGGCAAGGGCCTCCACTATGGCCAGTCCTCGACCGCGCTCCTCGACACCGCAGCCGGCAACCCATTCGCCGCAGGTGAGCGCGGCGCCGCCGTCGGTCACCGAGATACGGACCGCCCCCGGCGCCGCGGCGCCCCCGACAGGGGCAAGGAACAGATGAACCGGGGGCGTCGCGTGCCCCACCGCGTTGGTCACCAGCTCGGATACGACCACCAGGACGTCATGCCCCCACTCCTGACCGACGCCCCAGTCGGCCAAGGCGCAGCGCGCCAGGCGGCGCGCCTTAGAGGGAGCCAGCGGACCGGGATCGAGGGCGAAGCGCACCGCGGCGAGAGGCACCCCGCCGGGCGCCGCAGCAAGCAGGCCCCCACCGGGGACGGGCACGGTGACGCTCACCTCCCCTCCGGCGGCTGCGTCGGACCGGCGCATCGTGGACACGAGACTCACCTTCTTCGGTAGCGAAGTGGTGTGGACTACCGCTCCAGAGTCAGCGCGGCACCCCGCCCCGAGCATGAGCATTTTGTGCCCAAATCGCTCGAAGTCCGCAGCCACCATCACCGTCGAGCCCCTGTCCGCCGGCTTCGCCCCTCGCTCGCACCTCGGGCACACCCCCCAGGGCGCATGAGCAACCCCGAGCCGAGGCCGACACCCCAGGCGGTGGCATCGCGCCCGAGCGCGTTCTCCCGATGTCCGGCGGGAGCCGGAAAGCTATTGTTGGGCCAGGTCGCGGTGTCGCGACGCGGTGGCTGAGAGTGACGCGCGAGGACGCTGCGTTTCTCCCTCGCACCCGGCGGAGGCACTACGCGATCCCCTGCCACGTGGAGACGACATGGAAATTCCGGACGTTGCCCGAGAATGGCCGCTCGTGGCGAGGTCGGAGGAATTGCGCAGCTTTCGACGTATTCTGCGGACAACAGGCTCGGAAGGCTGCGTCATCCACGGCATGTCCGGGGTCGGAAAATCTCGACTCGCCGCTGAATTCTGGCGGATCGCCCAAAATTCCGGAATGCCCACACGGAAGGCGATAGCCACCGTCGGCGCCGCTCAAGTGCCCTTCGGAGCCCTGGCCCATCTGCTACCCGCGGACCTGGACCCGGAGCAGCCGGTCCGGGCCTTTCAGTCGGCCGCGCGGTCCTTCGCCGGTTCGAAGGGCGGAAAGCTGGTGCTCTGGCTCGACGACCTGAACCTCTTGGACACGACCTCCGCCGTGCTCCTGCGGCAGCTGCTGGATGCCGGAACGGTGTTCCTCGTCGCGACGATCCGGAGCGAGACCGCCCCCGGCGAAGCCATCAGCGGCCTTGCGGGGAATCTTCACCGCTTCGATCTCGAAGAACTCTCCCCGCCGGAGACCGCGACTCTGCTCGAAGCCGCTCTCGGGGCCCCGGTGTCCCTCTCGACCCGGCACCACCTCTTCTCCGCCAGCCGCGGAAACCCGCTCTATCTCAGGGAGTTGGTCCACGGCACCCTCGACACCGGAGCGCTCTCCTTCGACGGGGAGGTCTGGCATCTCGCCGAGACACATTCCGGTGTGACGCGGCGTCTGCGCGATCTTGTCCAGGGCCGCCTGCTCCACATGCCGCCGGCCGCCCGTCACCTGCTGGAGGCACTCGCCCTCTGCGAGCAGGTGTCCGAGGCCGATGCGGTCGACATGACCTCCCGCGACATGCTGCAGAGCCTCGAAAGCTCCGGTCTCCTCGTCGCCACCGCGGAGGGGCGCCGCACCACCGTGGCTCTGGCTCACCCCGTCTACGGCGAGGTACTGCGAGATGCCCTGCCGACGATGCGCCGAAGGACCGTGCTGCAGGAGCAGATCGCGCGCACCCGCGGATACGGCGGCCGTCGCCGCGGTGACGCCATCCGGCTCGCATCCTGGGAACTCGCCGTCAACGGAACCACGGATCCGGCGCTGCTGGTCGAGGCAGCCGCCTTCGCGGCCTTCGGCAACGACAACCAGCAGGTCGTCACCCTGCTCGAAAAGCTTCCGGAACGCAGCAGGAATCTGCGGTCGGACCTGCTGCTGGGCAACGCGCAACGAAACCTGGGTGCGTGGGAGGAGGCCGAGACCGCGTATGCGCGGGCGAACCGGCATGCGTGCAGTGAGCGGGAAAAGCTCATGACGGCGGGTGCACGCACCTTCAATCTCTTCTGGTCGGGCGCTCAGGTCGACCGGGCGCTGGCCGTGAACGACGAGGCCCTGACGCACCTGTCCGGCTCCGGGAGCACCACGACGCTGCTCACCAACAAGGGCCATATGCTCGCCGCTTCGGGAGACCCGGTCCGCGGTCTCGCTCTGCTGTCCGAGCTGCCCGACCGCATCGACGACGCCGCGGACCCCGTGCTCTGGCTCCTCTGCGCCACATGGAAGGCCGCCGCCTCCGCCGCCGTCGGCAGGACCGCTCGCGCCATCGAGTTCGCGGAGCATGCGGTGAAGCAGGCCAACGCCGCCCAGGGGACCGGAGATCTGCCGCATCCGGGATCGCAGGCACTCACCCTGGTCATGGCCCTGTCGGAGGCGGGCCGCTTCGACGAGGCGGCGGCGGTCGGTGCGGCTACGCACGAGGACGTGGTGCGCTCCGCGGAACCCATGCAATACCTGTGGCTTTGCCTGCACATGGGAAGGTCGGCCTGGATGGCCGGCCGGCCGGGTACGGCTCGCCGGCTGTTCGCGGAGGCTCTCGCGATGGCCCGCGCGCACCGCCACACCAAGGCACTGCAGATCGTCCTCTCCGGACTGGCGGCCTCGGCCGCTGTGCAGGGCGACACGGAAAGCGCGGCGGCGGCTCTCAGGGACATCGCCGGCCAACCCCCCATGGGGTTCTTCGCCGGTCAGGAACATCTGGGTGAGGCGTGGCTGCTCGCCGCCCAGGGGCGGGTGAGTCAGGCACGGTCCGTACTGATGTCGGCGGCCCGCTCGGCACGCGACGCAGGGCAGCTGATGTCCGAAGGGCTGCTGCTCACCGATGTCGCGCGGCTCGGCGCGCCCCGGGAGGTGAGCGGACGCCTGGGGGAACTCGCGGACCTGTGCGACGGTCGCCTGGCACCGGCTCGTGCGCGTCTCGCCGCAGCTCTGGCGGACCGGTCCCCCGATGCTCTCAGCGAGGTGTCGGACGAGTGTGACGCCATGGGCGCACCGCTGCTGGCCGCCGAGGCGATGACCCAGGCCAGTACGGCCTGGCAACTGGCGGGCGAACCACGGCGGTCGACCTCCGCGGCCAACCGAGCCCTCGCGCTGATCGGGAAGTGCGAGGGCGCGCAGACTCCCGGCCTCGTGCTCTCCGCTTCCGCGGCGGCGCTCACCAAACGGGAGGCCGAGATCGCCCACCTCGCGGCAGCCACGATGCGCAGCCGCGAGATCGCCGAACTCCTGACCATCTCGGTCCGGACGGTCGACAACCATCTGCAGAGCATCTACGCCAAGCTCGGGGTGACCAACAGGCGCGAACTCGCCCGGAAGCTCGGGGAAACAACGCCCCGCTCCTCCGCTCACCCCTGATCGGCGCCCCGGGGAACGTTCCTGGTCGAGGCCCCCGCCCTCGCCTCGACCGGCGCGCACAGCCAGTCGACGACCTTGTCGTTCTGCCGGAAGAACGCGGCGTTCGTGTGCGGCCGCGACAGCGACCCCAGCGCGCCCGAGTCCGCATGGTCGCCGAGAGCGACGAGCCGGTCGTCGCGCGTCCCGTGGCCATCGAGGACGTGGAACGTCTTCCGGCAGGTGGCAAGCTTCGCGCCGTGGGCGGGCGTGGCCGGTGTGGTCACCCGGACAAGTCCGTCTCCTGCCGAACGGCGCAGCAGCCCCGAGGCATCCGCGATGGCGTCGGAATCAGGCAGCCAGGCGTCCACGAGGCGTGCCGCCCGGAACTCCTCCCCCGGCAGTGTGCGGGTGCGCAGGACGAAGGTCCCGGTGGTCGGCTCGGTCGCCACGGCCGGCTCTCCGCCGGCGAAGCGGACCAGGCCGCATCGTGCCAGCGCGGCGAGCTGCTCGATCCGCAGTGCGGGCGCGCCGGCGGCGGCGCGCCGGGCGAGTCCGGCCAGCGTCGCGACGAGCCGGCGCGCTTCCGTGTCCAGCGCTGCCCGCTCCCTCATCAGCACCCCGATGATGGTCTCGACCGCGCGCACCATGGCCTGTTGGGCTGCGCCGTCGGTGGTGCGCCGGGGGTCGCCGGCCTGTCGTACCGCGGTGTGAAGGTGCCGCTGCATCCAGGTCGTGAGCCGGTCGGCGGAGGGCATGACCGGCAACACGGCCGGGGTGAGGCCGGGTTCGACGAACCGGTCGGCGGGGTCGCTGATGTGCCGGGCGAGGAGGGGCCAGGCGGGGCTCTCGACGGGGGTGGTTCGCAGCACGGCCGCGAACGCCTCCCACCCCATGTGTCCGGCCCTCGGATCCCTGGTGAAGAGCTCCTCGTAGTGGGCCCAGGCCATCTCGCGCACCACGGCCTGCCAGAGCTCCTCCAGGGCGGCCCGCCGCCCGGCCTCGCCACCGCTCGTCATGCGCTCCGCAGCTGCTCGGACCTCTGCGTCGGCCAGCAGGACGGGCGCGGTCCGCTCCGGCGTGAGCGGTGGCACGGCGGGGCGGGCGCGGGGTGGCAGCCCCCGGCGCGAGGCGACGATGAACGTCGGTTCGCGGCCGGACGGCTCGTAGGCCAGTACTCCGGACGCGTCCCGGCGGAAGACGCCTCCTCGCCCCTCTGTCAGCAGGATCAGCAGGTCCAGGAACGCCAGGCCAAGCCCTCGTACAAGGAGCGGGTCCCGGGCGGGTATGCCGGACAGGTCGAGGTCCGCGGTGTAGCAGGGCGGGAAGTACCGGCCTCCGTGCTGTTCGGCGAAGGTCCCCAGCGCCCGCTGCTCCGGCGAGGGGGCGCCGTCGAGGTTGCCCAGGGCGAGGACCACACGGTCCGCCGCCAGGCGGCGGCCGCCCTCCAGGTGGACGTCGAGCGCACCGTCGGATCGTTCGCGGAGGTGCCGTGCGCGCACGGCGTGTGTCACGACAGTCCATCCGGAGGACAGCGCGTCCAGTGACGTCCGCAGGCACCAGTTCAGATACGCGCCGCACAGGCGGCGGCTCGCGTAGCTGTGGGGCTTCAGGAGACCCGCCTCGGCGAGCAGCGCCGGATCGGTGCACCACCGGGGTGCGATGCGCGACGCCCAGTCGTACAGCGTCGGCCCCACTGCCAGGGGGCCGGTGGTCCGGACGCTCTCGTCGGGGAGCAGCGTGACGTCGCCGCAGCGCGAGTTCATCCACAGCAGCGAGGACTGGTCCTGCCGCCAGACCCGGCCGCCGTCGGGGTGGGGGTCCACCAGGTGCAGGATTCCCGGCCCCTGCGGGCGTCGTGCCGCCAGACGTTCGACGATGCCGATGCCTCGCGGGCCCGCGCCAATGACGACGACACGCAGGGAGGCGCTGCTCAGGGAGGTACCCGCTCTCATGCGGTGACCGCCCGGGTGAGGGCGAGTCCGGTGTGCTGCCCGGCGAAGGACAGCACGTCGCAGCTCATCCGGTGGCGTGCGCTGCGGGCCATCGAGGTGTGCCCGCTGTCGCCGTAGGAGCGCAGGAGGTACGGGCCGTCGCCGCTCGACGCGCTCTGCAGCCGGGCACAGAACTTCCGGGCGTGCAGCGGGTCGACGCGGGTGTCCCCTTGGAGGGTGATGAGCAGCGTCGGCGGGTACGGCCGCCCGTGCTCGATGCGGTGGTACGGCGAGTAGGAGAGCAGGTGCCGGAACTGGTCGGGGTCGGCGGCGGATCCGAACTCGTGCCGCCAGGAGCGTCCCAGTCCGCTCTGCTCGTAGCGCACCATGTCGGTCAGCGGAGCGATGGCGACCACCGCGGCGTACCGGCCGGGATCGCGCACCATGGCAGCGGCCATCGTCAGACCGCCGTTGCTCATCCCCAGGAGTGCCAGCCGGTCGGGGGCGCTGAGCCCCCGCCGGCGGAGGTGGTCGGCCGCACCTTCCAGGTCCTCGAAGGTGCTGTGCTTGCCCGCCCTCGCGGTGGGCCCCCGCAGATCGGGGACCGCGACGAGTCCGCCCGCCCGCACCCAGGCCAGGACCAGCGACTCGTAGGACGAGGTCAGTGCGTGGCCGAAGCCGCCGTAGCCCAGGAGGAGGGTGGGCAGCGGCCCGGAGGGCCGGCCGCGTCGGGCGAGCAGGGTCAGCGCAACCCCGGTCCCGTCGGCGGAGGGCGCGAACTCCCGCCACTCCTCCAGGGGCTCCGGTCCGGCGTCCGGGAATCTCACGGCGGGCGAGGAGTCCGGGTCGAGGGGGACCGCGATCGGCGGTGTCGTCCAGCTCGTCCAGCCCAGTCGTGCCCCGCCGTGCGGTGCGGGCTCCAGGGAGAGCACGGTGCCGGAGGAGGGGAGAGGCAGTGTGCGCGGCGGGACGTTCCCGCCGAGTTGGTGGACGGAGAGCACCGGCCCCCCGGCTCGTGTGCGGGCGACCAGCAGCCGGGGCGGGCGGCGTTCCTGGGCGCCGTCCAGCAGACACAGGTGTGTCAGCGGGGCCCCGGGTTCCTCCGGGACCACGGTCGTCCGGTTCTCCGGGCCCGGCCGGTTCGGGTCCACCACCACGACCTGCCCGTCCGGCGCCCCGTGCGTGGTGGCGAGGAAGACGACTCCGCTGCGTGCGACATGGGCCGTGGAGACGGCGTCGGCCGATTCCTGCAACGGCGTCCAGAGGGGGTGGGCCGGTTCCTCGCCCAGTTCGGCGAGCCACAGCCGGTTGCGGGTCTCGCTGCCGCGGCGGATCTCCACCGTCAGCCACCGCCCGTGCCACACCCGGGCCCGGAAGCGGTCCAGATCGTCGGTACCGCGCAACACCCGCCGGTCCCGGCCATGTCGGTGCAGCCAGAGGTCCTGACTCCCACCGTCTTCGTCGGTGGCGGCGTAGAAGAAGCCGCTCCCGTCCGGCAGCCACGCGACCGGGCTGTGACGCGTACGCGGGATCCGGTTGCGTAGGTCTCCGGTCGTCGCGTCCAGGAGCAGCAGCGGGGTGCGGTCCTCCCGTCCGCCCTCCAGGATCTGGCAGGCGACGGTACGGCCGTCGGGAGACGGTTCCCAGGACGCCAGGGCCGACTGCCGCCACAGGACGACGGCTTCGTCCTCGCGTGCCGCCTCGAACACGCCCAGGACCGGGTGTTCCGCCTCTGCGTCGATCACTTCCCGGAAGACCCGGGTACCGACGGCGCGTTCCGGGCTCCGCGCCCCCTGGGCCATGAGATGCGTCAGGGTCCGCTCCACGGCCTCCCTGCCAGGAAGGGCGGCCAACACGCACTGGGAGAACCGCTGTTGGCGCTCCAGCCAGTCGCGGGTGGCATCCGAGGCGCCGTCTTCCAGCCACCGGAACGGGTCGTCCACGGTATGACCGTGGACGACCTCACGGAACGGTGCGCGCGGGCTGACGGAGGGCGCGGCGCCGTCGGGGCCGCCCCGGCTCTCGGCCCTGTCGGTGCCGTGCCGGTGGGCGCGACGGTGTGAGCCGTCCGGGTGGTCGGGCGCGTACGGAACGCTGTCCGGGCGCGCCGGCTCGGGCCGAGGCGTGGGGGTCATGACACCGCCTTCTCCGTGAGTGTTGTGGGGGCAGGATCCGGGCCCTTGCCGGTGGGGGTGCGTACGACCCTGATCAGCCAGGGGAGGGTGAGCAGCGGAAGGGCCGCGGCACACCACAGGGTTGTCCGGGTCCCGATGACGGAGGCCAGCAGTCCGGCGCCGAGTGCGCCCACCACTTGGCACGCGGTCGAGGCGCTCCGCAGGAGGGCAACGGTGCGGCCCAGGCTGCCGGGGGCGCTGTCGGCCAGCACCACGGTGGAGAGGCAGATGTTGGCGATCGCCCCGGAGAACTTCGCCGTGGCGAGTCCGCATCCGGCCGTGGCGACGGCCAGCGGAAGGGGCCCGCCTGCGGTGGCGAGCACGGCGGACGCCAGCATCTGTGCGGCGTTCGCCAGGAGGAACCAACGAGGGGTGCCGCCCCGCCGGGTCAGGTGTGGCCCGGCCCATGAGCCGAGCATGCCCGCCAGGCCGGTCGCCACGAAGGCGAGGCCGAACAGGGAGGCCGGGACGTGCAGATCGCGCAGCAGGAAGGGGCCCAGCAGCGCGGCGCCTGCGGCGGTCGCGGCCGACTGCAGCATGAGCAGGCCGAAGACCGCCTTCAGGAACGAACCCCGGCGGAGCAGACCGCGCAGCCTTGCCCCACGACGAGAGGGCGAGCCTTCCGACGTCGCCCGGTCTTCGAGGACAGGGGCGTCGGGCCGGCGGATGCTCAGCAGCAGCACGGCGCTGAGCGCGTAGGTGAGGGCGTCGAGGCCATAGGCGGCGGCGCCGCCCAGTGCGGCGACGGTGAGGCCGGCCAGCGCGTTGCCCGCAAGCCTGGCCCCGTACTCTCCGCTCTGCAGCGTGGCCCGCGCCCGGGTCAGTTCTCCGGCCGGCACCAAACCCTGGAGGTGCAGGAAGTACAGAGTCTCCGCCGATACGGCGATGCCGCCCAGCAGCAGGGTGAGGCCGACCAGCCAGAGGACCGAGAGGTGGCCTGTCGCGGCCACAAGAGCTGTGGCCGCCAGCAGACTTCCCGCGACGACATCACAGCGGATGAGCTGCCTGCGAGGCCGCCGGGCCCGGTCCGCTGCTCCGCCCACCCAGAGGCCGAAGAGGGCTGCGGGAAGATATCCCGCCGCGGTCAGCAGCCCGGTCTGTGTGGTCGAGGCGTTGAGGGACTCCACCGCGATCGTGGTGCCGGCGACGAAGGTGAGGACCGTCCCGAACTGCGAGGCCACCTCGGCCCACCAGTATCTCCGGAAGTCCGTGCTGCTCATCGGGGCGGTCTCCGTCCTTGGTTCTGCGTGGCCGTGGGCCGGGCGGGTTGGGGTGCCCGGCCCACGGCCGGGGTCAGCAGGCGACGGAGAGCGTGCTCTTCTCCGGCGGCATCGGAGCGTCGTCGGTCTCGGTGGCCAGCTGCTGCAGCTCAATGACGTTGATCATGATCGTTATCCTTTTTTCTTGAACGAACGACGGTCGGATGGACCGCCTCTCCCGGAGAGATCACCCCGGGAAGTCTGAGGGGAGGGAACACGCCGGCACCGGGTCCCGCTCGACGTGTGCGTCGAGGGTGAACAGAGGGTCGGCGGTGCCTCGTAGAAGGTGGTCGAGGAAGAGCAGCACACCCGCGGAGCCGCTGCCGAGGTCGCAGCTCAGCCGTATCCCCGGGTCCCCGTTCAGATACGTGCCGTCTTCGGTGGGAACGAGGTGCACGAACAGGCGCGTCGCCACGTCCTCGGCCATCGCGCGGGCCGACTCGTCGCCGGTCCGCCGGGCGACGTCGGACCAGTAGGACCCCAGTCCGGCAAGCCCCTGGAACAGACCGCCGGCGCGGGTGAACAGGCAGCTCGCGGCCGTTCGGATCCCGGCTGCGGCACGGGACAGATCCTCGTCGTCCCCGAGCGAACGGTAACGCTCGACCACCATGCCGATCCCGGCGCTCCCGCTCCAGAGATACGGCATGAGCCTGCGGTCCTTCGCCGATACAGGGAACAGCAGACCGCCATGGTCGTACGTGCCCCGCGCGAGGTCGCGGTCCAGCAGTCCTCTCCCCCGCGCACGAGCCGGTTCGTCACCGGTGAGCCGGTACAGGTAGGAGAGGGCGAGGGCGAGGCCCGCGGGCCCGGTGGCCAGCCCTGTGGTCGCCAGGTCGCCGGGGGTCCCGTCGCGCGAGGGTGCGAGCAACTCGTCGGCTCGCTCCAGGTATCCGCCCTCGCCCGTCGCCGCGTGGAGCCGCAGACACGCCATCGCCACTCCGGCACGCCCATGGGCGAAGTCGGGGCAGTCGCGCAGCACCGGGTGGTCCACGGCGCACCCCAGCAGCGCCGCCGCCTCGTCGAGACGGCCGGCTTCGGCGAGGACCCAACTCAGGCCCGCCGAGCCGCTGAAGAGCCCCGGGGGCAGGACTGTCCGGGACGCGAGGGCATCCCTGGTGAAACGGGCGACGATCGCGTCCGGCACCTCCGTTCCGGACCGCTGGAGCGCGTGCAGCACGCCTGCCGAACCGTGCCGAACCCCCAGCGTGTTGGTCGCGAAGCCGTCGGGAACGGTGGGGAAGAGCGTGACACCGTTCCCGGTATCCGCCGCGCTCAGGATGCCCCGCACCAGATCATCCCTGAGGACGCTCAGCTGCCCCGTGGGGGCGGCCGCCAGCCGCTCCGGGGACACGAACGGCGTGGGTGCGGACAGCCTCAGGGGCGCCCGTCGGCGCAGGACCTGGTCCCACAGCGCGTTCGGGGGCGGGTTCACCCGCTCCAACAGGGCCCGCAGATGCCCGAGCACGGCGGGGTTGCGGTCCGCGGTCGCCTGCACCGGGGCCAGCAGGTACAACGCCACGGAGGACAGGGCGTGCTCGTCCTGTGCGAACGGGTCGGTTCCGGCGAGTTCCGGATCGAAGAATCCGACCGCGCCGATCAGCGCCGGCAGCCGGTCGACGGGAGCGACGGTCTCGAAGTCCACCAGCCGTGGCACGCCGCCGTCCTGGACCAGGATGTTGTCCGGACCGAGGTCGATGAAGGCGTGGCCCGCAGCGTGGAGGCGCCTGAGGTCTTCGCGCAGTGCGTCGATCAATTTCTCGCAGGCCGCGAAATACTGCGCGAACTCCGCTGCGGCGACGGTGCTGTTGACAACCGGATTATTCCGCACCGTCCATCCATTGAGGGTCTCCCCCTCGACGAACTCCGTCACCAGGAATTCGTGTCCGCCCTCGGTGAAGTAGTCGACGGGCTCGGGACACAATCCGGGATGTATCGCGTGCAGAGCTGTCAAGGCCCGGAATTCTGATTGCAGCCGCCGGCGTGCGTCGCTTTCCAAGCTGACCAGGCCGACGTGCGGCCGGGCCTCTTTCAGGAACACCCGCCGCCCGGTGGATTGCTGGATCCCCTGGTACGTTCCGCCGCTGTTGCTGAACCGCACGACGCGTTCGATCGTGCAGCCCCCCACCGACACCTCGCCGGCCCGGGGGGTCCGGGCCGCCATCGGCTCCTGGAACGGGTCGGTGATGCCGGGTGGAAGTCCGAATCCGATGTCCCGGCCGTCCACGACGGCGTGTCCGTTCGCATCGATGACCGTTCCCTCAAAGGATCCGTCAGGTCGTATGCGGCCCTGCGAAGTGAAGGCACCGTAGCGGTAGTACACGCAGGCCGATCCCTCGAAGGCACGATCGGTCAGAACGTACGGGCCCTCTTCACCGGCCAGCGCCTCCTTGAGATCGCGCATCAGCCCCAAGGCGGTCCGTGGGTCACCGGGATACGCGGCGATGAACTTGCCCGCCTGCGACCGCGCGGCGTGCTTGTGGTGCATCACCACGAAGTGGAGCGGTGTGGCCAGGTGTTTGAACACCACACCGTGCTCCGCGCAGAGCGGCGCCACTATGTCGAGCACCTGCTGCGCCCGATGGGCGCGGGCGCTTATGTGCACCTTCCAACCCTGCGCCTCGACGTGCGGTCCGCCGCCCGGATGCCATTGCCGCCACATTCCGGAGAGGGTGTTCCGCCAGTCGGTCGGCAGACCCTGCGGGAGATAGGGGACGTCGTTCCCGGATTCCGTTCCGGCCGGGACGTAGAAAGGACCAGCTCCCAGAACATGAGCCAATTCATTCATGGTCGTCCCTTCGGGTGGAGTGGTCCGCGGGGAGCCGATCTCCGGCTCACCGCCCTTGCAGGAATGACAATTCCATCGCCGAAAATGCGCTTGGAGAGTAATCACGACTCCATGCGTATCGCTCAATCGAATGACAGCTCGCTCACTTGCCCAAACAGCATGAGATGAGGTCGCTGAGCGCCCTAAAAGGGGATGCTTCACCCCATGCCGCACATGCCGTACTCACACGAGCGGCAGGCAGGCGAGCGCGCACACTCCCACGAACCGGCACCCGGCGCCGGGTCCATAGCGGCAGCCGGCGGCGGCCCGGGCTCAGGGACGGAGCCGGGCCGGCAGCCCGGGCCGCCGCGAGAATTGGCTCGACGTCAACTCCGGGCAGTTCGCGCTGAACGCACCGCGGATCTGCAGCGCGCGGCCCAGTACGAGCCGCCGGCCCGGCTCGGAGCGAGTCACCCAACGCGCCGTCATCGGCTCCCGATTGGCCTCGCAGCCGGGCGGATCGTCGAACCGTCGCAAGTGGCCGCGCGACAGGTGCCGCCACGTCGAGACGTCGGGACTTCTCCCGCACCGAACGCCCGGGCGGCCCCGCCTCACCTCAGGCGGGACCCTGCGCGTAGAAGGGCTTGCAGGCGCCGTCCACGTTGTCGGTGGCGATCTCCAGCACACTCTTCCCGTCGGCTGCCGGCAGCAGCGCGCTGCTGTAGTTGGCGCAGGAGTCCTCCTTACCGGAGTTCACCGTCACCGGAGCGCGCTTGGACTGCCACGCGCCTTCCCCGCCCTTGCTGTTGGTCCAGAACGTCCGCCGGCCGCCGGAATTCGGCTTGCCGTCCCGGTCGCGAGTCACCTGCCCGATCAGCATCAGCTTGCCCTGCGGGTTGCCGCTCTCGGGAGCCCACGCCAGCGTCGGTGTGTGGGCAAAGTAGTGACCGTCAGCGGTCTCCGGACGTGTCCCCGGGTCCGACGGCTCGCCCCACTCCCAGCCGTCCTCGGACGTACGGGTGTGCACGACGCAGGCGTACTTCCCGCCGGGCGTGCAGATCTCGTAGACCATGACGTACGTGCCGTCCGGCACCTTCCGCACGACGGCCATCCCCGGCCGGTCCGGCTCCTGGCTGCTCTCGACGGTGGGGTGCCGTCCGTTCCAGTTCTTACCGTCCGAGGTGCGCACCGCCATCAGCTTCTGGCTGTGCTTCGGGTCGGTCTCGTCCGAGTAGTGGCAGACGAGGTTGCCCTGCGCGTCGATGGAGAACTCCGGCTCCCACAGGCCGCCTTCGTTCCCGGCGGACGCGGCGACCGACAGATGCGACCAGGAGCGTCCGTGGTCGGTGCTCTTGAAGACGCGGATCGACATCGTGCGGGGTTTCTCGCTCTGGCCCGGCGAATCCGCCCACAGCAGCGTCCCCGCAGGCATGTCACCGATCCGCTGCGGCAGTTCGTACAGCGTGCTGCAGCACAGCCCCTTGCCGTCGGCGCCCTTCGGGTCGGCGACCGAGCCGACCTCCCGGAACGTCTTCCCCTCGTCGGAACTCTCGCGGATCACGCCGACCCCGTCCTTCCCCCGGAAGGCGACGTTCGAGGTCAGAATGCGGCCGTTGGCGTCTCCGCTGTGCTGCAGCCGGATCACCCGCGGGTAGAACCCGGGCTCCTTCTGCAGCGGCCGGCGCGCCGAGACTCCCGCCGTCCCCTGCAACGGTTCGGCGGCGGTGGACGCGGAGCCCCCGCTCCCCTTTCCGCCTCCCGTGCCGCCTCCGCCACCCTTGCCCTCCCCGCCGACGACAGCTTGTGTGACCACCACCGCCAGCAGGACACACAGGAGGGACGAGCCGAGTATCAAGAGGAGGCTGCGCCGGCCGAAGGGCGCGCGTACGAAGGGCATGAACTCCCCAGCAATCGAAGATCGTTGTTCATGCCACGCTGTCACAGCACGCTGTTCAGCAGCGAAGGGCCGGGTGCATGGTGACAGGACCGGCAACACGGTGACACGCCCGCTACACGGTCACAGGGGTGAGGCGGGGTGGCAGTCCGGAGGCGCGGCGGCAGGTCGCCCATTGCCGTACGTCTCCAGCAGGTGCAGGTGCAGGTGCCTGTGATCACGTGGCGGGAACGGGTGGCGGAATCGCGTCGGGCTGCCGGCTTCCAGTCGGCCGCGACACCGTCCGAGGATCGCCTTGCCGTCGGACCGCCGGCCCGACCCGCGGCCGAATTGCTGGACGGCGAGCAGTGGGCGGCCGTGGCCGAGGACGTCCTGCTCCGCCTCAGGCCGGACGAACCGGTCGAGGAGCAACTTGCCATGTGGGTACGGGCGTTGGACGCGGCGTGACAGCTGATGGCCGAATGGAAAAGGCCGGGCAGGACGCGAAGTTCAGCTTCGAGATCCACCACCGTCCCCGCCGGGGAGCGGTCTGCGCCCGCCGCGGGACCCGGCCACGGGCGATGCGGACGAGGACGACGAGTAGCCGTCAGCCCCTGGCATCCGCCCGGGCGGCCGCGACGTTTCTCGGCAGGACCGGTCACCGGGCGGGCAGCCCGATACGTCGCAGCCACGCCTCCACTTCGGTGTCGGCGTCCTTGACCTCTTCGCCGCGTACCGCGAGACCCTCGGCGATGGTCGCACCGGGACAGGAGGCGGCGTAGTCGCGTTCCGTGGTGCCAGGCCGCTCATGGCGTAGGTGGTGGTCGGATGGACGGCCTTGCCACTGAAGTCGAGTGCTTCGGTGAATCTCGTCATGATCATGGGTGCTCGGACGTATTCGCGCTCAAGGCGGCAGTTGCGGTCACCAACGCGCCGCGCAGAACTGTGCGCCGGCTCGGCAGGGCGGCGTGGTGCTGTGGCGTGATCATGGTGGACGGCTCCCGATAAACCGTGGAAAGTGTGGGAGCCGGGCGGGTGCCCCGGGCATTCGCTTGAGGGCACCCGCGGCCGGCCAGGCATCTGGTGACGCCTTCAGCTGTCCAGGCGGCACCCTGCGAGCCAGGTGACCATCTCGGGGTCGTGGTGGTCGAAGAACAGGGAGCTGCCGGTGTCGAGGGTGGCGATCCGGGCCAGCTGTTCGTCGGTGAGCCGGAAGTCGAAGACGTCGATGTTCTCGGCCATGCGCTCGGCCCGCACCGACTTGGGGATCGCGATGACGCCGCGCTGGGTCAGCCAGCGCAGGACGACCTGGGCGACCGACTTGTCGTACTCCTTGCCGACCTCGGCCAGAAGCGGGTTGGTGAACAGGTCGTTCCTGCCCTCGGCGAAACCGCCCCAGGACTGGATCTGCACCCCGTGCTCGCGCATGAGGTCCTGGTAGTCGGCGCGTTGGAAGAAGGGGTGGGTCTCGATCTGGTTGACCTGCGGGGGGCAAGGTCGTGTGTGCCGTCCGCGGACGTGGTGGACACCCAGGCGATGGGCCGAGGCACCACCACGGCAGTCAGCAGCCGGTAGAACTCGGTGCGGGACATGGCAGCGGGATCAAAGTCGGTACGCATGGTGATCAGTATCCACACGGACGGCCGCGGATCCTACAGCGGATCCACGGCACCCCAAACCCCTGAGTGCGACGCAAAGTGCCTGGTATCGCAGCCGCCGAGCACCAGGAGCCGACACCGGTGGACGCCTAGTTGTTGCTGGCCATGAGGTTGGTGGCACCGCTCGTCGGTGTTGACCTTCGAGTTGGTTGAAGCTCAATGATGGCGAGGTGCCAAATTCTGAGCTGATGTCAATCGGGGTTTTTGCCCAGCGCAGTGGTCTGACCTCCAGCGCGTTGCGGTTCTACGCCGACTCCGGGCTGCTGCCCCCTGCCGAAGTCGACCCGATCTCGGGCTATCGCTACTACGGCGCTGACCAGGTGGCGCGGGCGACCGCGCTGCGTCAGCTCCGCGAGATCACCATGCCCCTCGCTGCGGTCGAGGCGGTCCTCGACGCCGGGGCCGACGAGGCAGCGCGGCTGCTCGACGAGCATGTTGCCAAGATCGTCGATGATGCGGCGGCGGCACAGCAGAAAGCTGCTGACATCAAGTCCGCGCTCGGCAATGAGCCAGGTCTTCCGATTACGGCGCTGAAGGGTCCCGTGCTGGCGGATGCGGTCGAGCAGGTCCTGACCGCGACCGCACATGAGCCCGGGATGCCGGTTCTCGCCGGCCTGCGCATCGAGGCAAGCCATGAGGCGGTCACCCTGACCGCGACTGACCGTTACCGGCTCTCCACCCGAACCCTGGTGCCGACGCAACCACCGAGGCAGACCTGGGCCGGCACGGTCAACGGCGACGAGCTGCGGGCCGCGGTCGCCGAGATCCGCCGCAGCGCGCTGGTGCAACTCGAAGCAGTGCCGCACGGGATCTGGCTCCGCGTGGCCGACCGGGAGGACCGGCATTGCCGGTTGCTGCCCGAGGAATTCCCCGACTATCGCCTGATGCTCGCGTCACTGGGTGAGGTCACCACCCGTGTGACGGTCTCGAAGGATCTGCTCCTGCGCGCTCTGGAAGAACATCCCGGCGACCGCATCGCGCTGCACGTTGCCGACCACGGAGTGAACGTCGTGTCAGCGGATGACGAACACCCCGACATCCCGCTGCCGGCTACCGCGACGGGGCAGACCCTCCAGATCTGCTTCGAACTGACCACGCTCTATCCCGCCGTGAGCACCTCGATCGGCCCCGACGTGATGCTCGACCTGCGGGGAAACGACCAGCCCGTCACGATCCGCTCCGCCGACCGCGGCGATCTCACCACCCTGGCCATGCCCATCAAATCCGACCACTCCGTCTGAGAACGACGACAAGGAACATCCATGACCACCGCACCCGCCAGCCCCGACCCGACCATGGAAGCCATCGGCCAAGCCGTCACCGCAGGCCGAGCCGGTGACACCGCTGCCGCCCGCCAACAGCTCCTGAGCCTGTGGTCCGCGATCGGTGTCACCGGTGACCCGCTGCACCGCTGCTCTCTCGCTCACTACCTCGCAGATCTCTACGAAGATCCCGCCCGGGCCCTGGCCTGGGACGTCCGGGCCCTGGACGCTGCCGACGCCGTGACCGAGCAGCGCGTCCAGGAACACCACGCCAGCCTCCACATCGCCGGCTTCTACCCCTCCCTGCACCTCAACCTTGCCGACAACTACCGCCGACTCGGCTCCTTCGAAGCCGCCACCGAGCACATCAACGCGGCCAAAGAGCACGCCCCCAACCTTCCTCAGGATCCCTACGGTGACCTGCTTCGTGGCGCCATCCAAGACGTTGCCGAGGCAATCGCCGGGCGGGACCGCACACGGCGAGCCTCTGCGCCCGGTTCCCCTGTGTGACGCACAAGAACGCCCCCTCACCGTGGAGGGGCGGCGTCGCCTCATCGAGCGCTGCCGCACGAGGCCCATCGCCCACGTCGCAGCCGAGATGGGGATCTCCCGGGCGTGCGCATCGAAGTGGGTCAACCGATACCGGCGCCACGGCGAACTCGGGCTCGAGGACCGCTCTTCCACACCGCACCACAGGGAGAGTTGCCTGCGATGCGGACTCCGGCAAGGTAGATCATGACGGTCTTCTCGTGGCGGGTGGCGATGCCGCGCCACTGCTTGGGGCGGTTGATGCACCGTTCCACGGTGTTGCGCTGCTTGTAGGTCTCGCGGTCGAAGGTGGGTGGCCTGCCGCCCCGGCTGCCGCGTCGCAGGCAGTGGGCCTGCTGGTCGGCCGGGACAGGAATGACTTCACGGATTCCTCGCTTGCGCAGGTGCTGGCGGATGGCCCGTGAGGAGTACGCCTTGTCGGCCAGGACCACGTCCGGCGTGGTGTGGGGGGAGCCACGCCGCCGAGGGACCCGCCGGGTCATGACCTCCTCGAAAGCGGGTACGTCACCGGCCTGGCCGGCGGCCCCCTTTGCGGGCCCCGGCCGCGTGCTGGTGAGCCCGCACGATCGTGGAGTCCACCGAGACCCCACAGTTGAGGTCCTCGTCCGCGTCGACCTGGGCCATCAGCGTGCTGAACACCCGCTCCCAGGTGCCATCTACAGCCCACATCCGCAGCCGGTATCCGGGGAACCACGACGGCGCCGCCCATCGGCGCCCGTCCGTGGTTCCGGGTGGAGTACCACCGTGACGCCCAGACGACATCAACGGCGATGCCCGTCGGTCAGCGGACCGACTGGGCATCGCCGCGTCGTCAGACCACCGTCACGGCACAGGTACCGCGAACCTCACATCCCCGGAGCAAATATGCTCGGCTCGCGCAACTCGCCTGCTCACGAGGACACGGCCACCGGCTCGGATCGCCTCACCGCGTCAGCCGTTGCAAGTGCCGTTGTCGTCAGTCACTGTCGAACTGCCGGGCCTGAAGTCGATACATTCCCGCGTACACTCCCCCGGCATCCAGAAGATCCTCATGGGTTCCGGATTCCACTATGCGCCCCTGGCTCATGACATGTATGCGGTGCGCAATGCGGGTCGAAGCCAGCCGATGCGTGACGAGAAGAACCGCCTTGCCGGCACTTGCCGCCTTGGCGACCTGCGAGAAGACCTCGATCTCCGATTCCGGATCCAGGGCTGCTGTCGGCTCGTCCAGGATGACGAACGGCGCATCTCGGTACTCCGCCCGGGCAAGTCCAATACGTTGCCACTGTCCGCCCGACAACTGAACGCCGTTTCTGAAGTTCAACGCAAGGAGGGTATCCTTTCCGCTCTTCAAGGACGATACGAGATGCATCGCGTTCGCCTGACGCAGGGCATTGTCAATGGCCTGGTCGTCCCAAGAATTTTCCGGCCGCCCGATCCCGACGTTGGCGCGGACGGTGAAAGGCCACGTAACGAACCTCTGTGCCAACATCGAGACCTGCGAAGAAATACTCGCGCGCTCCACGGCCGCCACGGGCCGACCATCCCATGTCAACGATCCATGGGAAGGCAGATAGAGCCCAGCCAGCACCCTTGCCAGGGTCGACTTACCCGACCCGTTGACGCCGACCAAGGCCACGACCTCACCACATCTCACCGTTACGTCAACGTCCGACAATGCGTCGCGATCAGCACCGGGATACCTGAAGCAAATCCCCTCGGCCCTTATTTCCTGAACCTGTTGCACGAGAGGTCCCGCTTCGGACGACGACTCGGAGACCTCCATTCGGCAGCAGGCCGCGTGCCATTCGCTTATCGACAGGGCATTTTCGACCATGACGTTGACGGCCGTCACAAACGTGGTGACGCCGCCGCTCAAAGCCGGAATGGCCAGGAGAGCGGTACCCACATTGGCCAAGGAAAGGTCACCCGTCCAGACGAGGATCCCCATCGCGCCGTAGGTGGCCAGTGTCAGCAGTCCACTCACCGAGCCGGCAAGGAGCGAGTCCACAGCGGTGCGCTTCGCCAGCCTACGCTGCTCCCAAAGGGCTCTCCCGGACAAGCTGGTGAAGCTCTCCACCAGGTAGCCGCCGATATTATGGACTCGAATTTCCTCCGCACTGTCGCGCTCGGTCATCACAGCGGAAAGGAGATCAATCTTCCGCGTGTTCTCGATCCACCGCACCGCGGACAGATAGTGGCGGCGGGCGGCTCTGACAGCGCTGAACCCTCTCGGTATGCCGGTTACGCAACTCAGCGCGAAGAGTACCGGATGCAAGGAACCAAGCGTCGACGCAACCGCGATGAGCGAACACGCGGACCCGATGATCGTCATCACGTGACCGAAGGCGGTTTCAACGTTGCGCGAACCCGTCTTCGCCAGCGCCATCGAGTTGTGAAAATCAGGATCATCGACGATGGCGAGCTCAGCGGAAACCGCACTCCGGAGCAACATTCGCCCCGCCATCGTCCCCATTTCCGGACCTATCCGGTTGACCAGGAATTCTTGAAGAATTCGCATTCCACCGGAAAGAGCTACGGCTACGCATATGATGACCATCCCGGGAACGGCCGCACGGAACCGCCCCTCATCGATGGGCGGCCGAAGCAACTCGACCAAGGCGCTGTTGGCCGCGAGCAGCCCTGTCGCCGAGGTGACCCCGATAGAGATTTGCACGACGACGAGCAATACGACAGACAGCGGACTCACCTGCCACGCGAGCCCCAGGGTGAGACCAACCACACGCGGCAAGCCACTCAGCGATTTACTTACGGGCACCTCGCCATCGGCGGACGCCAGCTGACCAACCATTTCGCTGTGCGCCCCGAAGAGTGGATCCTCGTGATCCCGGAATCCTTCGTCACGACGAAATAGCGAGCCGGATTGGCCGGCAAATCCCATTCCCTTGAAGGGGCCCATTACCCATTACCCGCCCATCGTTTCGTCAGCATACCGCCAGCAAACGTCCCCATCCCGGAGGGCGGCCCGAATTTACGGCGTTGAAAAGCGCCAGGATTCCGGCCGTCCCGGAAATGAACCCGGGATCATTGAACTCGACCCCGGCTCGCACAGTGCGGTATCCGAGAACCGATTCCTCGTCGTACGAGTCCAGTAATTGATCAAGAAGTGATATGGCGCTCCGGCGCAGGCGTGAATCCCCCGACTCCTGCGCGACCAGCCAGGTAATCATCAGCAGACCCGCCAGTCCGTGGCACAGGGATGCCTCCCGCAGGCGATGGCCGGCCGGCAGGTGCAAGTCGGACAACGCATGCACGGCGGAGTCCCTGAGCCGGCGGTCGTCGAGCGCACGACCTGCCAACCACACGGCCCTTGCCATCCCGGCGGCTCCGTAGCACCAGGCAGCCGGCACATCTTCCGGAGGTGTGGGCAACGACGTCTCCCCGCGCAGGCCCAGACGGGCCGGCGGCCGGGGGCCGCGGGCTCCTGGCGTGAGCAGGGCACTCAGCCATCCAGCTGCGTCTGCCAGCACAGGTTCCAGATCGGTGAGGGAAGCGCGGTAGCGGGGGCCGATGGCTGCCAGCAGCCCCACTGTTCCGCTCACGCCGTGAGCCACCCCGCAGTCAATGTGCCCGGAGGGTGCTCGCAGGCGAGCCGTCTCGACCAAGAAGGCAGGCCCCGTGTACATGGGAAACCCGTCCCCATCACGTCGGACCAGGTCAACAAGTGTCTTGAGCAGGCGCTGGACCGCAAGATCGGCAACCGGATCCGCTATGAGGGAGAGTGCCGCTGCCCAACCAGTCACCCCGGAGACCAGGTCATGTACCGAGCCCTCCATTCCTTCGCCGGATGCGATCTGTTCGTCGGCGACGGCGCACACGGTATCGACCCGAGCGCACATCGCCGCAGTGAGCGCACGCTCAGCCCTTTCATATTTCTGTCCCCCGCGCCCGGCCAGCTTGACAGCTGCCAGCAACCCGCCAGATCCGTGAAAGAGGGAAAAGTCGTTGTGGCCAGAAGCTCCTAGACCCCGTGCGGATTCAGTCAATAATTGCTGAACAACTTCTTCCCCGGCCTCCGCCGTGGCCAAGGCGATCGCTATCCCGGCGGTACCGTCGGCCATCGACAAGTCTGTTGTGGACTGTGCGACCTTCCGCACCTCGGCGTTTTGCAATCTCGCGGCCAGCGTCGAGCCTATGGTTCTCGCCCGCTGAAGTTTATCGAAAGTAAACAACTCTCCCCCACTCGCCTCCGCGGCCTCTCCGCGGACCGCCCAGGCACTACCTGATCAGTTCAGCAACAGCGCCTGGTCCCATCCGCTCTTCGGCGGCAGCCCCGTGGAATATGCGTGGAGCGCAAGAGCGGTACCCGCGGAGCCCTCCAAGAACCCCGGTCGATCGAGGCGCCGGCCACCAGGAGTATGTGAACGGAACCCAAAGAGGGAATCTGGGCGGAACTGCGCAATCGCACGGGTGGCAGTCAATTCAACCAGCCGCTCCAGAACGGGTTCAGGAGCCTGCCGATGCATAGCGGAGAAGGTTTGTAGCAACCCACCCCAGCCGTGGCAGAGCGAGGCATCTGCCACACCCCACTCGATTTCCGGACGCTTCGCAAGATCCTTTACAGCCTCGATTGCCGCACTTTCCCACGCCGGCTCCCCGGTCGCTGCCCCGGCGATTTGCAGTGCTCTCGCGATTCCGGGCGTCCCGTAGCACCATGCTGCTCGACTGGAGTTGGCGCGATGGCGACTTTGCTCATCCACAAGTGACCGGTGCGTCGGCCAATAGACCCCGTAGGCGTCTCTCCGACGCTCATGGAGTATCCAGGCGGCAAACGCTTGAATGGCGTGTACATGGCGATCATCTCCGTGTCCGGCCTGGACGAGCAACGCCAATGTCGCAAAACAACCAGGAATGCCATGGGCGAGGCCGAGGTTCGCATGCCCCTGAAAGGGGTCCGAAATCGGCTTTCCTTCCAGGTCGTGGTCGACCCACCAGCCGGGAACCTCTTTTTTACCAATGACACGGGGTTCGGCGAGTGCGGCAAGCATATCGGCGATGTTTCGCAGAACGAGCGCATCCGTAGCGGGTCTGCTGAGAAGATAGCGTCCGATTCCTGCCAGACCGCTGATCACGTCGTAGTGATACCAGGTGTGACGTTCGGCGCCATCGGCAGTCCAGGAGCGAACCCGTGCCTCCAGCATGCTGTCCAGCTGCCGTGTCAGGATCGCGTGGTCGCCATGCTGCGCGCTCCGCGAGGAGGCAAACGCGACAGCGGCCAATCCGTTGATCACCCCTGGGTCATGAATCCGGTATTTCACCGCCCGGGTGATGTGTTCATGAACCACAGAGCGGTAATCAGGCTCAAAGAAGCGCAGTTCGCTGAACAGCAAGGACAGGCCGGCGTACCCGTCGGAGAGTGACGGGTGCCACCAGTGAGCAGTTGTGTCGGGGGGAGACGACTGAGCGAGCGCTTCTTCGAACTGCTTCCGAACGCTTTCCGGGTCACTGAGTCGCGCGGCGACACGCGTCACAACTTCTGCCGCTGATTTTCGGGCCGTCAACGTCCGTACCTCTCTCGACTGACAATCAGCTCAGCCATGCCGCGAGCTATTGCGTGTGCCGCCCCTTCAGACTCTCTGTCGATTCCCACAAACCGGTTGTGATGCATGTGCAACAAGGATTGCAAAATGTGACTGATTCCATCATGTTCGACTGCTTCGGAGTGCAACCCGGACAACAATTCGCGGTACCGGACAACAGCCGAGTCACGCTTTTTGCGAAGGTCCGCCAAGACGCCCGCCTCGGCTCCCGGCGCAACGGTATCCCAGCCGTTCGCCACAAGCGCACGAAGTTCACTCCGGCGACCTCGGAAGGCTTCTCTATGCTCATCGCGAGGCAATTCTTCGACCAACCGTGAAGCCCATCCTCCGGGCAGCATCGCGTGGCAGATGTCGAGAAAATTGAGAGCTGTCAGGACAGGTATTTCGAAGTCTATTCGCTTGGCTCGCAGCAATTGCAGCTGAGCTAGCGCGAACTCGCTGTCCGCTTGAAAAACCTGCTCTGCCGACTCCATGACGTCAAGGCCGCCATAGCGAGCAAACTCGGGTTCATAGGAATCCAGGTTCCACTCGCGGATGAGCCCTCGCTCCCGAAGTCGCTCAGCCCACTTCCGCACACCGGGCAATACATCGGTCAGCAGTCGGTCAACATCCCCGTGAAAGCGGATGCGCAGATGCGGATCGGGGTCCGAATAGCGAATGAAGAACCAGCGATCGGTAAACTCTTGCACGCTGTTCACCAGCGAAGGAAGGTGCTCTGCCAATACTTCGTCGTGCAATCTGAATGAAGTATAGATCTTGACATAGAGCCATTCGCCGCCTACTCGGTGCTTTGGCACGGGCGGTGTGGCAACCGGTCGGTGGAGGCGCATGGAGGCTGGAGCTGTAACTGTGGACTTCAGCGGAATGACCAACTCATTGACGTAGCCCTGCAGCCAACCCGTCCCCTCCTCGCCGTCGACGAGGGGTTCTTCGATACGAGCGTGGGGCATCCGGCGTATTTCGTCATGCAAGATGCGCTGATGCATTGGGTCGATCAGGTCGAGGATCAGCTGCCGGTCGTCAGCACAGACTCGGATTTCGCGAGGAACCTCGTACCGATCTCGCCACTCGGACATTGCCTCGCGCCACTTTTCCCAGTCCCCGGCAGATTCGACCATGGCCGATGTAGGCCTCCAGCGCTCCGGGCAAAGGATGGTCCGACGATATCGGACTCGAGGTAGGTGGGGCAGCCGAGAGTGGATTCCCCACTCCCATCCGTACCATCCCTGATGCCCACTGGAAGCGACTTCCCGGAGGAACCGGGCGGGTGGCGTGCTCACCCCTTCCGGGTTCAACATGTTGGGCACGACCACGGCAATATCGCCACCAGTTGCGGCGGACATCAGGTGAAACCGGTCCTGGCTTGCGCCGACGAGCACGTCCACCGCTCGCAGCGGGGGGACGCCCTCGTGACCGAATTCGCCAATGCTGATGGATCGATCGGCCCATTGCGGGCTTTTGACGACGTTGGCAGTAACTGCCTTGCCAGATCGATAGGAGAGTTGGGCGGCAACGGCCCCGTCCGGGATCCCGTGGACCATTCCCCGGCGCAATCCTTGATCCAATTCCGGCAGCAGGTGGGCGAAACGGCCGAACATCGCGCCCGTCTGCCAGCTTCCGCCCAAGGCGCCGAGCGCCAATGTATATTCGCCACTCTCCACCATGTCGATCGAGTCGGCAAACAGTTGAACGCACGCCTCGGCTGTGGGCGTGGGCGGCAGCGTCGACTTACGGTCAAGGCGATTTACGGTGTCATCGGAAAGAACGACCTCCCGCCCTCTGCGCTCGATCGCGGTCAGCGCCAGCTCGGCAAGAACGGCTTCGCGGTTGTGGTCATCCGCACCTGCGCGATGTGCTGGCCGATGCTCCGCCTGGGGTTTGTCGGGGCTGTAGCCTTCTGGCAGCCCCAGGCCCCGCTCAGGATCCAGTAGATCCAGGAGAGGCACATTTGTCCCGGGTTCATAATGGTTGAGGAATCGCTCATGGTAGGCGCTCAGCGCATCCGAAATTTCTCCCTGAACGGGCGACATGCGCCACAGCGCGCTCACGGCAAGGGCAGCTTCGTCGGCCACGGACTCAGGCAGTGAAACCCGTGCGTCGCTTCGCAGGTCAACTTGGAAGAAGGGGCGGTTCTCGTCATTCACTCGACACGCTGTACGAGCAGCGTCATCGAGTTCTGCACAACCTTCCCCGACGCCCGTGGCCTGGTAGGCGGAGATCTTCTCGCGAAGCTGGTGCAGGTCGGCGATGATTGCCTGATCGACCGGCGTGGGCAGCCGGTTGAGCACGTGATCGAGCGGGTCCGAGGAATCGAGAGGCGGATGCAGGTCCGTCAGCAGGATGTTCTGCCGTATCAACTGCACAATGAGCGCCTCGATTCTGGACGCGGCAGCCATGGGGAAGGACTCGCACAGGAGACTGAACAAATCGGAATAGGAAATGGGCTGTGCGGCGGCCTCAAGGGTCCGGCGGAGTACCGATGTCATTCGTACGGCAGCCTGACCGATCCTGGGAGGTGCCCAGCGTGCCGCATCGGCTTTGCTCTCGTAGACCGGTATGTGCAGCCGATCGCCTTTGACCACCCGGAGATCGCTGGCGATGAGTTTCAATCCACGAACTATCTCTGGACGGCATTCCAGATTCTGCACCACGGATGTCAGCCAGGCGCCGTCCACCCGGACATGCTTGACATGTTCCGTACCGACTGATACTTCCACACGCTCAGTGAATCTGACCGGAGCGACGCCTGCCAGAATGCCGAAGGGAGTACTGCGGCTCCGCGCCCGTATGAGGTATCGGCTCACCGACAGCAGTGCCCGACCGAGCTGTGAACGTTTGACGGGGAGCCCGTCGACGATGCGATCGACCAGGTCCGACAGTGAAGGCGCTGAGACCGATATGGCTTCACGGATTTGAGGGTCCTTGACCGCGGCGCGAATGAATTCGACCATCTGCTCGGAACTCATTTCCTCCACAGCCTTGCCCCCGGTATCCGGTGACGGGCTGCGCAGACGTGCCAGCGGCAGGCGTAGCATCGCAAAATTCTCTGCCGCATAGACAGATCCAGAAGCCAATTTTTGGGCCTTTCATAACTCTCCGCAACAAGCCTGCAGCGTCCAGCTCAGCGCAGTGCACCCCAACCCCTCATTCGACCGAAGGGTGTCCGAGAATTACACGCGTCAACTTGTCCGGATGTGGAGTGATGTTTCTCTTCTGTCAACAGCACGCCTCCCCGCCCGCAGTGTGCGGACGGGGAGGCAGTCGCCGACAGGTAGCAGTCTGGCGGACTTACCGGGAAAAAATCAGAAGCATCTACAGGGACTGCCTGTCTGACCGGTGCTGTGGCAAGAGGAAGAACACGTCCCAGCGCAGGTTGCCGTGTTGCCGCAGTTGCTCAACTTGGTGGCGGTTCCGCTGGTGGTGATGCTCATATCAATTCTGGATACCGAAGAGTCCCACAGAATGTCGACATCAATATCGAAGATGTCGTCGGTACCGGCCTCCAACTCCATCACGCTCATGGTCAACCTCCCATTGAGTGCCTGATTCGCGAGGCACTGGTGTTCGAAATGTTGCTCGGGAGTAGAGAATTGCGCACTCCTGCCGGAAAATCGTTAGCAGTGGGTGCACAGGTGTCTTAGCACTGAGTTCACACATACCGGCCTGCGGACGGTGACGTTGCCCCGTGTACCGGTCCTCGGACCAGAACTTCGGTCCCAGGATTGATGCGTGTTGCAGAAGGCTGTGATCTGGGCAGGTCAGGGCCCGGGTTCGACGGTTGTGATCAGGCGGTCAGGGCGAGGTTGTGCATGTGGGCGACGGCCTGGACTGCGTGGTGAAGGCCGTCGCCACGCTGCCGGCAGTCACGAAGGGTCTTGAAGTTCTGCATGCGGGCGACGTTGTGTTCCACACGGGCGCGGACCTTGCGATGCTCGGCATTGTCCGCCTCTTCGCCCGGTAGTAGCGGCCGTCCTGGGCGTTTGCGGTGCGGGACGACAAGTCCGGTGTTGAGGGAAGCGCCATCCCCCAGGACGGTGACGTCGTGGCACTGGTCGGGCAGGCCGGAGTTGCGCCAGACGTGCGCGTCGGCCTTTTTGCCCGGGGCCGGCCGGGCGGCGGCAACGACCAGCCTGGTATCCGCATCGATGATGACCTGCACGTTTGCCGAGAAACGGTAGTTGCGGGACGAGGCTTAGCTTGAGTTTCAACCTCTGACTAAGTGTGGAGAGTTGCTGCGCGGCACGAATGGGCAGGTCGCATTGCTCTCATTCCCAGTTCTTCGCCCTCGACGAGGGTTTCGGAGACCAGCGGTGGGGCGCAAGGTCTGCCGGTGTTCCATGACGCCCCTACCCACCGGAGCCGGGCCGCTCCGGTCGGCCTCTGTTCGCATCGTACGAAGGGAATCTCAATGACCGTGTCAAGCCACATGCGTGACTGGCGGAGCGGAGGTGAACAGCCTCTTGTCACGCAGCATCGCCCACAGCACGTCCACCCGCCGCCGGGCCGGCGCGAGCAGGGCCTGAGTGTGCAACAGCCCCTCAACAGCCCCTCGGCGCGCTTTCTGAGGTAGTAGTCCCGGGAGGGCCGGGTCGCATCATCGCTATCTGGGCGGCCATGTAGAAGATGTGCCGCAAACGCCGGTTGTAGCGTTGGGGCCGGTGGTAGTTGCCGCTGCGGCGGCCGGAGTCCCGGGCGACCGGTGTCAGGCCGGCGTGCGAGGCGAGGCGGCCGGCGTCGCGGTAGCCGGACAGATCGCCGACGATGGCGACGAATTCTGCACCCAGGACGGGACCCATGCCGGGCATCGACTCGGTGATCTCGGCCCGTCCGTCGGCGCGGAAGGTCTCGCGGATCTCCCGGTCGTTGTCCTTGATCCGCTCGTCCAGGGCCAGGAGCTGGTGGGCGAGGTCGCCGACCAGCTTCGCGGCCCGCTTCTCGCCGGGCAGGGCGATCTGCTGGGACTGGGCAGCCTCCACGGCCTTGGCCGCGACGGTGCCGGCGCTGCGGACCTTGCGGCGTTCCAACCAGCGCGTCAGGCGTTTGACGCCGATCCGTCGCAGGGCGGCCGGGGTCTGGTACTCGGTCAGCATGACGACAAGGCCCTTGGCCTCGGAGCAGTCGAAGGCCCGCTCCAGAGCAGGGCAGATACCGACCAGCAGGTCTCGGAGCCGGTTGATCAGCCGCACTCGGTCCGCGATCAGGTCGGCCCGGTAGTTGGTCAGGACCCTGAGCGTGGTGACCACCTCCGGGGGTGTGTCCAGCGGAGTGAAGTTCTTCGGACGCATGCGGACCTGGTCGGCGATGACGCGGGCGTCACGGGCGTCGGTCTTGCCCTCGCCCCGGTAGGCGCCGGGCATGCGGTTGACCGTGCGGCCGGGCACGTGGACCACGTGCTGCCCGTGAGCGATGAGCGGGGCCGGCAGCAACGTGGAGGCCCTGCCGGAGATGTCCACCGCCCACCGGACTTCGTCGGCCCGCGCGCAGGCGGTCTCGATGAGGGCAAGTATCTGGGCCTCGTCGTTGTTCACCTCCGTCGAGAACGGCGTCTCGCCGTCGGCGTCGAGGGCCACTGCCCAGTGGTGCCCCTTGCCCGCATCGATGCCGACCCATATTCGCGCCTGCCGCGTGCTCGAGCCCGTCGCTCCGTATCCCTTGTGACCAGCACTTCCATGGCCCGAAGAACACCCCGCCGACAGGTCCCTAACCAGCGATCACCGCAGTTCTCAATCAGTGGTCGGAGCGTCCCGGAGGACCGGGCGGCCATTCCTTTCGAGCCATCAACGGCAAGCACCTGTCAGCCACACCCGGTCCTCCCGGACCGCCAACATTCTTAGGGAACTCCTGTGCCGGACACCAAGACATTCCTGATCACCGGCGTCAGCACCGGCCTGGGCCGCGCACTCGCACGTGCGGCGCTGGCCGCGGGCCACCGGGTGGTGGGCACGGTGCGCACGCCCGCCGACGCACGGGCCTTTGAGGCACTCGCCGACGACGCGCACGCCCGCATCCTGGACGTGACCGACCATGACGCGGTGGACACGGTCGTGGACGAGACCGAGCGCGACCTGGGCCCGGTCGACGTACTTGTCGCCAACGCCGGGTACGGCCATGACGGCCTCTTCGAGGAGTCGTCGATGGATGACCTTCGCCGCCAGTTCGAGGTGAACGTCCACGGAACCGTGGCGGTGATCAAGGCCGTGCTGCCGCACATGCGGGAGCGCCGCTGCGGCCACATCATCGCCGTCACCTCGATGGGCGGGCTGATCACCATATGCGAAGGCGCCATCACCGGCGCGTGTACCAAAACCTTCCCGTCCCGGCCCCAGCCGCCCGCCCGGTTCCAAGAACCGTCGCCCGGCGTACCGACCTACGCAAGGGCGAACTCCTCGGCCCGCGCTGGGAAGACTCTCGACCTCAACACCGGCACCGCCACCATCAGTCACACTCCCCAGCGCGACCTCAGCGGCGATCCGACCACCCTGCCGGTTGGACCGGGGGTTCCCCCCGTCCGTTCAAGCGCCATTTCAATGACGCGGTGGCACAGGGAGCGCGGCGGGGAGAAAAGTCGGGCCAGGCGTCATAACCGACCTTCGCCCCTCTCGTTTCACCTTATGGGTGCCACCAAGTCCTGGCATCGATTATCCAGTTGGATGGGAAGTTCACACGTGAGGCCTCAGGCCACCGACACGCGTCAGATCGCCGAGCAGCGCCGGACGGCCGACCGTAGCAGAACCGGCCACCGCACCCTGACCGCGTCGGCCGCCGTGCACGCGTCCGCCGCCTGCCGCCCCGGCCAGTACGGGCACCTCGGTCGACACGACCGTCCTGCCCTGCGCGCCGCCCTCGCCGCCGCCGACGAGGACGTCATCATCTACGATCTGACCGGCATCGGTCGCCAGTACACCGCGCTGTGCGCCGAACTGCCTGGTGTCGCCGTCCGGTTCGCGATGAAGGCCTGCCCCGTGGGTGAGGTGCTCGACCACCTCACCCGGCTCGGTTCCGGCTTCGACGCGGCCAGCCCGCAGGAGATCGCCCTGGCGCTGCGCACCGGGGCGGCCCCTGAATCGATCCACTACGGCAACACCGTCAAGTCCGACCGCAACATCGCCGAGGCCTACCGGCTGGGCGTGCGCGACTTTGCCACCGACAGCCTGGAGGACGTCGCCGCGATCGCCGAACACGCCCCTGGCTCACGGGTGTTCTGCCGGATCGCGACCACCGGCGATGGCGCGTTGTGGGGCCTGAGCCATAAGTTCGGCTGTTCGCCCGAGGATGCCCTGCGGGTGCTCGGTGCCGCCCGGGCCGCCGGGCTGGTGCCCTCCGGTCTGTCTGTGCACGTCGGCTCCCAGCAGATGACAGCCGAAGCCTGGGGCGCGGCGATCGAGACACTGGCCGCCTTGCTGGAGACGCTCAACCGGCACGGCATCGTTCCGGACCGGGTCAACCTCGGTGGTGGACTGCCCGCCCTCGGTGTCCTCGACCGGCGCGGCCGGCCACTGGAACCGCCGCTGGACAAGACGTTCACGGTGATCCGCGAAGGCATGGAACGGCTGCGCGCCGTCAACGCCGCCCCGCTGGGCTTCCTGCTGGAGCCCGGCCGCCACCTGGTCGCCGACCACGGCGCGATCCGTGCCCACGTCGCCCGGCTCACCTCCCGCCATCGGCTCGACGGCACCCGTGAGGACTGGCTCTACCTCAGCTGCGGAAAGTTCAACGGCCTCTACGAGATGGACCAGTTGCAGTACCGGCTGGAGTTCCCGACCTGCCCCGTCGGGCAGTTCGTCAACGCCGTGGTGGCCGGTCCGACCTGCGACAGCGACGACGCGTACGCTCAGGACGGCATGGTGCGTGTCCCGCGCACGATCGCCTCCGGCGACCCGGTCTGGGTCCACTCCTGCGGTGCGTACGCCGCCGCCTACACCACCCAGGGGTTCAACGGCTTCTCGCCGCTGCCGTACACCTGCATCGGCGGCCCGGCTCCGGACGGAGACGGCGCATGACCGACACGCGGATCCGGCTGCTCCGGGAGGAGGACTGGGACGAGTTGGTGATTCTGGAGGAACGCGCCTACGCGGCGAGCGGCCTGTCCGAGGGAGAGGCGGCACTGCGCTCCCGGCACCGTGCCTCGCCCTCGACCTGCTTCGTGCTGGAGCACGCCGGCGGCTTCGGCGGCTACCTGCTCGCACTGCCGTACCCGCTCTTCCGTTGCCCGGACCTGAGCCTGGCCGAGGAAGGCGCGGTACAGGGGAGCAACCTGCACCTCCACGACCTGGTGATCGCCGAGCGGGCACGCGGCCGGGGTCTGGCTCACCGGATACAACAGCACCTGGAGGAGACTGGACGGGCGGCTTCCTACCAGACACTCTCCCTGGTCGCCGTGCACGGCTCGCAAGTGATGTGGACCACGCTGGGCTACCGCGCCCGGCCCGAGATCGAGCTGCCCGCGAGCTACGGCGCCGAGGCGGTCTACATGGCGAAGCCCCTGGAAACCGCTGTCACGAGTCGGCTCTCGGGTCCTCATTCGGAGCCACAGCGGGCTGATGCGGATGTTTCCGTCCCCGGCATGTTCCGCCGCTCCCGACCGGCCGCCGGCGCACTGGCCTTCCTCCTCGGATTCCAGTACGCCACCCCGGCTCCCGGGTAACCGTCGCAGATCTCGAACGCGCAGGGCGCACCATGGGCGACCGGGTGCGCCGAGCCACCTGTCGGGCCGACGCGGAACTGAGCGTGCGGCAGGTCCGGCGCGACTGGGCGATCACCTGCCGAGCCTTCGGGCTCCGGGCCGTTGCGTGACTCGCGTGCGCGGCATCGAGCTGCCGCCCCTGGCCGTCAGCCGCGTGCTGCTCCGCGACGGCTCATACCGCCCTGCGCTGTTCGCTTCGGCCTCTACCGACGCCCAAGGCGCCGGATGTTGCCCGGCACCGGGTGCTTGAAATTCAGGATCACAACCTGCGACGCCCGGCGCGGGTTGCCCTGCAGCCCGCGCCGACAGGCGTCGCCCCTGCCCGCCCCTCTCACTTCGGACGATGCCGCGGCTCATCGCTCGTTACCTGAAGGAGGGTGGTACGGATGCCTCGTCAATGCCGCCAGCGGACCGCCTTGATGACGTCCGCGTCGGTATGCGTCGCGAACAGCTCCGCCTCCGCCCGCCGGACGGCCAGCACGGCCTCGTACAGTTCGGTGCCGAGTGCCTGCCGCAGCAGAGCGGACTTCTCGTACGCGTCGGTCGTCTCCGGCAGGCTCGCCGGGAGGCGCTCGGCGCTGCCGAGGGCGGCGGGGTCACTCCGGGTCTCGGGAGGCAGGGGCAGGCCGGCGTCGAGACCGGCGAGTCCGGCGGCCAACACGCCGCCGATCTCCAGGTACGGGTTGGCGGTGGCGTCGAAGCACTTGAACTCGGCGTTGGCCTGCCCAGCGGTGGAGCCGGCGATCAGGCGCAGCGCCGCCTCACGGTTCTCCAAGCCCCAGCAGCGGAAGGCCCCGGCAAAGCGGGAAGGGACCAGGCGCAAGTAGGATGCGGCGCTGGGCGCGCCGAGGGCGAGCAGGGCGGGCAGCTCGGCCAGTACGCCCGCGAGGAAGTGCTCGGCCTCGGGGTGCAGCCCGTGGCGGCCGGGGCCGCCGTGTCCGAGGTTTCGGCCCTGTCGCCAGAGGCTGAGGTGCAGGTGGCCACCGTTGCCGATCTCACCCTCGGTGAAGACCGGCGCATACGAGACACGCAGACCGTGCCGCGCGGATACGGCCCGGATGGTATGGCGCACCAGCATCGTGGTGTCGGCCGCCTCGACCGGCCCCTCGGCGGCGACCGTGACCTCGAACTGCCCCGTGGCGTACTCGGGGTGGAGCTGCAGCACGTCCAGCCCTTGCCTGATGAGGGCCCGCAGCACCTCCCGCAGGTAGTCGGAATGCTCGATGAAGCGGGTCATTCCGTACCCGGGCCCGACCGTTGCGGGGTCTCCGGCGGCGTCGGCCACCACCCACTCGATCTCGATCCCGGCTCGCACCGAGAGCCCGCGCCGCTCGACGGCCTCGGTGGCCCGGCGGGCGAAGCCGCGCTGGCAGCCGGGGTGCGGGGTGCCCTCCTGGGTGTACCGGTCGGCCGGGGCCCAGGCCCAGCCGGGCTGTGCGGCGAGCGGGGTGAGCCGGTCGAGGTCGGGGACGAGCCGCAGGTCGCCCATCGGGCCGGTACTCGAGGGCGCGGTGGTGAAGGAGTCGTCCACCAGCGAGAAGTCGAAGCAGGGTACGGCGCCGACACCGTACTGGGCGGCGTGTTCGAGTTGGGTGAGCGGGACGGACTTCACCCGGGTGAGCCCGGCGTTGTCGACCCAGCCGAACACCACCCCGTCGATTCCGTCGGCAGTGAGCTGGGCTTCGGCCGCCCGGGCCTGGGCGGCCCGTTCAGCCCGGGAGCGTGTGGTGTCCATGTCGCCCATGCTGGTGCTCGCGGCAGCGGGTGCACCAGGAATTACCTTGAGTTCACTCGTCCGTGAAAGGACGGAGCAGAAAGGCGCCACAGGACGGACAACGACCGTGAAACACGGCGCCTTCCCTGTACCCGGGTGTTCGCATTACCGAGGTTCGCGTCGCCCGGGATCGACGGGTTCGACAACCCACCTGGAGCCATATCGGGTCTGTGGATCGGTCAGGCGTGCCGGAAGCAGAGGGTTCCCCACTGGAAGCCTGCGCCGATCCCGGACAGCACGTAGGTGTCTCCCGGAAGCAGGGAGCCTTCGGCGACGGTGGTGTGGAGTGCGGTGAACAGGCCGGCTGATCCGGTGTTGCCCAGTCGGTCGATGGTCACGGGTGCACGCTCACGGGGAACGCCCAGGGTAGCCATGGCCTCCGTGAGGATATTCAAGTTGGCCTGGTGCAGGAAGAAGTATCGGACCTGGTCGACCGGCACGCCGGCGCGGTGGGCGGCGCTGGTGATGCTCTCGGGCAGACGTGTGGTCGCGGCGTTCCAGACGGCGCGGCCGTCCATGGACATGTAATGGTCTCCGGCGGCGACGGTGGCGGCGCTGGCGGGCAGCCGGGAGCCTCCGGCGGGGATCTGGACGTCGTAGGACAGCTGGGAGCCCAGGTTGTAGGAGAGCAGGCCCGCTCCAGGGGTGTCGGCACGGGTGAGGACGACGGCTGCTGCGGCGTCCCCGAAGAAGACCTTTGTGGTGCGGTCGGTGGGATCGGTGATTCTGGAAGCGCAGTCGGCCGCGAGAAGCAGGATGGTGGTGATGGAGGGGTTCTGCAGGAGGTGGGCGGCGATCAGCATGGCCTGGATGCCGGAGGCGCAGGCGGCTTGGGTGACGTCCAGGGACAGAGCGCGGTGGGCACCGAGGGCGTCTTTGACGATCAGTGCGGTCGACACGAGCGGCTGGTCCCAGGTGTAGGTGGCGACGATGACCGCGTCCAGTTGCGCGGGCTCGATGCCGGCGGCGTCCAGAGCCGGGTGGGCGGCGGCGACGCACATGTCGGAGGTCGCCAGATTTGGGTCCAGACGGCGGCGTTCGCGGATACCGGTGCGGCTGGTGATCCATTCGTCGCTGGTGTCCAGGGTGCGGGTGAGCTCCTGATTGGTGACGACCGTCGGTGGCAGGTGCATCCCGGTTCCGGCAATGGCGAACGGCACGGACAAGCCGACACCGGTCTGGTGGAACAGGGTCTGGTCCAGGGCGACGGTCACTCCGCGGCGCTCCGCTCAGGCCCGTTCGATGTTCCTCGAAGAATTCCCATATTCCGCCCCATTCGATATCGGTCCGTGAATGCCAGGCACTGCCAGCCCTGTCGCATTACAACACCGCCGCATCGTCTCACGGGACACGGATATGAAGTTCGCTCGTTAATCAATGAGAGTGAGGAAAGAATCGACTGCTTGACGTCCCTTGCTGGAAATGCTTTGTCGTGCTCCGGGTGGGCGCGGAGCGGACACCGGCCGTGATCGATTTTCGAATACCTTTTCCTTGCTTCGTGCGTGGAGTCCGCGGACCGTGTTGAGGACGGAGGCCTGCACCGAGACGTCGAGCGCCGAAGTGATCTCGTCGGCGATCAGCAGGCCGGGGTCGACGGCCAGGGCGCGGGCGAGGGAGACCCGCTGACGCTGGCCGCCGGACAGCTGCCGCGGCAGGCGGCCGGCGAGCCGGGGGTCCAGGCCGACGAGGCCCAGCAGCTCGGTGACGCGCTCAGCGTGGGCGGCCCGGTCAAGTCGGCGGAAGACGGTGGCAGCTTCGACGAGCGCCTGGCAGACCGTAATCCGGGGGGGGCGAGCGCGGTGTCCGGGTCCTGGAGGACGACCTAGCCCGAGGGTGCTGCCGGACGGGATCTCCAGTGGGTGGCATCGAGGTCCTTCAGCCGTGGAGCCGGCTCGGCGCAGTGGTCCCGGCGGCGCGGGCAGCGGGGCTCGAACGGGCATCCCGGTGCGGGCACGAGCAGTTCGGCGGTGCGCCCTCGATCGCCGGCAGCGGTCGGCGGCGAGCTCCGGCACCGAGGCGGCCAGGGGCCCGGGCGTAGGGGTGCCGGGCGCCGTCGGCGAGGCGGTCGGCGGGCAGTACCTCGACGATGGTCCCTGCGTACATCACCAGGCCCCGTTCGCAGAACTCGCCCACAAGAGCAATGTCGTGGCTGATGAACAGGATCGCGGTGGAGGTGTCCCGCCGGATATCGGTGAGCGGCCGGGTGATCTGCCGCTGCACGGTGACGTCGAGCGCGGTGGTCGGTTCGTCGGCGATGATCAGCCCCGGTCGCCTCATCAGCCCTGATGCGACCATCGCGCGCTGGTACTGGCCGCCGGAGAGCTGGGAAGGACGTGAACGCAGCAGTGCCGGGGGGAGGGCGACCCGGCACAGGGCGTCGGCAGCCTCCGCAGCGGCCTGTGCACAGCTCGCACCACAGTGAGCCCGGACGGCCTCCGCGACGCGGCGGGTCCGAGGCGCGGGTCCTGCACGGAACGGCGCTGAAGGGCGGGGTGCCACGTTGCCGGGCCGCGGCGGAGGTATCGGCTGAACCTGGCACTTATTCGAGAATAAAATCAGGTAATCGTGCCGGACGGTGTTCGGCGCACCGTAATTCAGGTTACGCAGGAAGGTCATGACCACTCACATGAGTGAAACCGCAGGGAGTCATTTGGCTCAGGCGGGCGTGACTCGACTACCGTGATCACGGGATCGGAAGGCGCGTTCCGGTGTCCGGGAATCTGAATTCGTTAGGTGAGTCCCGGATTTCGAGATGGAATGTTTCATATTCGCCCGGCTGTGCGCTGCTTCGGCGTTCGCCGCGCCCGGGTTCCCTGTCATACGTATGCGTAGAGAGGATGGAGCATCAATGCCGCCTGTAGTACCGCCCTTCCTGGTCGGCCTCATCGTCGCGCCACTGGCCAAACGCCTGCTCAAGCCCCTGGTGGGTGGAGTCGTCAAAGCGTCCGTCGGCATCGCGATGGAGGTGAAGAAGGCGGCTCAGGAGGCCGGGGAGAACATCCATGACCTCGCGGCCGAAGTGGCCGCCGATGTGGTGGCAGCCCAGATCGCCACCGGGGAAACCGAAAGCCACTCCGGTGACGGCCAGCACGCCACCGGGAACGGCGACAAGGGGGAATCGAAGGCCCCGAAGATCCGCACGACCGCCGGTAGCACCGCCGGAAAGGCGAACTGACGGCCCGTAAGGGACTACGGCCGCCGCCAGGCGCGTAGCCGATCGATTTCGGCGGAATGCGCCCGGGCGGCGGCCGTTGACAGGCCGTTCGGCCGCAGAGATTTGCCGTCCACAATTTCCCGCTCCGTCGCCGTAATCCGTCGTGTCCGTGGCGGTTTTCCGCGACCTCCGCAAACAGGTGATCGTACACATGCCATCGCTACTGGGTGCCGCCAGCGGATTCCGCTCCGTGGAATTGGGTGCGAGCCCGCGCTCGGTCACACCGGGCCGCCAGCGCTGGGACGTCAAGCTGGTCCTCGGACGACCCCGGACGGCCGAGATCCTCTCCGCTGCGCTGCGCCACATTCCCGGGATCACCGCGGCCCAGGCCAACCCGGTTACCGGCGGGGTGCTCGTACGACATGATGCGCGGCTGCGCGCCTCGGACATCGGCCGGATCGTCCGCAGGGCCGTCTCTCGGGTCGCGGAGGGGCCGACCGGAGTGGGGCATCCGGCCCCGGCCCGCACCGCCTCTGCGCCGGCCCCGGAGGCGGACCGCGGCCTGATCGTGCGCCCGGTGCTCGCCGTCGGTGGCGGGATCGCGGCCGGGGTCGCGCTGATCAAGGGGTCGGCGTTGAGCAGGCAGCTGGTGGCTGCGGGCGGGGTTGCCGCGGCGACCGCGGTCGTCCTCCGGAAAGCCTGGCGCGGAACTGTCGACGCGTCCCAGGACACGGCCGGGCCCGGTGCCGAACGCCACCCCTTGCTGGAGATCGTCGGTCCGCACCGACGCCGCCTCTACGGGGCCGCCGCCCTGTCCGTCGGCTGCCAGGCCGCGGAGATGACGCTCGGCACCTTCCTCGGATGGACCGGCCTGGTCCTCATCAAGGGCGAGGCAGCTCCGCTGGTCAGCCTCGGCCTGACCACGGCCTCGGCTCAACTCTGGGGCCTGGCCGGGCTGGTGGCCGCCGCCTGTGCCGCGGTGGCGGGCCTCTCGTACGCCTCGAACCGCCAGTGGCGCCGACTCGGCCAGGACATCGAGCACGACTGGCGGAGCCGCACGTACCGACACGTCCAGCACCTCGAACTGGGACATCTGGAGGGTGAGCGGACCAGCCGGGTGGCCGGCGCGCTCACCAACGACATCGGCCAGCTGGGCGCCTTCTTCGCCGGCCCGGCCAACGACGTGCTGCAACTGGGCACCAGCCTGGCCCTCCTGGTGCCGGCGTTCCTGCTGCTGGCACCGCAGATCGCCTGGATCGCGTTCCTGCCGATCCCGGTCATCGCCTGGCTGTCGCTGCACCACCAGGAGAAGGCCGCGGCAGACTACGCCGTCGCCGGCGAGTGCCGGGCCAGGCTGGGCAGCCAGGTGATCAACTCGCTCGAAGCCGGTGCGACCGTCAAGAGCTTCTGCTCCGAGGACTACGAGGCCGAACGCATCGACGAGCTGAGCGAGGCGGTCCAGGAGAGCGGCCGGCAGACCGACCGGAGCACGCTCCGTCACGCCGAGACAGTCCGGTCCTGCACCACCGCATCGATGGCAGGCACCCTGCTGATCGGCGGTCGTTCGGTACTCAACGGCACCCTGCGCTTCGAGGTGTTCAGCCCGCTGATCGGGCTGCCCCAGATGCTGCTGATGCGGATGAGCCGGCTCGGCGGCATCGCCGACCAGTACCAGCGCACCCTCGCCTCCTACGACCGGGTCCAGCGGTTGCGCGCCCTGCCCGTCGAGGCCGAAGGCGGCGACGGGACGCTCGACCTCGCCGAGGTGCGGGGCGAGATCGTCCTCGACGGGGTCACCTTCGCCTACCCCGGCCGACCGAAGGCACTGGAGGACCTCTCGCTGACCATCCCGGCCGGGCAGGTTACCGCCCTGGTGGGCGCTACCGGCTCCGGCAAGACGACGATCGCCAGATTGCTGATGCGATTCCAGGACGCCCAGTCCGGAAGGGTGCTGATCGACGGGCAGGACATCCGGGACCTGCAGCGACACAACTTGCGCCACGCCATCGGCTTCGTCGCCCAGGACCCGTTCCTCTTCGACGGCAGCATCGCCGACAACATCCGCTACGGCAGCTTCGGAGCCTCGGACGAGGCAGTGCTCCAGGCCGCCGCCATGGCCGAGGCGCATACCTTCATCGCGACGCTGCCGGACGGCTACGACACCCTGATCGGTGAACGCGGTGCCGCGCTCTCCGGCGGCCAGCGGCAGCGGATCGCCCTGGCTCGTGCGATCCTCAAGGACTCTCCGGTCGTGATCCTCGACGAGGCCACCTCCGCCGTGGACAACGAGACCGAGGCCGCCATCCAGCGCACACTGCGCGGCTTCGCGACCGACCGCACGATGGTCGTCATCGCCCACCGCCTCTCCACGGTCCGCCACGCCGACCGCATCTACGTCATGGACAAGGGCGGCATTGTCGCCGAACAGGGCACCCACGACGAACTCCTCGCCCAGCGCGGACTCTACGCATCTCTCTGGCAGCTCCAGGCCGGCGAACTCGCCGCCTGACCGCAGAAAAGCCGCTCCGCCCGCCGATCGCGTGACACCACCGCGGTCGGCGGGGCCCGGCACGTGCTGCGCGCATGCCCGCCCATACTTCTGGAGGTACCCCCCATGTCCCGTCGCGACGGAGACGTCCTTCCGCTGACCGCGGCCCAGCGGGAGATCTGGCTCGCCGAGCAGTGCTCCCGGACGCCGATCCCGGGCTACCGCGTCGGTGAATGCCTGGAGATCCACGGGCCGGTCGACCCGGAGCTGTTCGAAGCCGCGCTGCGCCGGGTGGTCGACGAGGTCGACGCCCTGCACGTGACCTTCGTGGACGACGGTGAAGGACCGCGCCAGATCCTCCGCGAGACCTGGGACTGGGCGCCCGTCCACCTCGACCTCGGCGCGGAGCCGGATCCCCGGGCCGCGGCCATGGAATGGATGAAGCGGGACCTGGCCCGTCCGCTGGACCTCGCCCGTGATCCGCTGTTCGGCCATGCGCTGATCCGGCTGTCGCCGACGGAGTTCCTCTGGTACCTGAACTACCACCACGTGGTGTTGGACGCGATCAGCAGCTCCATGGTCCGTCAGCGGGTCGGCGAGGTGTACTCGGCGCTGGCCGAGGGCGGTGTTGTCCCGCCCTGCCCGTTCGGCTCGCTGCGGGACCTGGTCGACAGCGACGCCGCCTACCGTTCGTCCGCCGACTTCACCGCCGACCGCTCCTACTGGACCGAGCGTTTCGCCGATCTGCCCTCCCCGACACGGCTCACCGGCTCCTCCGCGACCGACCCGCACCGGGCCCTGCGCGTGGCCGGGGAACTGGAGCTGCGGAGCCCCGAGGCACTGCGGGCGGCGGCGAGCCGGGCCGGTGTGCGGTGGTCCCGGGTGGTGGTCGCGGCGACGGCGCTCTACGCCCACCGGCTGAGCGGCGCCCAGGACGTGGTGCTCGCCCTCCCCGTCACCGCCCGTCGGGGCTCCGCCGACTTGATGTCGGTGCCCGGCACGATGTCCAACGTGGTGCCCCTGCGGCTGACCGTGCGACCGGACATGCCGTGGGGTGATCTCGTCGCCCAGGTGGCGCGGGAGGTCGAGTCGGCCGTCGCGCACGAGCGCTACCGCAGCGAGGACCTGCTGCGCAACCTCGGCGCGCCCGGCAGCATGGGCACGGCGTTCCCGCTGATCGTCAACATCATGGCCTTCAACGCCAGGCCGAGCTTCGCCGGGCATCCCGCCTCGGTTCACCACTTCGTGTCGGGGTCGACCACCGACCTGGCCGTCTGGGTCTTCGACTACCGGGACGGCAACCCCCCGCTTCTCCGGCTGCACGGCGCGCCGGAGGCGTACAGCGACGACGATCTCGCCACGCACCAGCAGCGGCTGCTCGCCCTGCTTGACGCCGTCGCGGACTGCGCCCCGGACGAGACGGTCGGCCGGATCGACCTGCTCACAGCCGAGGAGCACCGCGAGGTGGCGGCCCTCGGCACCGGGCCGACGGCGGTGGCTCCGACCGAGAGCCTGCCGGAGCTGTTCCGGGAGCACGTCCGGGCGACTCCGGACCTCGTCGCGCTGGTGTGCGGCGACGTGTCGCTGACCTACGCGGAGTTGGACGC
>NZ_JBICVM010000011.1:140416-267346 GCF_043199095.1 Streptomyces sp. NPDC048650 | reverse complement strand
GGACGAGCGCCTCGGCAAGATCACCTTCTGGACGCTCTTCATCGGCTTCCACGGCACCTTCCTCGTCCAGCACTGGCTGGGCGCCGAGGGCATGCCGCGCCGTTACGCGGACTACCTTGCGGCCGACGGATTCACCACGCTGAACACCATCTCGACGATCAGCTCCTTCCTGCTGGGCCTGTCGATCCTGCCGTTCTTCTACAACGTCTGGAAGACCGCGAAGTACGGCAAGAAGGTCGAGGTGGACGACCCGTGGGGTTACGGCCGCTCGCTGGAGTGGGCGACGTCCTGCCCGCCGCCGCGGCACAACTTCCTCACCCTGCCGCGCATTCGCTCCGAATCCCCGGCGTTCGACCTGCACCACCCGGAGATCGCGGCGCTCGACGCGCTGCACAACGGTCACGGGGCCTCGGACGACAAGGCCCTCGCCGGCGGCAAGGAGGCTGGCAAGTGAAGATCCAGGGCAAGATGTTCATCTGGCTCGCCGTCTTCGTCCTCGCCATGGCGGTCGTCTACGGCGTCTGGTCGAAGGAGCCCGCGGGCACCACCGCACTGTTCCTCGCCTTCGGCCTGTGCATCATGATCGGCTACTACCTGGCCTTCACGGCCCGGCGGGTCGACGCGGGTGCGCAGGACAACGAGAACGCCGAGGTCGCGGACGACGCCGGTGAGCTGGGCTTCTTCAGCCCGCACAGCTGGCAGCCGCTCGCCCTCGGCATCGGCGGCGCGCTCGCCTTCATGGGCGTCGTCTTCGGCTGGTGGCTGCTCTACTTCTCGCTTCCGGTGATCCTCGTCGGCCTGTTCGGCTGGGTCTTCGAGTACTACCACGGCGAGAACCGCACGCAGTAAGGACGGCCCCCGCGCCGTACGGGACGGGCCCGGACACCTCATCAGGTGTCCGGGCCCGTTCCCGTTCCGGCGTGTCGCACACCCCATTTGCAGTCATCCAGCGCGCCGTACGGGGGGATTCTTCATATTTTTGGGACATGAGCAATAGACCTCGAACCCGGACGGTGCTGAGCTGCGGCCTCCTGATAGTCCCCCTGGCGGTGACCGCCACCGCCTGCGGGGACTCGTCGTCGGACCCGCTCTCAGCCAAGCCCTACGACGCGGCCGACCAGATCTCGGCCAACACCCCGAACGGCAGGCACAAAGCGGATCCCGACAAGCCGCTTGAGGTCTCCGTCAAGGGTGACGAGGCGCGGATCACGGACGTGACCGCCACCGACACCTCCGGCCGCTACATCCGCGGCGAACTGAGCGCCGACGGCAAGCGCTGGCGCACCACCGTGCCACTCGCCGCCGGAACGCGCTACACGGTGCGGGTGAGCACCGAGAACGAGGACGGCTCACCGGGCCGCAAGACCCTCGTCGTCGACACCACCGACACCGCCGACGACCGACTCAGCGTCAAGTTCGGCCCGGACACCGGCGAATACGGGGTCGGCCAGCCGGTCACCGCCGTACTGAGCCAGGAAGTCACCGACCCCAAGCAGCGGGCCGTCGTCGAGAGCGCCCTGAAGGTGGACTCCACCCCGCGCGTCGAGGGCTCCTGGCACTGGGTGGACGGCAAGTCCCTGCACTTCCGCCCCAAGGCGTACTGGCCCGCCCACGCCACCATCGCCGTGCACAGCAACCTGGACGGCCTGAAGATCACCCGCGGGCTCTACGGAGGTCCCGCCAAGCCTGTGAAAATCAGCACGGGCGACGCCGTGGAGGCCATCACCGACGCCGGGTCACACCAGATGACGGTGCTGCGCAACGGCGAGGAGATCAACACCATCCCCGTCACCACCGGCAAGCCCGGCTTCTCCACCCGCAACGGCGTCAAGGTCGTCCTCGGCAAGGAGAGCTTCGTACGGATGCGCTCCTCCACCGTCGGCATCTCCGCCGGCAGCTCGGACTCCTACGACCTTCCGGTCCACTGGGCCACCCGGGTGACCTGGAGCGGGGAGTACGTGCACGCCGCGCCCTGGTCCGTCGGCTCGCAGGGCGCCGCCAACGTCAGCCACGGCTGCACGGGCATGTCCACCGGCAACGCCCAGTGGTTCTTCAACCACGTCCGGGTCGGCGACGTCGTCAAGGTCGTCAACAGCGGCGGCGACACCATGACGCCGTTCGACAACGGCTTCGGCGACTGGAACATGCCCTGGCGGGAGTGGCGGGAGGGCAGCGCGCTGAAGAACAAGGCATCGACCACCACAGGAGCGGCCGAGCGCGAGCAGAACGCCTCCGCCGACGCCCGGCTCCGCCCGAAGCTCTGAAGGCCGCTCAGCAGCCGCTCAGGGCGGTTGCTCAGGCCTGTACGAGCAGGCGGCGGCGCAGCAGTGAGGCGAGCGAGTCCGCGAACGCCACCGGGTCGATCGGATGGGTCACGGCGGCGTCCGCGCGGCTCCAGGTCGCCAGCCACGCATCCTGCGGGCGGCCGATGAGCAGCAGCACCGGCGGGCAGCGGAAGATCTCGTCCTTGATCTGCCGGCACACGCCCATGCCGCCCGCGGGCGCGGTCTCGCCGTCGAGCACGCAGACGTCGATCCCGCCCTGTTCCAGGGCCTCCAGCACGGCGGGGGCGGTGGCGCACTCCAGGATCTCGATCTGCGGGACATCCGCGGCGGGGCGGCGGCCGGCGGCCTGCCGGACCTGCTCGCGGGTGTTGGCGTTGTCGCTGTAGACCAGCACCGTGGCAGTCGCCTGCATCGTTCCTCCACGCTTCGTAGCGGCACAGTTCGAGTGGGACCGTTGGGCGGATGCTACTCCCGGACCGGGCCGCCGCAGGAGGGTTCGTACCGATCCGGGATCTTGCCGACGGGCCGTCAGGACTGGTCGGGGCGGCGCCCCCCGGTCGCCGCGCACGGGTCCGTTCCCCCCTTCGGGCGATCGCCGCACCGGTCCTCGCGAGCAGGTCGTAGGGCCTTGACACACCGAACGGCACCCCCCGGAGTGAGGGCGGGATAAGCGACCGACATAATGTCGGTCGTGGCGACAGCAACGACAGTAGAAACCGGGCACGCGCACCCGACGGTCAATCGGCCGAACCTCACCAGCGTCGGAACCATCATCTGGCTGAGTTCCGAGCTGATGTTCTTCGCGGCCCTCTTCGCGATGTACTTCACCCTCCGATCGGTGACCGGATCCGAGTATTGGAAGGAATCCGCCGATGCGCTGAATCTTCCGTTCTCCGCGACCAACACCACGATCCTGGTGCTCAGCTCCCTGACATGCCAGCTCGGCGTTTTCGCCGCCGAGCGCGGCGATGTCAAAAAGCTGCGGGCCTGGTTCGTGGTCACCTTCGTCATGGGTGCGATCTTCATCGGCGGTCAGGTCTTCGAGTACACCGAACTGGTCAAGCACGAGGGCCTCTCGCTCTCGTCCGGCCCGTACGGCTCGGTGTTCTACCTGACCACCGGCTTCCACGGACTGCATGTGACGGGCGGACTCATCGCCTTCCTGCTGGTCCTGGGCAGGACGTACGCGGCCAAGAGGTTCACCCACACGCAGGCCACCGCGGCCATCGTCGTGTCCTACTACTGGCACTTCGTCGATGTCGTCTGGATCGGCCTCTTCGCCACGATCTACCTGATCCGGTAACCGGTACGCATCCGGTCGGGACCGGTTACGCATTTCAGACATAGCCAAAGCATCGACGCAGAAGATCCTGACACCGGGGTAATCCGTGAAAAAGCTCTCCGCACGACGGCGCCATCCGCTGGCGGCGCTCGTCGTCCTACTCTTCGCGCTGGCGGTCACTGGGGGGCTGTACGCCGCGTTCGCGCCGGCGGACAAGGCTCAGGCCGATGACACCGCCCAGTCCCTTGCCATCAAGGAGGGCAAAAAGCTCTTCGCCGTGGGCTGCGCAAGCTGCCACGGCACCGGCGGTCAGGGCACCTCCGACGGCCCCAGCCTGGTCGGCGTCGGCGCCGCAGCCGTCGACTTCCAGGTCGGTACCGGCCGCATGCCCGCGCAGCAGCCCGGCGCCCAGGTGCCGAAAAAGCGGAACATCTACACCAACGCCCAGATCGACCAGCTCGCGGCCTACGTCGCGTCGCTGGGTGCCGGTCCCACCGTGCCCGACAAGCAGCAGTACAGCGCGGACGGTGCCGACATCGGCAAGGGCGGCGAGCTGTTCCGCACGAACTGCGCGCAGTGCCACAACTTCACCGGCAAGGGCGGCGCCCTCACCAACGGCAAGTTCGCACCGACGCTCGAGGGCGTGGACCCGAAGCACATCTACGAGGCCATGGAAACCGGCCCGCAGAACATGCCCTCCTTCGGCGACGGCTCGCTGTCGAAGGAAAACAAGAAGGACATCATCGCGTATCTCGGCGCCGTCAACGGCGATGAGTCCGAGAGCCCCGGCGGCCTGGACCTCGGCGGTCTCGGTCCGGTCAGTGAGGGTCTCTTCGGCTACATCTTCGGCCTGGGCGCGCTGATCGCGGTCGCCATCTGGGTCGCAGCCCGGACTACGAAGGCCAAGAAGTCATGAGTGAGACGGAACGACACGAAGACGTGCCAGACGAGACTCTCCCCGAGCGGGGGACGGCGCACGAGGGTGCGGTGGCGAGGGCGGAGAACCCGTTCGCTGACCCCGGCCTGCCGGCGCACGAGCACCGCGTCCAGGACATCGACGAGAAGGCCGCCCGGCGCTCCGAGCGCACCGTGGCGCTGCTGTTCCTGGTGTCGATGGTGGCCACGGTCGGCTTCATCGCCAGCTACGTGGCCGTGCCGATCGAGAAGATCGTCTACATCTGGCCGATCGGGCACATCAGCGCCCTGAACTTCGCGCTGGGCCTCACCCTCGGCGTCGCACTCTTCTGCATCGGCGCCGGCGCGGTCCACTGGGCCCGCACGCTGATGTCGGACGAGGAGGTCGCCGACGAGCGTCACCCGATCGAGGCTGCCCCCGAGGTCAAGTCCAAGGTTCTGGCGGACTTCGCGCAGGGTGCCAAGGAGTCGCAGTTCGGCCGTCGCAAGCTGATCCGCAACACGATGTTCGGCGCGCTGGCCCTGGTGCCGCTCTCCGGTGTCGTCCTGCTGCGCGACCTCGGGCCGCTGCCCGGCACCAAGCTGCGCACGACGAACTGGAAGAAGGGCGTCCGGCTGGTCAACCAGTCGACGAACCTTCCGCTGCGCCCCGAGGACATCGCGGTCGGCTCCCTGACCTTCGCCAAGCCCGAGGGCCTGGAGGAGGACAGCGAGGACTTCAACGAGAAGATCGCCAAGGACGCCCTGATGCTCGTGCGGATCCAGCCGCAGAACATCAAGGACAAGCGCGAGCTGTCCTGGTCGCACGAGGGCATCGTGGCCTACTCGAAGATCTGCACCCATGTCGGTTGCCCGATCAGCCTGTACGAGCAGCAGACGCACCACGTGCTCTGCCCGTGCCACCAGTCGACCTTCGACCTCTCTGACGGTGGTCGGGTGATCTTCGGCCCCGCAGGACACGCCCTGCCGCAGCTGCACATCACGGAGAAGGACGGCTTCCTGGAGGCCGCAAACGGCTTCGAGGAGCCCGTCGGCCCGAGCTTCTGGGAGCGCGGATGAGTAACGAGACAAGCGCGACCACCGCGCGCCGCGGCCAAGCGCCGCGGGGCGAGCGGATCGCCGACTGGGCGGACGGCCGGCTGGGCATCTACAGCCTCGCCAAGTCCAACATGCGCAAGATCTTCCCGGACCACTGGTCCTTCATGTTGGGCGAGGTCGCGCTCTACAGCTTCATCATCATCATCCTGACCGGTGTCTATCTGACGCTGTTCTTCCACCCCAGCATGGCCGAGGTGACCTATCACGGTTCCTATGTGCCCATGCAGGGGATCCGGATGACGCAGGCCTTCGAGTCGACGCTGGACATCAGCTTCGACGTCCGGGGCGGCCTGCTCATCCGCCAGATCCACCACTGGGCCGCGCTGGTCTTCCTGGCCGCGATGATGGTCCACATGATGCGGGTGTTCTTCACCGGCGCCTTCCGCAAGCCGCGCGAGGTCAACTGGCTGTTCGGCTTCCTGCTGTTCGTGCTCGGCATGTTCACCGGCTTCACCGGCTACTCGCTCCCCGACGACCTGCTCTCCGGCACCGGCGTGCGGTTCATCGAGGGCGTCATCCTGGCGATGCCGCTGGTCGGTTCGTACCTGCAGATGTTCATCTTCGGCGGCGAGTTCCCCGGGCACGACATCATCGCGCGGTTCTTCACGGTGCACGTCCTGCTGCTGCCGGGCATCATGCTCGGCCTGCTGGTGGCGCACCTGATCCTGGTCTTCTACCACAAGCACACGCAGTTCCCGGGTGCCGGCAAGACCAACAACAACGTCGTGGGCATGCCGCTGCTGCCGGTCTACATGGCGAAGGCCGGAGGCTTCTTCTTCCTGGTCTTCGGTGTGATCTCGGTGATCGCCGCGGTCGCCAGCATCAACCCGGTGTGGGCCATCGGCCCCTACCGTCCGGACCAGGTGTCCACCGGCGCCCAGCCCGACTGGTACATGGGCTTCGCCGAGGGCCTGGTGCGTGTCATGCCGGGCTGGGAGTGGAACTTCTGGGGCCACACCGTCAACTTCGGTGTGCTGATCCCGATCGTGATCTTCCCGCTGGTCCTGGTCGCCATCGCCGTCTACCCGTTCGTCGAGTCCTGGGTCAAGGGCGACAAGCGCGAGCACCACATCCTGGACCGCCCGCGCAACGTCCCGACCCGCACCGGCTTCGGTGTGGCCTGGCTCGTCGCGTACTTCGTGATGCTGATCGGTGGCGGCAACGACCTGTGGGCGACCCACTTCCACCTGTCGCTCAACTCGCTCACCTGGTTCGTCCGGATCGGATTCTTCGTCCTTCCGGTGCTGTCCTTCATCGCCACCAAGCGGATCTGCATGGGTCTGCAGCGGCGTGACCGGGACAAGGTGCTGCACGGCCGCGAGTCGGGCATCATCAAGCGCCTGCCGCACGGTGAGTTCGTCGAGGTCCACGAGCCGCTCGACCAGGAGCAGCTCCACGTGCTCACCCAGCACGAGCAGCCCGCCCCCCTGGAGCTGGGCCCGGAGGTCGACGAGAACGGCGTCGAGCGCAAGCTCACGCGCGCGCAGAAGCTGCGCGCCAAGCTCTCGAAGTCCTTCTACGGCGAGGACAACGTCATCGCCAAGCCCACCGTCGAGGAGTACAAGGAGATCACCAGCGGCCACGGCCACCACTGATCCCCGAGGCGCGCCGGCGCGCCGCCTGCAGTACGCCACCCAGAGGGCCCCGTTTCTCCATCCGGACGGGGCCCTCCGGCGTGCCCGGGGCTCGATAGGGTGAGGTCACAGGCAGTAGAGAAGACCAGGAGCGTGGACCATGAACGTTGTGACCCCGGTTGGCGGCGACAGCGTGGCGGCTCACACCTGGCCGGGCATCCTCAACGACCTGTTGGACGGCCACGACCTCACCGCCGACGACACCGCCTGGGTGATGGACAAGATCATGCGGGGCGAGGCGGGCGACGCCCAGATCGCCGGGTTCGCGGTGGCGCTGCGGGCCAAGGGCGAGACCGTCGCCGAGATCTCCGGACTGGTCCGGACGATGTACGCACACGCCCGGCTGATCAAGGTGCCCGGTCCCAGCGTGGACATCGTCGGCACCGGCGGCGACGGAGCCAAGACCGTCAACATCTCCACGATGTCCTCGATCGTGGTGGCCGGCACCGGCGCCAAGGTCGTCAAGCACGGCAACCGCGCGGCCTCCTCGGCCAGCGGCGCCTCGGACGTCCTGGAGAAGCTCGGCGTCAACCTCGATCTCACCCCGAAGCGGGTCACCGAGGTCGCAGAGGAAGCCGGCATCACCTTCTGCGCCGCGGTGAAGTTCCATCCCTCGCTGCGCCATGTCGCCAACGCCCGCGGCCAGCTCGGCATCCGTACGACCTTCAACGTGCTGGGCCCGCTCACCAACCCGGCCAAGGTCAAAGCCCAGGCCACCGGCGTCGCGGACGCGCGGATGGCGCCGATCCTGGCGGGGGTGCTGGCCGAGCGCGGCTCGTCGGCGCTGGTGTTCCGGGGGGACGACGGGCTCGACGAGCTGACCACCACCGCGACCTCCCGGGTGTGGATCGTGCGGGACGGCGCGGTGCGGGAGGAGCCCTTCGACCCGCGGGACGTCGGCATCGAGCTGGTGCCGGTGGAGGCCCTGCGCGGCGCGGACGCGTCCTACAACGCGGACGTGGCGCGCCGGCTGCTGGACGGCGAGCGCGGGCCGGTGCGCGAAGCGGTGCTGCTGAACGCCGCGGCGGCGCTGGTCGCCCTGGAGCCGTCCGACGCGTCGCTGACGGAGCAGATCCGGGCCGGCATCGACAAGGCCGCCGCGGCCATCGACTCCGGCGAGGCGAAGCGGGTGCTGGAGCGCTGGGTCGCGGCCAGCAACGCCTGAGCGTGCGGTGACGCAGGGTGTGACGCAGGGCTCGGTCCGTCATACGGACCGGGCCTTGCGCCGCACCGGCCGTATGGCATGATTCTGCGCAGGTCACGAGTGACAGCGACATAGGCCCCGGCCCGCTGTCCGGCAACCCTCCGTCCGTGGCGGGGTGCCCCGGGTGATGACCAGGCCGTAGGCAGCGAGGTCTACGGCAAGCGCGGATCCCTCGCCAGGGATCCTGGTCCTCGAGGGAGCACCTTCCGTGATGCAGCGAATGCGATAGGGCCGTCGGCCCCATTCCCGCACCCCCTTTGTCTCTTCACTGCGGCCGTCGCCGTGCCCTTCCGCGCACCCGGCCGCAGTAATTCGCCTGCCTCTCACGGGAGTTCACCATGTCTGTCTCCGCCGTTGCCGCCGACCGTTCCGTTTGTGCCCCGCTGCCGGTTCTGGGACGGGATGTCCTCGTCCCGCTGGTGACCGGCGGCGAGGTCGACTACGCCGCACTGGACTACGCCGCCAGCGCCCCGGCCCTGCAGCGGGTCTGGGACGACGTGGCCGCCTACGCCCCGTACTACGGCAGCGTCCACCGCGGCGCCGGATACCTCTCGCAGCTCTCCACCGACCTCTTCGAGAACAGCCGCAGGACCATCGCCGACTTCCTCGGCTGCCGCGCCGACGACCAGGTGGTCTTCACCCGCTCCACCACCGACTCGCTCAACCTCCTCGCGGCCGCGCTGCCGCAGCACACCCGGGTGTTCGTCTTCGAGACCGAGCACCATGCCTCGCTGCTCCCGTGGGAGCAGCGCGCGGATGCCGCCGTGACGTACCTCAACGCGCCGCGCACGCCGCAGCAGGCGGTGGACACCCTGGAGCAGGCGCTGGCCGAGCGCGAACCGTACGGTCCCGCGCTGGTGTGCGTCACCGGTGCCTCGAACGTGACCGGTGAGCTGTGGCCGGTGCGGGAGTTGGCGGCGGCCGCGCATGCGCACGGCGCCCGGATCGTGCTGGACGCGGCGCAGCTCGCCCCGCACCACCCCGTCGACATCGAGGAGCTGGACGTCGACTGGATCGCCTTCTCCGGGCACAAGCTGTACGCGCCGTTCGGTGCCGGGGTGCTGGCGGGCCGGGCGGACTGGCTGCAGGACGCGGAGCCGTATCTGGCGGGCGGCGGTGCCAGCCGGAAGGTCTCGCGGCGTACGGACGGCGGGGTGGACGTGGAGTGGCACACCACCGCGGCCCGCCACGAGGCCGGTTCGCCGAACGTCATCGGTGCCTACTCCATCGCTTCTGCCTGCCAGGCGCTGACCGAGGCCGGATTCGAGGGACTGGTCGCCCGCGAGCAGGCGCTGATCGCCCGGCTCCGCGCGGGCCTGGCGGAGGTTCCCGAGGTCAACGTCCTGTCCCTGTTCGGCGACGACGCCCCGCGGGTGGGCGTGCTCTCCTTCGTCGTCGAGGGCTGGAACAGCTCGCACTTCGCGGCCGCACTGTCGGCGGAGTACGGGATCGGCGTCCGCGACGGCCTGTTCTGCGCGCACCCGCTCGTACGGACACTGCTGGGCAGCGAGCCGCAGGAGCCGGGGGAGTGCGGCGCTCCGGAGGCGGCGCCCGGCGAGCGGTCGCTGAACGCCATCCGGGTCAGCTTCGGGGCGGGTACCCCCGACGAGCACGTGGAGCGGTTCGTTCGGGCGGTCAAGGAGCTGGTGACGGACGGCGCACGGTGGAACTACCGCACCGAGGAAGGCCGTTGCGTGCCACTGCGGTGACGCCGGTTGGCTTGGGCCCCACGTTTTTGGCTTTCCCGCCGTAGGGGTTTGTCGCCGTGGCGCCTGCGGCCCGTTCGCTGCGCTTTGCTTGGGCCCCTTGTTGTCCGTCCGGCCGTGGTGGTTTGTCGCCGTTGCGCCTGCGGCGGGCTGTGGCCGCTGCGCGGGGCTGTTCGGCTGCGGGACCGGCCCTCCGGACTCCGTCCTGCGGTCCGGCCCCTCTCCGTTGGGGGTGGGAGGGAGACCGGTGGGAATGCATGTCGGTGGTCAGGTGCTGCCTGTGGGCAGATCAGAGAGAAGCCGAAGACGAGGCGTCGGCCCCACCGGTCTTTTCCCCTTCCACTCACGGGAGGGGACGGACCGCAGGACGGAGTCCGGAGGGCCGGCACCGCACCCTACAAACCCACGCCCGCCGCGTGGGGGTACCTCCCACGCCCTTTAGGCAGTGGGGGAGCAACGGCGACGAGCCCCCGCGGCGGGACGGCCGACAACGTGGGGCCCAGGCCAAGCGCAGCGACTAGGCGTCGAGGCCGATGGCGAAGGCCGCTTCGAGGTCGTGATGGGAGTAGGTGCGGAAGGCGATGTGCGTCTCGGTCGAGGCGACGCCGGGCACCTTGCTGATCCGGCCGGGGATGACGTCGGCGAGGTCGTCGTGGGCGGCGACCCGCACCATGGCGATCAGATCGTGCGCGCCGGTGACGGAGTAGACCTCGCTGACACCTTCCAGAGCGGCGATCTTCTCGGCGATCTCCGGGATCTGGTCCACGCTGGTCTTGATGAGCACGATCGACGTGATCACGGCTGGCTCTCTCCCTCGGTCGCCGGTTCGCTCCCCCTGGTGGGCCCCACACTATCCCTCCTGTAACGCACCCATGCGTAGAGGAAGCCGAGCGCGAAGCCGACCACATGGGCGAGGTAGGCGACGCCGGGACCGTTGGGGTCGTCCTGCGCGGCCTGCCACTGCAGCGCGAACCAGAAGAGCAGCACGATCCAGGCGGGGAAGCGCAGCGGCAGGAAGAACAGGAACGGGAAGACGCTGGTGACCCGGGCCTTGGGGAAGAGGAACAGGAAGGCGCCCAGGACGCCGGAGATCGAGCCGGAGGCGCCCACCAGGGTCTGCCCCGAGGCGGCGTGGGCGGCCGCGTAGCCGAGCAGGGCCAAATATCCGACGATGAGATAGAAGGCGGTGAACGGCAGCCGCCCCATCCGGGTTTCCGTCATGCCGCCGAACACATACAAGAACAGCATGTTGCCGAGCAGGTGCAGCCAGCTGCCGTGGATGAACAGCGCGGTCAGCGGGGTGACCAGGGCGCGGGCCGAGCCGCTCCACAGGTCGAGCGGGATCACGCCCCAGCGCTCGAAGTAGGCGGTCTGGGCCCGGAGCAGCGCATCACCGGTGCCGTAGACGTGGTTGAGGCCGGAGGCGGGGCCGATCACGAAGAGCACGCAGCAGAGCCCGATCAGGACGTTCGTCATCCGGGAGAAGACCGCCGTCAGCGAGCGGGCGGGGTGCGAAGGCCGGGGGAGACCGGGGAACAGGGACGGCGGCGTCATGAAGTGATCATGGCGCAATGCGGGCATTCGGGACAGAGTGCCTCGCCGCATCCCGCCTCCTGGGCACGGCCCGCATCGGCCCCCTGTCAGGCCGTAGGGTTACAGGCAGTACTTTGCGTATTTCCGCAGTCCGACGGCGCACCGCGTGAACCCGCACATCAGGACGAGATGACGAGCATGACGAGTACGAAAGAGGACGACACGATGGGTGTTCCCCTGCCGACGGCCGAAACGCGGTGGCGCTGCACGCTCTGCGGCAACCTCACCCGCTTCGACGTGACCCGCCGGTCCAAGGTGGTGGAGTACGTCCACCTCGATCTGGCCGGGGAGCCGGAGGTGGAGGAGCGCGAGGTCCTCAGTGAGAGCATCGAGTCCGTGCGCTGCCGCTGGTGCAATGCGGTCGACCAGATCGAGCTGGTGGACCGGCCGGGCGCGAGCGCCTGAGATCGGAGCGATCGAGCCGTGGTGGAGCGTCCAGAAAGGGAGTCGGGGGCGGCGCAGGCCGACGCATCCGAGGGTGCCGTCGACGAAGCGCTCGACCGCCCGCTGCCCGAGGGCGTACGGCGCCGTGTCGTGGCGCTCACCGCGGAGTCGTTCGGTGCGCTGACGGTCTCCGAACTTCCGCCCCCTTTGCGGCAGTACGCCCGGTTCACCCCCACTCGCCGGGCCAAGTTCGCCGGGAACGCCATGGCCGCGGCGCTGGAGGGCGACGCCGTCTTCCGGCAGCGGATCGCGGGCAAGCTGCGCGAGGCCCAGCCGGAGCTGGCCGCGGCACTGGAGGACGGTACCCCGCCCGCGGCCGCGGATCCGCTGGACGTCGCGGCGGCGGCGTATGTGCTGCGTCCCGAGGGCTGGGTCAAGCTCGTCGCGGCGGCCGGTGAGGAGGCACAGCGGGCGCACGCCGAGCGGGCCGGTCAGGAGGCCGAGCGGGAGCTGACGCGGCTGCGCGACGAGCTGGCCCGCACGCGCGGCGAGGCCCGCGCCGACGTCGACCGGGCGCGCGTCGACCTGGACGCCGCCCGCAAGGAGAACGAATCGCTGCAGCGCAAGCTGCGCAGCGCCCTGAGCGACGTCAAGCGGGGCGAGGCGGGGGTGCGCAAGGCGGAGGCCGCGCTGGAGGCCGCCCGCTCCCAGGCGGCGACCGAGAAGACGCTCGCGGACAGCGAGCTGCGCCGCCTCAAGGCCCGTGTCGCGGAGGTCGAGACCACGCTGGAGACCAGCCGGCGGGCCGCTCGCGAGGGCCGCAGCGTCGAGGACATGCGGCTGCGCCTGCTGCTGGACACGGTGCTGGACGCCGCCCAGGGGCTGCGCCGCGAGCTGGCCCTGCCGCCCGCCAGCGTCCACCCGGCGGACACCGTCGAGGCGGTCGCGCCGGGCAGGATGACGCCCAAGGACATCGCGACCCGGGCACTGTCGGACACCGATCCGGCGCTGCTCGACCAGCTACTGGCGCTGCCCCAGGCGCATTTGGTGGTGGATGGCTACAACGTCACCAAAACCGGCTATCCCACCATGCCTCTGGACAAACAGCGGCTGCGGCTGCTCGGTGGGCTGGCGGTGCTGGCCGCGCAGACGGGTGCGGAGATGACCTGTGTCTTCGACGGTGCGGAGCTGGCGGCGCCGGTGCTCCTCGCGCCCCCGCGCGGCGTCCGGGTCCTCTTCAGCAAACCGGGCGTCACGGCCGATGAGTTGATCCGTCAGCTGGTACGGGCCGAACCGCCCGGCCGTCCGGTGGTCGTGGTCTCCACGGACCGGGAGGTGGCCGACGGCGTCGCGAAGGCGGGTGCCCGGCCGGTCGCATCGGCCCTGCTCCTCAAGCGACTTGCCCGGACCTGACGGTTTCGCGGCCCCGGTGCCGTCCTGTCGGGAAAATCCCGGACCTTCCGTATCGCAGCGTCAATTGACGCTTACTGGCCGTGTGATGTTGGTAAAAGATGGGGTTGGCGGCGCAGTTTTTTCCCGTGGGGATTTGAAGCGATCACAGCTTGGTTACTAAGGTCAGGCCCGAACCTTCATACAGGTGATTATCCAACCGGGATGGTCAGTGAAGGTACCGCCGAGTCCGCGGCGTTCACGCGGAGCCGGGGTTCACCCCCCCACTTCCCGGTAGGCGGCTGGAGGAAGAAGGAGCTCGCCCCCGTGGCGTCCCACCGTCGACCCAAGCAGCCGAGCCGTACTCGCGTGACCGTGCTCACCGCGACCGCCGCCGCGGCCGTCGCCCTCTCGTCCCAGGCAGCCCAGGCCGCCGACCCGACCAAGAAGGACGTCAAGTCCGAGGTCGACAAGCTCTACGAGCAGGCGGAGCAGGCCACCGAGAAGTACAACGGCGTCAAGGAAGACCAGAACAAGCTGCAAAAAGAGGTCGACAGCCTCCAGGACAAGGTCGCCCGCGGCCAGGGTGAGCTCAACCAGATGCGCAAGGGCCTGGGCGCCGTCGCCTCCGGCCAGTACCGCAGCGGCAGCATCGACCCCTCCGTGCAGCTCTTCCTCTCCGGCGACCCGGACACCTACCTGGACAAGGCCGCCACCCTGGACCAGCTCAGCGGTCACCAGGCCGAGCAGCTGAAGACCGTCGCGGACAAGCAGCGGCGCCTCGCCCAGGAGCGCGCTGAGGCGGCCGGCAAGATCAAGGACCTCTCCGAGACCCGTAAGGCGCTCGGCGACAAGAAGGACGAGATCAAGGGCAAGCTCGCCAAGGCGCAGGAGCTCCTCAACACGCTGACCGCCAAGGAGCGGGCGGCCATGCAGGCCAAGGAGGACCGCGCCAACCGCAGCAACTCCCGGGTCAACCTCGGCGACGACCTGCCCGCCTCGCAGCGCGGTGCGGCCGCCCTGGCCGCCGCCCAGTCCAAGATCGGCTCGCCCTACGTCTGGGGCGCCACCGGTCCGTCCTCCTTCGACTGCTCGGGTCTGACCTCCTGGGCCTACCAGCAGGCCGGCCAGTCGCTGCCGCGCACGTCGCAGGAGCAGGCCAACGCCGGTACCCGGATCTCGCAGGACGCCCTCAAGCCGGGCGACCTGGTGCTCTTCTACGGCGACCTGCACCACATCGGCCTCTACGCGGGCAACGGCACGGTGCTGCACGCCCCGAAGCCCGGTGCCGCGGTGCGCTACGAGTCCATCAACAACATGCCGTTCGCGTTCGGCGTGCGCGTCTGACCGTCCCGTCACCCGGGTCGGAAAAGCCTCACCACACTGCCAATCTGCCGCCCGAACGGGCGAATTGCGGCCCCCGCCGCTGACTTCCCGCCCCGCCGGTGACCTGCACAGTCACCGTCGGGGCGGCTTTTTGCGTACGGCAAGGGGTCTTTGGTCCGCGCCTGCCCGCACGGTTACTGTCCAGCCTCGCGCCGCCGGTCACCGTCCGCCCTCCCGGCGGCAGCGGCTGCACACGGAAGGAGTGCGGCATTCGTGGTCTCCCATCGCCGTAGCTCGCAGCCAGGTCCCGTCACCCGCACCGGTGTCACCGTCGCCTCCGCGGCGGCCCTGGCCACCGCGGCCGCCGCACTGTCCGGGGCACCGGCCTCGGCCGACCCCGCCGCGGGCCGGGAGGCGGCCACCGCGCGGGTCGACAGGCTCTACGAGGAGGCCGAACGGGCCACCGAGAAGTTCAACGGCGCCAGTGATCTGACCCGGCGGCTGCGGGACGAGGTGTCGAACCTCCAGGACCGCACCGCCCGCGCCCAGGGGCGGGTCAACCGGATGCGCACCCGGCTCGGTGCGCTGGCCGCCGCCCAGTACCGGACCGGCGGCCTGGACCCCACCGTCCGGCTGCTGCTCTCCGAACGCCCGGACAGCTACCTGGAGAAGGCCTCCGCGCTCGACCGGCTGCACACCGTCCAGGCCGCCGAGCTGCGCGAGCTGCGGGGCGCACAGCGGTTCCTGGAGCAGCAGCGGCGGGCGACCACCGCGAAGCTGGCCGACCTGGTGGCCGGCCGCCGGGACGTCGCCCGGCACAAGAAGGCCGTCCAGCACAGGCTGGCCGCCGCACAGCGGCTGCTGAACGAGCTGCCCCGGGATGCCAGGGCGGCCTACGACCGGGTCTCCCGCAGCGACGGGCGGGACGGGGCGTTCCCCGACCTCTCCGGCGTCGTACCGGCCTCCGGGCGGGCCGCGGCGGCCGTCGCCGCGGTGCGGGCCGCCGTCGGTTCGCCGTACGCCTGGGGAAGCACCGGCCCCGCGGCCTTCGACTGCTCCGGACTCACCCAATGGGCCTATGAGCGCGCCGGAGTCTCCATCCCGCGTACCTCCCAGGCCCAGCGCGGCGCCGGCCGCCAGGTGCCGCTGTCCCAGGCGCAGCCCGGCGACCTGGTCGTCTACCGCTCCGACGCCAGTCACGTCGGGCTGTACGTCGGCAACGGACAGGTCGTGCACGCGCCCTATCCGGGCGCCCGGGTCCGCTACGACCCGGTCGGCATGATGCCCATCGCCTCCGTCACCCGGCCGTAGATCCCCGCCCAGCGTTTTTGCCCCGCCCGGGCCGCACATACGATCGGCGGCATGTCACGTCAGCGGGCGCGACGGCGCTGGCCGTCCCGGGCCGGGGCGGCGGCCTGTGCCGTCCCCCTCCTCGTGCTGCTCGTCCCGCTCAGCGGCTGCGCGCCCCAGTCCCCGCCGAGCGACCGTTATCCGGACGTCCAGCGGATGCTCGACTCCCGCGCGCGGGCCGTCCGCCACCGGGACACCGCCGCCTTCCTGGCCACCGTCGACCCACGGGCCACGGGCTACCGCGCCCGCCAGCGCCGGGTCATCGGCAACATCGGGGCGGTGCCGCTCACCGACTGGCACTACGACCTGGTCTCCACCGACGCCTTCCCGCTGCCGGCGGGCGGCCCCCGCGGGCGGATGGCCGCGAAGGTCCGGCTGAGCTACCGCCTCAAGGGCTATGACACCGCCCCCGTCACCTCCTTGCAGTACCTCACGCTCACCCGGCGGGCGGGCCGCTGGCGGGTCTCCTCGGACACCGACGGCGCCGCGTCCGGCAGGACCGGCACCCGCCAGCTCTGGGACCAGGGCCCGGTGCGGATGGTCCGCGGCAGGCACAGCCTGGTGCTCGGCGGCCGATCGGACCCGGAGCGGCTGCGCGACCTGGCCGACCGCGTCGACGAGGCCGTGCCGGCCGTCTCCGAAGCCTGGCAGGGCAGGTGGTCGGGGAACGTGATCGTGGAGGCCCCCGACACGGTGGAGCGGATGGCGCAGCTGCTGGGCAGCGACGATGCCGCCGGCTACGCGGGCATCGCGGCCGTCACCACCGGAGAGGCGGGCGCCTCCACGACCGCGCCGGCGGACCGGGTGATCGTCAACCCGGAGGCGTACGAGGAGCTCAACGACCTCGGACGCGCGGTCGTCCTCACCCACGAGACCACCCACGTCGCCACCCGCACGGTCACCACCGCGGTCACCCCGCTCTGGCTCTCCGAGGGATTCGCCGACTGGGTCGCCTACCGCGAGATACGCCACCAGGCCGCCGTCACCGCCCCCGAGCTCTCCCGCGCGGTGGCGACCGGCAAGGCCCCCGAACGCCTCCCCACCGACCAGGACTTCGGCTTCCAGGCCGGCGCGGACCGGCTGGCGAAGGCGTACGAGGGCGGCTGGCTGGCCTGCCGGATGATCGCCGACAAGTGGGGCGAGACCAAGCTGATCGCCTTCTACCGGGCGGCGGGCCTCAGCGGCGCGGAGATCGCGTCGGGGCGCCTGGGCGGGCCGATGGAGGCGCAGCAGGCCACCCACCGGCCGACGGCGCACCCCTCGCCCGGCTCGGCGTCGGCGCGCGAGCGCCACCAGCCGGACCGCGCCGAGCGCCTGGACCGCACGATGCGGGCCCAACTCGGCATCAGCATGGCGGAGTTCACTCGGCAGTGGCGGGACTATGTGGCGGGGCAGCTGGGGTGAGCGGGCGGGCCGCGGGCCGGTGCGCGCGGGCCGCCGTACGGCCGTCGGGCACCCGGCGCCCATCCGCCCGCGTCACGGCCGACAGCCGGCGGCAGGCCAGCAGCGAGGCCGCCACCAGCAGCCCGTTCCGCAACGCCAGCAAGGTGGTGCCGAGGCCGTCGCTCGCCACCACATGGGCGAAGCAGACCGGGAACTCCAGCAGCGTGACCCCGGCCGCCACCAGCACGAGCGCGACCGGCAGGGCCTGCCGGCCGGTCCCCGCCGTCATGCACACCGCAGCCAGCGCCACCAGCCACAGCACGTACTGCGGGCTGATCACCCGGCTGGTGGTGGTGAACAGCAGGGTGGCCGTGAAAGCGGCGTCGCGGAGTGTTTCGGCCGTCGTCTCCCGGGCGCGGAGCCGCCAGCGGAGCAGCCAGGCCAGCGCGGCGCCGGTCAGCGCGAACGACAGGGCGCTGACGAGCGGGACCCCCGGCCCGACGAACTCCACCGAGCCGTAGCGCAGCACCACCCGCCCCTCCCAGCCCGCGCGGCGGGCCAGATGGAGGACGAGTCCGCCGAGCGATTCGATCTCCGTACCGCGGTCGCGCTGGAAGGTGAGGAAGGCGAGCGCGCCGGGGGCGGCGACCGTGGAGAGCGCCGTCAGCCCGGCCGCGGTGCCCGCCGCGGCGAGCCACAGGGAGCGGGCGGGGCGGCCGCGCAGGGCAGCCCCGGTCAGCAGCAGCACCGGCCAGACCTTCAGCAGTGCACCGAACCCGACCAGGGCGCCCGCCAGCCGCGGCCGGCGGGCCGCCGCGCACAGCGCCGCCGCGGCGACGAGAGCGACCACCAGGTCGTAGCGGGCGTACGCGGTCGGGCCGAGCAGCGCCACGCCCGCGATCCACACCCAGACCCCGGCGGCGCGATGGCCCGGCCGGCGCGCCGTGCGCAGGAGGAGGGCGAGCCCGGCCGCGTCCGCCGCGAGCATCAGCACGACGAACGCCGTGGTGTAGTCGAGGAACGGCAGCAGCCCGGGGGAGAGGACGGCGAGCGCGGCGCCCGGCGGGTACTGCCAGGTGACGTCGTCGAGGGGGAAGGCGCCGCCGCGGAGGACCTCGGACCAGCCCCGGTAGATCACCGAGACGTCGCTCGTCACATCCGGCCCCGGTAGCCGAACCACCCGCAGCACGCACAGCAGGATCACGGCCCGCGTCACGGCCCAGACGCCGACCGGCAGCCGTCCGCCGCGCGCCCCGCCGATGCCGGTCATCTCACGTCACCACTCCCCGCCGGGTCTCCGTGCATCATCCGGCAGCGTCCGGTCAGGGCGGTGGAGGCGGTGCGGGTGTGGCGGGCCGGGCCGCCGGCCGCCGCCCGGCGACCGGTACTGTCGGCCGGGACCGGCCCCTGGAAACCCGCCCGAGAGACCACCGTGCCCAAGACCCTGATCGTCACGAACGACTTCCCGCCCCGGCCCGGCGGCATCCAGGCCTTCCTGCACAGCATGGCGCTGCGCCTGGACCCGTCCCAGGTCGTCGTCTACGCCTCGACCTGGAAGCGCACCAAGGAAGGTCTCGCGGCCACCGCCGCCTTCGACGCCGAGCAGCCGTTCACGGTGATCCGCGACCGTACGACGATGCTCCTGCCCACGCCGCGGGTGACCCGGCGGGCCGCCTCGCTCCTGCGGGAACACGGCTGCTCCTCGGTGTGGTTCGGCGCGGCCGCCCCCCTCGGGCTGATGGCGCCGGCGCTCCGCTCGGCCGGGGCCCGACGCATCGTGGCGACCACGCACGGCCACGAGGCGGGCTGGGCGCAGCTGCCCGCCGCCCGCGGGCTGCTGCGCCGGATCGGGGAGGGCACCGACACCCTCACCTACCTCGGCGAGTACACCCGCTCGCGGATCGCCGCGGCACTCACCCCCGAGGCCGTGGCGCGGATGGTCCAGCTCCCGCCCGGCGTCGACGAGAAGACCTTCCACCCCGGCTCGGGCGGCGACGCCGTACGGGCCCGGCTGGGCCTGGCCGGCCGGCCGGTCGTGGTGTGCGTCTCGCGGCTCGTCCCGCGCAAGGGCCAGGACACCCTCATCGAGGCGATGCCCGCCGTCGTGGCCGAGGTTCCGGACGCGGTGCTGCTGGTCGTCGGCGGCGGCCCGTACGAGAAGGAGCTGCGCACGCTGGCCCGGCACAAGGGCGTAGCGGACTCCGTGCGCTTCACCGGCGCCGTCCCCTGGGAGGAGCTGCCGGCCCACTTCGGTGCGGGCGACGTCTTCGCCATGCCGTGCCGCACCCGGCGCGGCGGCCTCGACGTCGAAGGTCTCGGCATCGTCTACCTGGAGGCCTCCGCCACCGGCCTGCCCGTCGTGGCCGGCGACTCCGGCGGCGCGCCCGACGCCGTCCTGGACGGCGAAACGGGCTGGGTGGTCCCCGGCGGCTCACCCACCCCCACTGCCGAACGCATCGTCGCCCTCCTGAAGGACCCCGCCCTGCGCCGCACGATGGGCGCCCGGGGCCGCGCCTGGGTGGAGGAGAAGTGGCGCTGGGACCAGCTCGCTGCGCGGCTTGAGCGGTTGCTTTAACGCTGCGCTTTGCCTCGCCCCACGTTGTCGGCTTTCCCGCCGTTGCGCTGCGCTTGGCCGGCGCCCCACGCTTTTGGCTGTCCCGCCGTGGCGCCTGCGGCGGGCTGTGGCCGCTGCGCGGGGCTGTTCGGCTGCGGGACCGGCCCTCCGGACTCCGTCCTGCGGTCCGGCCCCTCTCCGTTGGGGGTGGGAGGGAGACCGGTGGGGGTGAGTGTCGGTGGTCAGGTGCTGCCTGTGGACGGATCACAGCAGAGCCGAAGACGAGGCGTCGGCCCCACTGGTCTTTTCTTTCCCCCCACTCACGGGAGGGGCCGCGCCGCAGGACGGAGTCCGGAGGAGCGGCACCGCACCCTACAAACCCACGCCCGCCGCGTGGGGGTACCTCCCACGCCCTTTGGGCAGTGGGGGAGCAACGGCGAACAACCACCACGGCGGGACAGCCGACAACGTGGGGCCCAGGCAAAGCGCAGCGAACCGGCTACCCCCGGTAGATGGCCTCGATCTCCTCGGCGAAGTCCTTCGCCACCACATTCCGCTTGAGCTTCAGCGACGGCGTGACATGGCCCGACTCCTCGGTGAACTGGGTCGGCAGGATGCGGAACTTGCGCACCGACTCGGCCTTGGAGACGGCCGCGTTGCCGTCGTCGACGGCGCGCTGGACGGCCGCCAGCAGCTCCGGGTCCTTGGCGGCCACGGCGGGGGAGACGTCGGCCGGGTGGCCGTGCTCCTCGGCCCAGCGCGGGAGGAACTCCTCGTCGAGGGTGACCAGCGCGCCGATGAACGGGCGGCCGTCGCCGACGACCATGCACTCGGCGATCAGGGCGTGGGCGCGGATGCGGTCCTCGATCACCGCCGGAGCGACGTTCTTGCCGCCCGCGGTCACCAGGATCTCCTTCTTGCGGCCGGTGATGGCGAGGTAGCCGTCCTCGTCGAGGGTGCCGATGTCGCCGGTGTGGAACCAGCCGTCGGAGAGGGCCTCTTCGGTGGCCGAGGGGTTGTTCCAGTACTCGGTGAAGAGGTGCTCGCCGTGCAGCAGGACCTCGCCGTCGTCGGCGATGCGGACGACGGAGCCGGGGAGCGGCTGGCCGACCGTGCCGATCTTCTGGCGGTCCCACGGGTTGAAGGCGGTGGCCGCACAGGACTCCGTCAGGCCGTAGCCCTCCAGGACGGTGAAGCCGATGCCGCGGTAGAAGTGGCCCAGCCGCTCGCCGAGGGGGGCGCCGCCGGAGATGGCGTGGGTGGCGCGGCCGCCGAGGACGGCGCGCAGCTTGCCGTAGACGACGCGGTCGAAGACCTTGTACTTGACCTTCAGCCCGAGGGACGGGCCGTCGGCGCTGTCGAGCGCCCGGCTGTAGGCGATCGCGGTGTCCGCCGCCTTGTCGAAGATCTTGCCCTTGCCGTCGGCCTGGGCCTTGGCGCGCGCCGAGTTGTAGACCTTCTCGAAGACGCGGGGGACGCCCAGGACCATCGTCGGGCGGAAGGAGGCGAGGTCGTCGGTGAGGTGCTTGATGTCCGGGGCGTGGCCGAGCTTGATGGGGGCCATCAGGGCCGCCACCTGGACCAGCCGTCCGAAGACGTGCGCCACGGGCAGGAAGAGGAGGACGGAGGCGTCACCGGTGCGGAAGAGTGGGCGCAGGCGCTCGACGACGTTGCCGCACTCGGCGAAGAAGCTGCGGTGGCTGAGCACACAGCCCTTGGGGCGGCCGGTGGTGCCGGAGGTGTAGACGATGGTGGCGGGGGAGTCCGCGTCGGCCAGCGCGCTGCGCTCGTCGACCTCCCTGTCGGTGATGCCGTCGCCCGCGGCCCGCAGCCGGGCCACCGCGTCCCGCTCGATCTGCCAGATGTTCTCCAGGCCCGGCAGCCGGTCGCGGACCGACTCGACGGCGGCCTCGTGCGCGGGGCTCTCCACCAGGCAGGCGACCGCGCCCGAGTCGCCGAGTATCCACTGGATCTGCTCGGCGGAACTGGTCTCGTACACCGGGACGGTGATCGCGCCGGCGCTCCAGATGGCGAAGTCCATCAGCGTCCACTCGTAGCGAGTGCGCGACATCAGGCCGACCCGGTCGCCGGGGCCGACCCCGGAGGCGATCAGGCCCTTGGCCACGGCACGGACCTCGGCGAGGAAGGCGGTGGCGGTGACGTCCTGCCACTGGCCGTTCACCTTGCGTCCGATGACCGCAACATCCGGGTGCTGCGCGGCGTTTCGGCGGATGAGATCCGTCAGATTGCCGTCTGCGGGGACCTCGTACAGGGCCGGAAGGCTGAACTCGCGCAAGACTGCTGCTCCTCATTGGCGCCGGCGCCACGACGCTGTGTGTACACCGGTTGCGGTCCATGATTGTGCAAGGGGGATTGGACTGCCCGGACGTTACCCACCGGTATTGCCTTTGGGATAGGGGGGCACGCCGAGATGTTTGATGCGTCACACGCTTTACGGCACGCCCTGGGACTGCTTCCGCGCAGACTAGACCAGCGACGTACTGACCCGAAAGTAACCCCAGGTCGCGGGCGGCCTCCCGGCAACTGCCCGGGGCATCTAGGGTGACGTCATGCGTGTGCATGTGGTCAGTGACGTACATGGCAACAGCGGCGGCCTGGCCGCCGCGGGCGACGGCGCCGATGCCGTCGTCTGCCTCGGCGACCTCGTCCTCTTCCTGGACTACGCCGATCACTCGCGTGGCATCTTCCCCGAGCTGTTCGGTGTCGAGAACGCCCACGCCCTCGTCGAACTGCGCACCGCGCGCCGCTTCGAGGAGGCCCGCGAACTGGGCCGACGGCTCTGGACGGAGCTGGACCGCACGGGCCGGAGCCGCGAGTCGGTCATCGAGGGCGCCGTCCGAAAGCAGTACGCCGAACTGTTCGCCGCCTTCCCGACGCCGACGTACGCCACCTACGGAAACGTGGACATGCCGCGGCTGTGGCCGGAGTACGCGGGCGACGGCGTCACCGTGCTCGACGGCCAGCGGGCGGAGATCGGCGGCCGGGTCTTCGGCTTCGTCGGCGGCGGGCTGACGACGCCGATGCGCACCCCGTACGAGATCGGGGACGAGGAGTACGCCGCCAAGATCGAGGCGCTGGGTGAGGTGGACGTGCTGTGCACGCACATCCCGCCGGAGGTCCCCGAACTCTGCTACGACGTCGTGGCCCGCCGCTTCGAGCGCGGGAGTTCGGCGCTGCTGGAGGCCATCCGCCGGACCCGCCCCCGCTACTCCCTCTTCGGTCATGTGCACCAGCCGCTCGCCCGCCGGATGCGGATCGGCGCCACCGAGTGCATCAACGTCGGGCACTTCAACGCGACGGGCACGCCCTACGTCCTCGAGTGGTGAGGTCGCGGGCGGGGCGGGGGCCGGCGGAGTCCGCCGGCGTCGGCCCGCGCGGTAGCCTTCAGCAGCAGAGACACGGAGTTTGACGAGTTCGACGCGAGTCGGCGGACCGGCCCGAATCGGCATGAAATCCGCATGAACGGCATGGAGGAGTCACGGCGATGGCCGAACACACCAGCTCAAGCATCACGATCGAGGCGGCACCCGCCGAAGTGATGGGAGTGATCGCCGACTTTGACCGCTATCCGGAGTGGACCGGAGAGGTCAAGGAGGCGGAGGTGCTGGCCAAGGACGACCGGGGCCGCGCCGAGCAGGTGCGCCTGGTGCTGGACGCCGGTGCGATCAAGGACGACCACACCCTCGCGTACAAGTGGACCGGCGAGAACGAGGTCAGCTGGTCGCTGGTCAAGTCGCAGATGCTGCGCGCGCTGGACGGCTCGTACCGCCTGGCCGCGGTGGGCGGCGGCCGGAGCACCGAGGTCACCTACCAGCTGACCGTCGATGTGAAGATCCCGATGCTCGGCATGATCAAGCGCAAGGCGGAGAAGGTCATCATCGACCGCGCGCTGGCCGGGTTGAAGAAGCGGGTGGAGAGCGGCCCTGAGGCGTCCGCCGCCGACGAGGGCAAGAAGCTCTGAGCGTGCGCACCGTCCTCGTCACCGGGCCCGGCGGCGCGGGTCGCAGCACGCTGGCCGCCGCGACCGCCCTGGCCGGTGCCCGGCGGGGCGCGCGCGTCCTGCTGCTCACGACCGGCAGCAGCGCTCCGGAAGCGGTGCTGCACACCCGGCTGAGCGCGGAATCCGCGACCCCGGTGGCTCCCGGCCTGCACGCCCGCCGCATCGACTCCGGCGACCGGTTCCGGCAGGAGTTCCTGGCCTTCCAGGACCGCGCCGGAGCCGCCCTCGACCTGCTCGGCGCCGCGCCCCTCGACGCGGACGAACTCACCGAACTCCCCGGCTCCGAAGCCTTCGCGCTGCTGCACGCCCTGCGCACCGAACACGCCTCGGACGCCTGGGACCTGCTCGTCGTCGACATGCCGCCCGCCGACGAAACGATCCGGCTGCTCGCGCTGCCCGCCCAGGTCCGCCGTTACCTGCGCCGCCTGCTGCCGCCCGAACGCCAGGCCGCCCGCGCGCTGCGCCCGGTGCTGGCCCAGCTCGCCGGCGTGCCGATGCCGGCCCAGAAGCTGTACGAGGCCGCCGAGCGCTGGGAAGGCGAACTCGCCGCCGTCCAGCGGGTGATCGACGACCCCGGCACCTGCGTACGCCTGGTCACCGACGCCGGCCCGGTCGCCGCCGCCGGACTGCGCCCGGTGCGCGCCGGGCTCGCGCTCCACGGCCGCCGCACCGACGCCGTCCTCGTCAACCGGCTGCTGCCCACCGGCTCCGCCGACCCCTTCCTCGCCGCCCTCTCCGGCAGCCAGCAGGCCGCCCTGAAGGCGCTGCGCGAGGAGTGCCCCGACGTGGCCGTCCACGAGGTGGCGCACCTGGGCCGCGATCCCCAGGGCGTCGAGGACCTGGACCGGCTGACCGCGGGCGGGGAACCGCTGGACGAGGTGGACCCGGCGCACCACGACGCCGACGCCGCCACCGCTTCCCGCGACCCCTGGACCGTGGTGGACCGCCTCGCCACCGACGGCATCCTCCTGTGGCGGGTGCCGCTGCCCGGCGCCCGGCGTGAGGGCCTCGGGCTGGTGCGCCGCGGCGACGAGATCGTCGTCACCGTCGGCGCCTTCCGGCGCATCCGCACGCTTCCCTCCGCGCTGCGCCGTTGCACCGTCTCCGGCGCCGGGCTGAGGGACGGCGTCCTCGACATCCGCTTCGCACCCGATCCGGGCCTGTGGCCCAAGAGTCCCTGAACGCCGTACCACCATTCGGGTAACGTCGGGGGTGAGCCCCGCCGCCGGAGTCCACGGAGATCATCATGAGTGATGCCACCGAGCGCCCTGCCGACCAGCCGGCCGGTTTCGACACCGACGCCTGGGAGACGGCCTGCGCCGAGGACCTCGCGGCGGAGAAGGCGCGCCGCCGCACCGAGTACGGCCCGCAGCCGGGCAGCGCCGCCGAGGAGCTGCGCAAGCTCGCCGAGGCCGTGACGGACAAGCTCGCGGGCATCCAGCTGCCCGGTGCGCTGGGCGGGATCGCCGCGCAGGGTGCCATGGGCCAGCTCTTCCGGCAGGCCAAGGCGGCAGTGGAGCCGGTCATCGAGCGCAACCCCGATGTCTTCGACCACCTCGCGGCGGCCGGGACGGAGCTGCTCGCCGCCTACCGCTCGGCCGTCGAGCGCAGCGAGAGCCGTTGGACCCGTGACGACGACGACACCGACCGCCCGGGCCGGGACCGTCCCGACGACCCGCGCGACGACGGTCCCGCCGGCACCGAGCGGATCGACCTCGACTGAGACCCCGCCACCACACGGCAGGGGAAGGCGGTCCCTCCTCCGGTACGGTTGATCCCGGCGGGGTTCGAGCGAATAACTGAGGGACACATGGGACTCACCATCGGCGTCGACATCGGCGGCACGAAGATCGCGGCCGGCGTGGTCGACGAAGAGGGCTCGATCCTCGAGACGTGCCAGGTACCGACCCCGCAGGCGACCGACGCACTGACCGAGGCGATCGCGGACGCGGTCCGCACCGTCGGATCCGGTCACCAGGTCGAGGCCGTCGGCATCGGCGCGGCGGGCTACGTCGACGAGAAGCGGGCCACGGTCCTCTTCGCACCCAACATCGACTGGCGCCACGAGCCGCTCAAGGACAAGGTCGAACAGCGCGTCGGCCTGCCCGTGGTCGTCGAGAACGACGCCAACGCCGCCGCCTGGGGCGAGTACAAATTCGGCGCGGGCCAGGGCCACAGCGACGTCATCTGCATCACCCTGGGCACCGGCCTGGGCGGCGGCATCATCATCGGCAACAAGCTGCGCCGGGGCCGCTTCGGCGTCGCCGCCGAGTTCGGCCACATCCGGGTCGTCCCCGACGGACTGCTGTGCGGCTGCGGCAGCCAGGGCTGCTGGGAGCAGTACGCCTCCGGCCGGGCCCTGCTGCGCTACGCCCGCCAACGCGCCTTCGCCACCCCGGAGAACGCCACGGTGCTGCTCTCCCTCGGCGACGGCACCGCCGAGGGCATCCAGGGCAAGCACATCAGCGCGGCCGCCCGGCAGGGCGACGCGGTCGCCATCGACTCGTTCCGCGAACTGGCCCGCTGGGCCGGAGCGGGTCTGGCCGACCTCGCCTCGCTCTTCGACCCGTCCGCCTTCATCGTCGGGGGCGGCGTCTCGGACGAGGGCGAACTGGTCCTCGACCCGATCCGTAAGTCCTTCCGCCGCTGGCTGGTCGGCAACCAATGGCGGCCGCACGCCCAGGTCCTGGCCGCCCAGCTCGGTGGCAAGGCCGGGCTGGTGGGCGCCGCGGACCTGGCCCGCCAGGGCTGACCCCGGTGGTGGCCGAGCACCCCGGGCTCCCCGTGTCCGGCACGGAGCGCGGCTCCGCTGCCGAGGACTGTGCGATGGGCGGAGGCGGAGCGCAGCACAGCGGCTCCGCGGTCGTCCGGGTGCTCAGCTACAACATCCGCTCGCTGCGGGACGACCGGGCGGCCCTGGCCAGGGTCGTCCGGGCCTGCGCGCCCGATCTCGTGCTCGTCCAGGAGGCGCCGCGGTTCTTCCGCTGGCGCAAGGCCGCCGAGCGGCTGGCCCGCGCCTCGGGGCTGGTGTACGTCACCGGCGGCGGCACGACCGCGGGCCCGATGATCCTGTCCTCGCTGCGCGCCCATGTGGAGCGGACGCAGGACATCCTGCTGCCCCGCACCCCCGGCCTGCACCAGCGCGGCTTCGCGACCGCCGTGGTACGGATCGGGGGCGCCCGGCTCGGGGTGCTCAGCTGCCACCTGAGCCTGTCCGCCGCGGAACGCTACGGGCAGGCCGGGCTGCTGCTGGAGCGGCTGGCGCAGCTGGACGTGCCGTATGCGGTGGCGGGCGGCGATCTCAACGACCGCCCCGGCGGCCGGAGTTTCCGGCGACTGGCGGGGGCGCTGACGGACGCCTGGGTGGCGAGGCCGTGGGGCGGGGAGTTCACCTCCACGCCCCACGACCCGCATCAGCGGATCGACGCCGTCTTCACCACCGACGGTGTCGAGGTGCTCGGCTGCGGGGTGCCGCACCCGGTGCCGGGCGTCCACGAAGCGGATCTGAAGGCCGCCTCCGACCACCTTCCGGTCCTGGCCGTGCTGCGGGTGCCGGCCCACGGTCACTGATCTGTGTCCGGCCGCGCCCGGACGGGGAGTGAAGGCATGTCCGAACCGGCAACTCGGCACGACGCACGGCCGCATCGCTCCTCGCGGCACTCCTGGGCAAGGGCGCTTCCGGTGCCGCTGCTCTCCGTGGCCGCGATCACCTGTCTCGTCGCGTCCCTGGCGCTGTCCACCGCCCACATCCACCACCAGTCGGATGCCTGCCGGTACATGGCAGTGCCGTGGACGCATTTCGCGACTGCCTACGGCAGCCTGCTCGCGGCCGTGTCGGCACCGGTCGTCCACGTTCTGACGTCCCGCGCCGCGCGCCGCGGCGGGATCCGGCCGGCGTCCGGTGGGCAGAGCTGGATACCCACGTTCTTCGCCGTCATCGCAGGCTTCGTGATCCCGCTGGCGGCGTTGGTCGTCGTCCTGACCCACCAGGACGCCGGCGAGACCGCCGCGAAAATCGGCATGCCCCTGTGCGAGGGTCAGGCCGCTTCGTCAGGGACTCGCTGACCGCTGTCGGCTCCTGGACCTCCTACGCCGCACGCGTCCTCCGCGAACAGCCGCGGTCACACCACCGCTCCGCCCCCCGGCAGGTCGTCGCCCTCGTCGTCGTCCTTCATCCGCCCCACCAGGGTGGCGAAGCCGCCGAGGAAGCCGCCGATGCCCAGGACGGCGAGCCACCACGTCACCGGCTGCTGGATGATCATCATCGTCACCAGCAGCAGCGGACCGCCGAGCACCGCGAGCCAGGCGAACTTCGTGGTGACGTCGGCCTGCGGCAGCGGAGGCGGCTCCGGCGGGGTGAAGTGGCCCTCGTCGTGGTCGTCGAGGTCGCCGTCGGACGGCTCGGCGGTGCTCCAGTCGCGCGGCCCGACCCCGGGGGCGAAGACGACGAAGCTCCCGGGGCGTGCGGCCCCCGCCGTCGTGTCGTCGGCACCCGGCAGGGCCTGGGCGTCCTTGCGCCCGGCCTCCTCGGCGCCGTCGTCGTCCGCCGTGGGCACCTCCGGCTGCTCGCCGTAGCCCGCGACGATCTCCGCCCAGGCGGCCTCTTCGTCCAGCGGGTCCCGGGGGTCCCTGGGGCTATGCTCCGCCACTTGCCGCCGCCCCCTCCTGGACCGGGCCCGGCTGGGCCTCGGGGGCGAGCCGGGTGATGAAGGCGAAGGTGTCCTCGAAGATCCGCTCCGCGTCGTGGTCGAGCGTGGCGACGTGATAGCTGCGTTCCAGCAGGGTCTGCCGTACGTCGGTGGAGGACACCCGGCTCAGGATCCGCTCGGAGTCCGCGGGCGGCACGACATGGTCCTGCGGGCTGGTCATCACCAGCAACGGCTGGGTGACACCCGGGAGTTCGGCGTCCACCTGCTGGAAGAAGCGGCGCAGCGAGTACGCGGCGTGCAGCGGCACCCGGTCGTAGCCGACCTCCTCGGCGCCCGGCGCGGCGATGTCGCTGGCGATCCCCTTGGTACTCGGTACGAGGTGGCGCAGCACCGCAAGCAGCGGCGCCGCGGCATCATGGACCTTGTTGGCCGGGTTGACCACGGCCACGCCGCTGATCGCCGGGCCGTGCTTGGCGGCCAGGCGGAGCGCCAGCGCGCCGCCCATGGACAGGCCGCAGACGAAGACCTTGGTGCAGCGCTCGGTCAGTGCGCGCAGCTCGCGGTCCACCTCGGCGTACCAGTCCTGCCAGGAGGTGATCTGCAGGTCCTGCCAGCGGGTGCCGTGTCCGGGCAGCAGCGGCAGGGAGACCGTCAGCCCGCGGTCGGCCAGATGCTCGGCCCAGGGACGGACGGACTGCGGGGAACCGGTGAAGCCGTGGCACACGAGGACGCCGACCTCTCCGCCGTCACGGCGGAACGGCTCGACTCCGGGAAGGAGCGGCACCGGGGAACTCCGATCGGTAAGGGGACCTGGTGGGTTACCTCAGCGTACGCGGAGGGACGCGGAGCGGATAGGTCCGGCGTCGGCCGCGCGGCCGGGTGCCCGCCACCCGTCCGCTCGCTCGTAGGGGCCGCTCGCAGCCCCGCCGCGGCGAGCGGGGGGCCGGGGCAGGTTAAGGTCTTTGCGTCACACACAGGAGGCAGTCGGTTGATCTACGGCGCAATGAAGTTTTCCATCGGCGGGTCGCTGAAGCTTGCGTTCCGCCCCTGGGTGGAAGGCATCGAGAACATCCCCGCCGAGGGTCCGGCGATCCTCGCGAGCAACCACCTGTCCTTCTCGGACTCTTTCTTCCTGCCCGCAGTGCTCGACCGGAAGGTCACGTTCATCGCGAAGGCCGAGTACTTCACCTCGCCCGGCGTGAAGGGCAAGCTGACCGCCGCGTTCTTCAAGGGCGTGGGCCAGCTGCCGGTGGACCGGTCGGGCGGCCGGGGCGCGGGCGAGGCGGCGATCAAGAGCGGCATCGAGGTGCTGGAGCGCGGTGAGCTGTTCGGCATCTACCCGGAGGGCACCCGCTCCCCGGACGGCCGGCTCTACCGCGGCAAGCCGGGCGGCCTGGCCCGGGTCGCGCTGGCCACCGGCGCCCCGGTGATCCCCGTGGCGATGATCGACACCGAGAAGGTGCAGCCTCCGGGCAAGATCGTGCCGAAGATGATCCGGCCCGGCATCCGTATCGGCAAGCCGCTGGACTTCACCCGTTACCAGGGCATGGAGGGCGACCGCTTCATCCTGCGGTCGGTCACCGACGAGGTCATGTACGAGATCATGAAGCTGTCCGGCCAGGAGTACGTCGACATCTACGCGACGGCGGCCAAGCGGCAGATCGCCGATGCGGCGAAGGCGGCGGAGACGAAGAAGAAGGCGGAGTCGGAGGCCGGCAGGGCCGTCGACAAGGGGAAGGCCGAGGCCGGGGCGTAGTCGAGCCCGGCGAGGGGTGGGGGGCCCATGACGGATGCCGACATACCGGTGAGCGGTGCCGCCAGGCGTCACAGCAAGCGCCCGAGGGTGCTGCGGATGTCCGTCGAGCTGCCGCTGTGGCGGGCGCTCACCGGCTACCGCATCCTCACCCTCTGCTACTCGCTGTGCCTGTTCGCGCTCTCGTACAAGGAGTACGCGCATCCGCTCGGCGCCGCCGCCTACATGGCCGCGCTCACCGTCTGGATGCTCTTCACCTGGCGCCGGACGGCCTCGGCGGAGCGCTGCACCCGGTACTTCCTCTTCGCCGACCTCGGCTTCGCCGTCGGCGGCATCCTCCTGACGCCCCTGGTGGACACCCAGGCCCGCATCATGGACGGCGGGCCCACCCTGCCCTCCATCTGGACGGCGGGCGCCGTCCTGGGCTTCGCGATCAAGCGCGGCTGGCGCTGGGCCGCGGTGGCCTCCAGCGCGGTGGCGATCGCCAACCTCGTCGAACGCGAGGAGCTGGCCCGCGACATCGTCCACAACGTCGTCCTGGTGTGGGTGGCCAGCGTCGCGATCGGCTACGTGGTCGAGGTGGCTCGCGCCAGTGAGCGCACCCTCGCCCGCGCCCTGCAGATCGAGGCCGCCACCCGCGAACGCGAGCGGCTGGCCCGCGACATCCACGACAGCGTGCTCCAGGTGCTCGCGATGGTGCAGCGGCGCGGCGCCGCGATCGGCGGCGAGGCGGCCGAACTGGGCCGGATGGCCGGCGAACAGGAGGTCGCACTGCGGACGTTGGTCTCCAGCGGGTTGGTTCCGCCGCCGCGTGCGCAGGGGCCTGCGGAGACCGTGCCGCCCGCCGGCGGGACGGCCGCGCCGTCCGCCCCGGCGGGCGGGCCCTGCGACGTCCGGGCGCTGCTCGCCCCGTACGCGGGCGGTGGTGTCACCTTCTCCGAGCCCGGCGCCCCGGTCGAACTGCCGGCCGCTGCGGCGGCGGAGCTGGCGGCCGCTGTCGGTGCGGCGCTGGACAATGTACGGGTGCACGTGGGGGACGGCGCCCAGGCGTGGATCCTGGTGGAGGACGAACCGCAGGCGGTGATCGTGACGGTCCGCGACGACGGTCCCGGCATCCCCGAGGGCCGGCTCGCGGACGCCGAGCGCGAGGGCCGCCTCGGTGTGGCCTTGTCGATCCGCGGCCGGCTGCGGGATCTGGGCGGCCGTGCCGAGTGGGTCTCGGTCCCCGGACAGGGCACGGAAGTGGAGTTGACGGTCCCCAAGGGCGCCGAGTCCGAGGGCAGAGGTCGGGGGAAGGCGAAAGCGTGAGTGAGCGGGCGGGTCTGAGGGTGATGGTGGTCGACGACCACCCGATGTGGCGGGACGCGGTCGCACGGGACCTGGCCGAGGCCGGGTTCGAGGTGGTCGCGACGGCCGGGGACGGCCTCCAGGCGGTGCGCCGCGCGCAGGCGGCCATCCCCGACGTGCTGGTGCTGGACCTCAATCTGCCGGGGCTGCCCGGTGTCCAGGTGTGCAAGGAACTGGTCGGATCGCTGCCCGCACTGCGGGTGCTGGTGCTCTCCGCGAGCGGCGAGCACGCCGACGTCCTGGAGGCGGTCAAGTCCGGGGCGACCGGCTATCTGCTGAAGTCGGCGAGTACCGAGGAGCTGGTGGACGCGGTCCGGCGTACGGCCGCCGGCGACCCGGTGTTCACCCCCGGGCTCGCCGGCCTGGTGCTCGGCGAGTACCGACGCCTGGCCACCGAACCGGCCCCCGCGACCCCGGACGAGCCGGGCGCACCGCAGCTGACGGAGCGGGAGACCGAGGTGCTGCGCCTGGTGGCCAAGGGCCTCTCGTACAAGCAGATCGCCGAACGCCTGGTCATCTCGCACCGCACGGTGCAGAACCACGTCCAGAACACCCTCGGCAAACTCCAGTTGCACAATCGCGTGGAGCTGGTGCGCTACGCCATCGAGCGCGGCCTGGACGAGGCATAGGGCCCGTCGTTCGGCCCTAGGGAGCCACCCGGCCGGGGTTCCCCTCGTACGGGTGAACGCCCGGCGTCAACTCCCCGGCAAAACAACGGAATCACCGATCGCCCCATCCCGGAGTGACCCACGTCACCATTAGCGTGACGCGGGTCTGCTCATTCACGGCCGTACGCGGCCATCGACGGGATAGGTGAAGCGATGCGGGTCGGAGTACTCACCGGCGGCGGCGACTGCCCTGGTCTGAACGCGGTGATCAGGGCCGCCGTCCGCAAGGGCACCCAGGAATACGGATATGACTTCGTCGGCTTCCGGGACGGCTGGCGGGGCCCCTTGGAGGGCAACACCGTGCCGCTGGACATCGCGGCGGTACGCGGAATCCTGCCGCGCGGCGGCACCATCCTCGGCTCCTCGCGGACCAACCCCTTCAAGGAGGACGACGGTATCCGCCGGATCAAGGACACGCTGGCCAAGAACGAGATCTCGGCGCTGATCGCGATCGGCGGCGAGGACACCCTCGGTGTGGCCGCCCGTCTCTCCGACGAATACGACGTGCCCTGCGTCGGCGTTCCCAAGACCATCGACAACGACCTCTCCGCCACCGACTACACCTTCGGCTTCGACACCGCCGTCGGCGTCGCCACCGAGGCCATCGACCGGCTGCACACCACCGCCGAATCCCATATGCGGGTCCTGGTCGTCGAGGTGATGGGCCGGCACGCCGGCTGGATCGCGCTGCACTCCGGCCTCGCCGGCGGCGCCAACGTCATCCTCATCCCCGAGCAGCGCTTCGACATCGACGAGGTCTGCGGCTGGATCGAGTCCCGCTTCAAGGTCCGCTACGCCCCGATCGTGGTCGTCGCCGAGGGCGCGATGCCCAAGGACGGCCAGATGGTGCTCAAGGACGGGTCCACCGACTCCTTCGGCCATGTCCGGCTGTCGGGCGTGGGGGAGTGGCTGGCCAAGGAGATCGAGCGGCGCACCGGCAAGGAGGCCCGCACCACGGTGCTCGGGCACACCCAGCGCGGCGGTACGCCCAGCGCCTTCGACCGCTGGCTGGCCACCCGCTTCGGGCTGCACGCCATCGATGCGGTGTGCGACGGCGATTTCGGCAAGATGGTCGCGCTGCGCGGTACCGACATCGTCCGGGTGCCGATCGCGGAGGCGACCGCGAAGCTCAAGACCGTCGATCCGGCGCTGTACACCGAGGCCGGCGTCTTCTTCGGCTGAGCCGGTGCACGTCCCCCGCGCCGGGACCGGTACGCCGGGCGGCATCCCCGGGCGAGGGGCCGTATATTCGCCATACATGGACATAGGCGAATGTATGGGGCATACGGCGTCTGTGGCGTACGCGGCATGTCCGGCCTGCCGTGCAGAGGCAGGCCGGAGTGGCAGGACCGGCGGGAGGGTTCGTGGAGATCATCGCCTTCGGTGTCCAGGCGGACGAGCGCGCGCTGCTGGAGAGTTCCTTCGGGGAGCGGCACCAGGTCCGCAGCCTGGACGTGTTCATCAACCGCGACACCGCCCCCATCGCCCACGGCTACGAGGTCGTCAGCTCCAGCGTCCACGCCGACCTCGGCGCCGACGTCCTGCAGACGCTCGCGGCCGGCGGCACCAAGATGATCGCCCAGCGCGCCACCGGCTTCAACAACATCGATCTGGAGGCCGCGGCCGACCTCGGCATGTCCATCGGCCGGGTCTCCGCCTACTCCCCGTACGCGGTCGCCGAGTTCGCCTGGGGCCTGGCGCTGGCGGTGAACCGGCGGATCGTCCGGGCCGCCACCCGCACCCGTAACTTCGACTTCCGGCTGGACGGCCTGATGGGCCGCGATCTGCGGGGCCGCACGGTGGGCGTGATCGGCACCGGCCGGATCGGTGAGGCATTCACCCGGATCGCCCACGGCTTCGGCATGAACCTGCTCGGCTGGGACATCGCCGAGAACCCCAACTGCGCCGCGCTCGGTATGACGTACGTCGGCAAGCGGCAGCTGTTCGCCGAGGCGGACCTGGTCACCCTGCATGTGCCCCTGGTGGCGGCCACCCGGCACCTCGTCGACGCCGCCGCGCTGGCCGCGATGAAGGACGACGCGGTCCTCGTCAACTCCAGCCGTGGCGGGCTGGTCGACACCGTGGCCCTCGTCGACACGCTCAAGGCGGGCCGGCTCGACGGCGTCGCCCTGGACGTCTACGAGGAGGAGGCCGGCCTGTTCTTCTTCGACAAGTCCCTGGACGTCATCAGCGACGACACCCTCGCCCGCCTGATGACCTTCTCGAACGTGCTGGTCACCTCGCACCAGGCGTACTTCACCGAGGACGCGGTCGGCCAGATCATCGACGCCACCGTGCGCAACGTCGAGGACTATCTGGCCCACCGCACCAACGAGAACATGCTGGTCACACGAGGACAGCTGCCAGCAGCTGGGCGGTGACCGCGGCGCCGTCCAGGGTGAGCACCGACTCGGGATGGAACTGCACGCCCGCGAAGCCGGGACCGCGCAGCGCATGCACGTCGCCGGTCTCGGCGTCCCGGCTCAACTCGACCCGGTGCATGGCGAGTTCGGTGGCCGTGGTGTCGTCGCAGCGGGCCGTGAAGGTGTTGTAGAAGCCCACCGTCTCCGGGCGCCCGAAGAAGTCGATCCGCTCCTGTGCGCCCTGGAACGGCACCTCCTTGCGGACGATCTCCAATCCCAGCTCGGCGGCGAGCAGTTCGTGGCCGAGGCAGACGCCCAGCAGCCCGTGCCGGTGCTCGCGCACCAGCTCGGCGGTGAGCGCGCGCAGGGTGCGCATCTTGGGATCGGTGGCGTCGGCCGGATTGCCGGGGCCGGGGCCGAGCACCACCGGGCCCTCGTGCGCGCGCACCGCCGCGCGCAGCCCCGGCTCGTCGAACCGTCGGATCTCGACCGTCAGCCCCGAGGTGCGCAGCAGATGCGCCAGCATCGCGGTGAAGGTGTCCTCGCCGTCGACGACCAGCGCATGGCCGCTCAGCGCGGCGGTCGAGGCGGGGGTCTGCATCCGCAGCCAGAACGGCGCCAGGTCGGCCCGCCGGGCGGCCAGGGCGGCCTGCACCCGCGGGTCGTCGGCCAGCCGCGGCGGCGCGGTGTCCGCCGGCCGGGCGGGGCCCGGACGCACGCCGAGCGCGGTGAGCACCCCGGCCGCCTTGGCGTGTGTCTCCGCCACCTCGCTCACCGGGTCCGAGCCGCGGACCAGCGTCGCTCCCACCGGCACCCGCAGCCGGCCGGCCGCGTCGACGTCGGCGGTGCGGATCAGGATGGGCGAGTCAAGGGTCTGCGCGCCTCCCGCGTCGCGGCCGATCAGGGCGAGCGCGCCCGCGTAGTAGCCGCGCCCCGTGCCGTCCCGCCCGAGGGGCTCGTAGCGCTCGATGACCCGGCAGGCGTTCTGTACCGGCGACCCGGTGACCGTCGCCGCGAACATCGTCTCCTTCAGCACCTCCCGCACGTCCAGCGACGAGCGGCCGCGCAGCTCGTACTCGGTGTGCGCGAGGTGGGCCATCTCCTTCAGTCGCGGCCCGACCACCACGCCGCCCATGTCGCCGACGGTGCACATCATCTTGAGCTCTTCGTCGACGACCATCGACAGTTCCTCGATCTCCTTGCCGTCATCGAGGAAGGCGAGCAGGTCGTCGGCGGTCGGGCCGCCGGCCGGGTAGCGGTACGTCCCGCTGATCGGGTTCATCACGACCGTGCCGCCGCTCATCCGGACGTGCACCTCGGGGCTCGCGCCCACGAGCGTCCGCTCCCCGGTGTGCACGACGAAGGTCCAGTACGCGCCGCGCTCGGCGGCCAGCAGCCGGCGGAAGAGGGCCAGGGCATCGGCCCGGTCGAACCCGGGGATCTCGCCCTCGTAGGTCCGCCGGATCACGAAGTTCGCCCCCTCGCCGCTGCCGATCTCCTCGTGGAGCACCCGCCCGACGATCTCCGCGTACTGCTCGTCGGTCACGTCGAAGGCCGCCCCGTCCGCCACCCGCACGGCGTGGTCCGGCAGCTGCGCCAGCGCATCGGCGAGCGGCAGCTCGTACGTCTCCTCGGGGACCAGCGCGACGAGCGGCGTGCCGTCGTCGTGCACGTCGAAGCCGCGCTCCCTGATTTGCCGGAACGGCACCATCGCCAGGCCCTCGGGAAGGTCGGCGAGCCGGTCGTACTCCGCGACGGAGCCGATCAGGATCTCCACGGTGTCGTGGTCGCGGCCGGGTGCCCGGCGGCGCAGCAGGGCAAAGGGCCGGTCGTCGGCGAGCAGCTCGGGCAGGTGCATGTTCCTCGTCCTTCTCGGTCAAGAGGTGGGGGCGAGGGCCGGCGTCCGGAAAGACCGAAGGCCGCCCTCGGGCGGCCTTCGCGGAGTCTGTGGAGTGCGCGCGAATCAGTGGGCCGCCGGAAGAGCGGTCCACCACCAGTTCATGGTTGTCTGCGCGAACATGGTCTGCACCCTAGCGGAGCGCCCCGCCGCGTGCACCGTGTCTCACGGTGTGGACGGCCCGGCGGTGGCCGAGCGCTCGTTACGGGGTTCCGTCCGGATCCGCGTCCGGACCGTCTCACAGTCCGGGCGCGGCGCGGACACCCCTCGAGGACCCCGTAATGTGGTGTTCGTGACCGTGAACGCTGAAACCCATGCCGGTGGCAACACCTGGCGAGACCTGCCCGCGGCGCAGCAGCCTGACTGGCCGGACCAAGAGGCTCTGCGCGATGTGATCGCGGAGCTCGAGTCCTATCCGCCGCTCGTCTTCGCGGGCGAGTGCGACCAGTTGCGTGAGCGCCTGGGAGCGGTCGCCCGTGGTGAGGCGTTCCTGCTTCAGGGCGGCGACTGCGCGGAGGCCTTCGACGCCGTCTCCGCCGAGCACATCCGCAACAAGCTCAAGACGCTCCTCCAGATGGGCGCCGTGCTGACCTACGCCGGGTCCGTCCCGGTGGTCAAGGTCGGCCGGATCGCCGGTCAGTACAGCAAGCCGCGCTCCAAGCCGACCGAGACCCGCGACGGCGTGACGCTGCCGACCTACCGCGGCGACTCCGTCAACGGCTTCGAGTTCACCGAGGCGGCCCGGATCCCGGACCCCGAGCGGCTGAAGCGGATGTACCACGCCTCCGCGGCGACCCTCAACCTGGTCCGCGCCTTCACCACCGGTGGCTACGCCGACCTGCGCCAGGTGCACGCCTGGAACCAGGACTTCGTGAAGTCCTCGCCCTCCGGGCAGCGCTACGAGGCGCTGGCCCGCGAGATCGACCGCGCGATGAACTTCATGAACGCCTGCGGGGTGGACCCGGAGGAGTTCCGTACCGTCGAGTTCTACGCCTCCCACGAGGCGCTGGTCCTCGACTACGAGTCGGCGCTGACCCGCGTGGACTCGCGTACCGGCAACCTCTACGACGTCTCGGGCCACATGGTGTGGATCGGTGAGCGCACCCGGCAGCTGGACGGCGCCCACCTCGAGTTCGCCTCGCGCATCCGCAACCCGATCGGCGTCAAGCTCGGCCCGACCAGCACGGTGGAGGACGCACTCACCCTCATCGAGCGCCTCGACCCGGAGCGCGAGCCCGGCCGGCTGACCTTCATCACCCGGATGGGGGCGGACAAGGTCCGCGACAAGCTCCCCGAGCTGGTCGAGAAGGTCACCGCCTCCGGCGCCCAGGTGGCGTGGATCTGCGACCCGATGCACGGCAACACCTTCGAGGCGGCCTCGGGTCACAAGACCCGCCGCTTCGACGATGTGCTGGACGAGGTCAAGGGCTTCTTCGAGGTCCACAAGGCCCTGGGCACGCACCCGGGCGGCATCCACGTCGAGCTGACCGGCGACGACGTCACGGAGTGCGTGGGCGGCGGCGACGAGATCTTCGTCGACGATCTGCACCAGCGCTACGAGACCGCCTGCGACCCGCGGCTCAACCGCAGCCAGTCGCTCGACCTGGCGTTCCTGGTGGCGGAGATGTACCGCGACCAGTAGGCGCGGGCAGAGCACGACGATGGGGCGCGGATCCTGTGATCCGCGCCCCATCGCGTTGTGCGCCACCCGGGACGCCAGGTAAGGTAAGGGTAACCTCACTCAAGATCGGCAGGATCGTCGAGGATCGGTGGGGTTCCCAACGGAGGTGAAACCGCGTGTACGTCTGCTCATGCTTCGGGATCACCGAGAAGCAGGTCCGCGAACACGCGGACACGGGCGCCTGCACGCCCCGCCAGATCGCCTCCGCCTGCAAGGCCGGCACCGACTGCGGCGGCTGTGTGCGCCGCATCCAGGAACTGCTCGGCCGTGGCGCGTGCCCGCGCCGGGAGCTCATCGACAGCGGGGCCCCCGCGCCGCTGGGCACCGTGGCCGCACCGCCGCCGGTCGCGGAGGTGGCCGAAGTGGTGCCCGCGGCGCTCCGGGAGGCCGCGTAGCCCTGCGGGGTGGCACGGCCCGCGCCTCAGCTCGGCTGCTCGATCAGCTGTGCGATGTAGAGCGCCTCGCCGAGTTTCTCCACCAGTTCGAGCTGGGTGTCGAGATAGTCGATGTGGTGCTCCTCGTCCGCGAGGATGTCCTCGAAGATGTTCGCCGAGGTGATGTCGCCCTTGGCGCGCATGATCTCGATTCCGCGCCGCAACCGGTCGATCGCCTCGACCTCGACCTGCCGGTCCGCATGGAACATCTCGGTGACGGTCTGGCCGACGCGCACATGGAAGAGCCGCTGGTAGTTCGGTAGCCCTTCCAGGAAGAGAATGCGGTCGGTCAGGAGCTCCGCGTGCTTCATTTCGTCGAACGACTCGCTGCGGGTGTACTTGGCGAGCTTCGTCCAGCCGAAGTTCTCCTGCATCTTGGCGTGCAGGAAGTACTGATTGATCGCGGTCAGCTCGGCAGTCAGCTGCTCGTTGAGGAATTCAATGACCTCGGGGTCGCCCTGCATGGCAGCGGGCTCCTTCCGCGCGAGAACTGGGCAGGTGCCGCGCATCCTTGCACCGCGTGGAGCGGACAGTCCAGTAAGTGCACGCTTAGTACGAGTTGCCCGAATCCCTCCCTGCCTGGTCATCGGCACCCCTCCCGGTCTGACAACATGGAGGGCATGGGTCAGCCGGACGGTCGCGAAGAGGAGCAGGATCAGCTGCCTCCCGGACAGCGGCTGCAGCGGGGCTGGCCGGTGACGCATTACGGTCCGGTCCCGAAATTCCGCCCCGAACGCTGGGAGTTCCGCGCCTTCGGCGCCACTGCGGACGGTGAAAAGCACTGCTGGACGCATGAGGAATTCACGGCCCTGCCGTATGCGACGGTCGTCGCCGATATGCACTGCGTGACGAAATTCAGCATGCTGGGCGCCGAATGGGGTGGGGTCCGCGCGCAGACGATCATGGAGCTCGCGCCGCCCGCGCCGGATGTCACCCATGTGATGGTGTGGGCGGAGTACGGATTCAGTTCGAACCTGCGGCTGGCGGATTTCGCGGCGCAGGACTGTCTCTTCGCCACCCACCGCTCGGGCGAACTGCTCACCGCCGAACACGGTTTCCCGGCCCGGCTCATCGTTCCGCACCTGTACGCCTGGAAGGGGCCCAAGTGGGTCCGCGGCATCGAGTACATGACGGCGGACCGCCGCGGCTTCTGGGAGGAGCGCGGCTACCACAACCTCGGCGACCCCTGGCGCGAGCAGCGCTACTCGTACCAGGAGGCGCCGGGCGAGGGCCCCGAGCTCTGACGTCGCCCGCGCCCGGCCGCCCTCAGTGGTGGTACCGGTGCGCCACCGCATGACCCCGGCCGCGGCCGATCAGCCACTTGTTGACCGGTGTGGTCACCACGAAGGCGAGCGCCAGTGAGGCGGCCAGGGTGCCCCAGAACAGTACGTCCGACAGCTGGGCGTCCATCGCGCCCGGCCAGAGCGCGATCACGCCGTTGTCGATCAGCTCCATCACGGCGATGGAGAGCGTGTCTGCCGCGAGGGCGATCCGGAACGCCGTACGGAAGCCGACGCCCGCCTTCAGTACGCCGCGCAGGGTGAGGGCGTAGCCGAAGGCGAAGGCGAGGATGATCGCGAGGATCGTGGTCGGGGCGTTGTGCCAGCCCAGCGCCGTACCGATCACCATGCCCAGGACCTCGCCGATGGCGCAGCCGGTGAGGCAGTGCAGGGTGGCCCTGGCGGCCGTCGTCCAGCCTGCGGTGGCGCCGCTGTGGTCCCTGTGGCCCGCTTCGGCCGGTGCGCTCGCGGCGGCCGTGCCGGCGGCGTCGGTGGTGTGGTCGTGGGGTGTGCGGTGCTGCATGGAAGCTCCCGGTGAGAGGTAGCGGTTCCGGCCCGACAGTGGGAACCATATACCCCCTAGGGGTATAACTCAAAGAGTGTCCGGTGCCCGCAGCCCCTTCAGTCGGGCCACGTCGGCCGCATGCCCCTCCTTGCCGCCCGGCGTCTCGATCACCAGCGGAACCCCGTCCGTCGCCGGATGCCGGAAGAGCTCGCCGAACGGCTCCGCGCCGATGTGCCCGGAGCCGATGTTCGCGTGCCGGTCCTTGTGGGCGCCGACCACGTCCTTGGAGTCGTTGGCATGGATCAGCCTCAGCCGGCCCTCGCCGGTGACCTCCACCAGCTCGTCCAGCAGCGCCTTCATCCCGCCCGGCGCCGCCATGTCGTGCCCGGCCGCGAAGGCGTGGCAGGTGTCCAGGCACACGCCGAGCCTCGGATGCCGGTCCAGCGCGTCGAAGTACGGCCCCAGATCCTCGGCCGGCGCACACAGCGAAGCGCCCTGCCCGGCCGTCGGCTCCAGCAGTAGCCAGGGGTCGTCGTCATGTGTCAGCTCGTCCAGCAGCGGCCGCATCCGCTCCCGGACCTGCGCCAGCGCCTCGGCGCGCGGCCGGCCGCCGGTCGCCGAGCCGGTGTGCACGACCACGCCGAGCGCGCCGATCTCCCGGCCCCGGCGCAGCGAGTGGCGGAGCGAGGCCACCGACTTCTCGACGGTCGCCTCGGTGTGCGACCCGAAGTTGATCAGATACGGCGCATGGACGTACGCCGGGATCCGCTCCTGCGCGCAGGCCGCCCGGAACGCCTCGTCCTGCTCGGGAGTTCCGGGGGGCGTGGCCCAACCGCGCGGGTTCGCCACGAAGACCTGTACGGTCTCGGCGCCCATCTCACGGGCGTACGGAAGGCCGGTCTTCGCCAGGCCGCCGGCCACCGGCACATGGCCGCCGACCGGATTGCGCGCGCGGGCGCGCGATGCGTCGTCGTGCTGGGGTGTACTCACCCTCCCAGGGTGCCAGGTGCCCGCCGGCCGCCGTCCCGCGGACGCCGACCGGCGGGGGCCGGCAGCCTAGAGGGCGCCCTTCAGTCGGATGGTGATCGTGCTGCCCTTCGGGGCCTGGTCGTCGCCTTCGACGGACTGGCTCTCGACCTCGTCCTGCGGGAAGAGGAACGGCTTCTTGACCTCGACCGCGAAGCCGCTGTCCTCCAGCGTCTTCTTGGCGTCCGCCTCGCTCTGGCCGGTGACGTCCGGCACGGTGACCATCTGCGGCCCCTTGGAGAGGGTGAGGGTGACCGTGTCGCCCGTGCCCAGCGAGTGGTCCGCGCCGGGCGACTGCTGGGCGACGGTGCCCTTGTCCTCCTGCGAGAAGACCGGCTGTTCCGCGAACTTCACCCGCAGACCCTCCTCGCGCAGCGAGGACACCGCATCGGCGCGGTCGTCCCCGACCACGTCCGGCACCTGGATCTCGGAGCCGCGGCTGACCGTCATCCCCACGGCGGTGTCCGGGTGCCGCTTGCTGCCCGCGGCCGGGTCCGTGCGCATCACCGAACCCTTGGCGACCTCGTCGCTGAAATCCCGCTGCACGGTGCCCGGAGTCAGCCCCAGGTCGCGCAGCTTGCGCTTGGCGTCGGCCACCGGGGTGCCCGAGAGGTCCGGTACGGAGACGATCTCCGGGCCACGGGAGATCGTGAGGGTGACCGTGTCCGTCCCGCGGATCTGCTTGCCGGTCGCCGGGTCCGTGGACATGACATGCCCGCGGTCCACATTCGAGCTGAAGTCGCGTACCACCTTCACGCCCAGCCCCCCGTCGCGCAGCGTCTTGACCGCCTTGGCCTGCGGCATGTCGAGGACGGCGGGGACGGCCGTGAACTGGCCGACATTGACGTACCACACGCCGGTGCCCACGCCGAGGACCAGCAGTACGGCCGCGATGACGGTGAGGACCTTGTGCCGCTGGATCAGGCCGTCGCGCGGCGCCGGCGCGGGGACCGGGCGAAGCCGCGTGGTCCGGTCGCCGGGAGGTACTTCGTCACCGAGCGGCATCTCCAGCCGGCTGGTGCGGTTGAGCTCGACCTCGCCCGGTGCCGCCGGCCCGCCGAGCCGCGGCAGGACATCCGTCCGCTCGGCGTCGCCGGCGGGCAGCTCGTGCGCCTGCGGCGGCACCAGATCAAGCTGCTCGCCGGTCAGCTCGGCACGGGTCTCCCGCGCCCGGTACAGCAGCGCCGCCGCGTCCTGCGGGCGCAGCTGCGGATCGCGGGCGGTGGCCAGCGCCACCAGATCGTCCAGCTGCGGCGCCAGGCCGGGCACCAGGGTGGACGGGGGTCGGACGTCCTCGTGCAGATGCTGGTAGAGGATCTGCGCCGCGGAGCCACCGGTGTGCGGCTTGCCGCCGGTGAACATCTCGTAGAGCACCACACCGCAGGCGTAGACGTCGACCCGGGCGTCGGCGGTGCCGTGCTCCATCTGCTCGGGGGCGAGATAGGACACGGTGCCCAGGACGGAGCCGGTGGAGGCGGTGGTGTTGGTGTCCACCGCCCGCACCAGGCCGAAGTCGGCGACCTTGACCCGGCCGTCGTCACCGATCAGGACGTTCTCCGGCTTCATGTCCCGGTGCACGAGACCGGCGCGGTGCGCGGCACCCAGGGCCGCGAGGATCGGCTCCAGGATGTCCAGCGCCGCCCGCGGCTGCAGCGCGCCCCGCTCCCGCAGCACATCGCGCAGTGTGCACCCGGCGACGTACTCCATCGCCAGATAGACGTACGTGCCGTCGGTGCCCTGGTCGAAGACGCCCACCACGTTCGGGTGCGAAAGGCGCGCGACCGACTTGGCCTCCCGGATGAAGCGGTCGACGAACGCCGCGTCCGTGGCCAGGCTCGGGTGCATCACCTTCAGCGCGAGTACGCGGTCGAGCCGGGTGTCCAAGGCCCGATAGACCGTGGCCATCCCGCCGGCGGCGATGCGCGCCTGAACGCGGTAGCGGCCGTCGAGCAGCTGGCCCTCGAGCGGGTCCTGAAGGGTCGTATCCACGGCAGACGAGTCTACGAGGCATTACCGGCTGCTCCGACGCCGCGGCGGTCACTCGGGGCGGACTGCAGCCGAACAGTGACAGGAACAGTGCCGGGAGCGGTGCCAGGAGCGGTGCCGGGAGAGGGGGTCGCCCGGATGCGCCGCACCCACAGACCTCGCCGGGTGCACCCCCAGGGGGTACCCGGCGAGGGTGTACCCGTCCGCCGTCTAGAAGGCGGGCCGCTCCGGGTCCAGCGCCGCGACGCCCTCCGCCGGCGAGGACGCGTGCGCGAAGTGGCGGCGCGGGATCCGGCCCGCCCGGTACGCCAGCCGTCCGGCGTCGACCGCGTGCCGCATCGCCTCGGCCATCAGCTCCGGCTCCTGCGCCCGGGTCACCGCGGACGCCAGCATCACCGCCGCACAGCCCAGCTCCATGGCGAGCGCGGCATCCGATGCGGTGCCCGCACCCGCGTCCAGGATGACGGGAACGCCCGCCCGCTCCGTGATCAGCTGGAAGTTGTGCGGGTTGCGGATGCCCAGGCCCGACCCGATCGGCGAGCCCAGCGGCATGATCGCGGCGCAGCCCGCCTCCTCCAGCCTCCGGGCCAGCACCGGATCGTCGTTCGTGTACGGCAGCACCGTGAAACCGTCGTCCACCAGGGTTTCGGCGGCGTCCAACAGCTCGACGGGATCGGGCAGCAGGGTGCGTTCGTCGGCGACCACCTCGAGCTTGACCCAGTCCGTACCGAGCGCCTCCCGGGCCAGCCGGGCGGTGAGCACCGCCTCGCCCGCCGTGAAGCACCCCGCGGTGTTCGGCAGCACCCGGATCGCGTGCCGCCGCAGCACGGACAGCACCGAGCCCTGCACGGTCGGGTCCAGCCGCCGCATGGCGACCGTGGTCAGTTCCGTACCGGAGGCGAGCAGCGCCCGCTCCATGACGTCGAGGCTGGGCGCGCCCCCGGTGCCCATGATCAGCCGGGACGTGAAGGTGGTGTCACCGATGGTGAGCAGATCGTCCGCCATGTTCCGGATCAGCCTCCCTGGACCGCGGTGAGCACCTCGACGCGGTCGCCGTCGCCGAGCGGGGTGGTGGGCCACTGGGTGCGCGGCACCACCGTCTCGTTGACCGCGGCGGCGACCCCGGCGGACGCCCGGGTCAGCGTCGCGACGAGACGGTCGAGGGTCAGGTCCCCGGGGATCCGGCGGGATTCGCCGTTGACCGACACGGACACCGTGGAAGGGGGGGCACTCATACGGGCTGCTCCTCTGGGACGTGGGCGTGCTCGGCCCGGTGGGCGGTGAAGCGCGCGGGGGAGAAGGGGCGGGCCTCGTCCGGAAGGCTCCCGCCGGCCAGCACCTCGGCCATCACCTCGCCGGTGACGGGCGTCAGCAGCACGCCGTTGCGGAAGTGCCCGGTGGCCAGGTGCAGGCCGGGCAGGTCGGTCGGTCCGAGCAGCGGCGCGTTGTCGGGGGAGGTGGGCCGCAGTCCGGCGCAGGTCTCCACCAGCGGCAGCTCCGTGATGCCCGGGACCAGCTCGTGGGCGTCGCGCAGCAGCTCGTAGACGCCGCCCGCGGTGACCGTGGTGTCCCAGCCCAGCTCCTCGCTGGTGGCCCCCACGACCAGCTCGCCGTTCTCCCGGGGCACCAGATAGAGCGGATTGCCCCGCACGACGGCCCGTACGGTGCGCGACAGGAACGGGGGGCTCCCGGCCGGCACCCGCGGCAGCCGCAGCCGCAGCAACTGCCCCTTGACGGGCCGCACCGGCGGCAGCACCGCCTGCGGCACCCCGGCCAGCCGCCCGCTGTCACTGCCCGCGGCCAGCACGACCTGACCGGCCGGCAGCCGGGTGCCCCCGGCGAGTTCGGCACCCGAGGCGCGCCCGCCGTCGACCGTCAGCCGCTCCGCCCGGGAGCGGTGGAAGACCACCCCGGCCCGCTCGCACGCGACCAGCAGCGCGCTCGCCAGCCGCCGTGGGTCGACCTGATGGTCGCCGTCGACCCGGAGCCCGCCCCGGATCCCGGGGGCCAGCATCGGCTCCAGACGGCGGCACTCGCGCCCGGTCAGCCACTGCGAGTCCAGTCCGGAGCGGTTCTGCAGCGCGTGCAGTTCGCGCAGATGGGCACGGTCGTCGGCGTCCAGCGCCACGGCCAGCGTGCCGCACCGCCGGTAGCCGGTCTGCTGCCCGCTCGCCTCCTCCAGCTCGGCGGCGAAGTCCGGATAGCGCCGCGCGGAGGCCAGATTGAGGCCGAGCAGGACCTCCTCGCCGTAGTGGAGTTCGGTGACCGCGGCCAGCATGCCGGCCGCCACCCAGGCGGCGCCGCCACCGGGATCGGGGTCGGCGACCGCGACGGTCAGACCGCGGCCGGCCGCCCGCCAGGCGGTGACCAGACCGATGATGCCGCCCCCGATGACCAGGACGTCAGGGTGGCCCGTGGCTGATGCGGAGCGTGTCGCAGGTGGATGCATGGGCGTCCAGCCCCTCCCTTCGCCGGCATGACCCGGATCAGGTTCGTACGGTCGGAGGCCGGCCAGCCTCCCTCTCAGCCCGGTGCGTCCGGGCTCCCGCGAGTGCGTGTGCCCGTCACCCTAATACGGGTCCGCGACGCGCCGTAAGGCGCCATGGGACAGCGCCCCCGGGCCCGGTCCGGGGCGTCACCGTCCGTGACGCTGTGTCAGAGATCTCCTTGCGCGGTGCTGCGGGCGGCCTCTCCCACCGTCCTACAGTGATCGGGTGAGCGAGCAGAGCAAGTCCTCCCAGGACCCTGACCACACGCCGCGCGTCGTGATCGCCGGCGCGGGAATCGCCGGCGTGCAGACCGCGGTCGCCCTGCGCGAGGCGGGCTGGCGCGGTGCGATCACCCTGCTCGGCGACGAGCCGCACCAGCCCTACGACCGCCCCCCGCTGTCCAAGGCACTGCTGCTCGGCACGGCCGACGGCGCCACCTTCGACATCGACTTCGCCGCCCTCGGTATCGATCTGCACCTCGGCCGCCCGGTCACCGCCCTGCGCCCCGGCGCCCACGAGATGGACACGGCCGAGGGCCCGATCGCCTACGACCACGCGGTGCTCGCCACCGGCGCCGACCCCGTCCTGCTGCCCGGCAGCGAGGGCCGGGCCGGCGTCCACCTGCTGCGCACCCTCGACGACGCCGAGCGGCTGCGGTCGGTGCTCGCCGCCCGGCAGCGGGTCGTGGTCGTCGGCGCGGGCTGGATCGGCGCCGAATTCGCCACCGCGGCCCGCGAGGCGGGCTCCACGGTCACCGTCGTCGAGGCCGCCGACCGCCCGCTGGCCGGTGCGCTGCCCGCCGAGGTCGCCGACCGAATGACCGCCTGGTACGCGGACGCCGGCGCCGAGCTGCGCACCGGTACCCGGGTCGCCGCCGTCTCCTCCGGCGAGGTCGCCCTCGCCGACGGCACCACCCTCCCCGCCGACGCCGTGGTCGTCGGCATCGGTGCCCGCCCCGCGACCGCCTGGCTGGCCGGCTCCGGCGTGGCCCTCTCGCCGCAGGACGGCTCCGTACTGGCCGACGACCAGCTGCGCACCTCCGTCCCCGACGTCTTCGCGGTCGGCGACTGCGCCTCCTTCCCGTCGGCCCGCTACGGCCGCCGGCTGCTGATCCACCACTGGGACAACGCCCTCCAGGGCCCCCGTACGGTCGCCGAGAACATCACGCGCGGCGCCGCGGAGGGCGTGGTCTACGACCCGGTCCCGTACTTCTGGTCCGAGCAGTTCGGGCGGTTCGTGCAGTACGCGGGCCACCACGAGGGCGCCGACGAGACGATCTGGCGCGGCGACCCGGCCGGTGCCTCCTGGGCCGTGCTGTGGCTGCGCGAGAACCGGCTGGCCGCCCTGCTCGCGGTCGGCCGCCCCCGCGACCTGGCCCAGGGGCGCAAACTCATCGAGAAGGGCGCCGCCCTCGACCGCGACCGCGCCGCGGACGCCACCCTTCCGCTGAAGGCGGCGGCGCGCTGACCGGGTGCGCGGCATCACCCTCCGGGGTGCCGGACGGCCCGGACGGCGATCCCGGCTACCGGCTGTCAGTCCGAGGTGGCACGCTTGTCCTGTGACCGAGATTGACGCAAACATCGATGGACTCGTTCCCGCCTGGCTCACCCTCCCCGACATCGCCGAAGAATTCGGCATCGCAGTGACGCGGGTCCGGCAGCTGGTCAAGGAGGGCCAGCTGATCGCGGTGCGCCGCGGCGAGAACAGGGCGCTCCATGTGCCCGCCGATTTCATCCAGGACGGCAAGGTCGTCAAGGGCCTCGTCGGCACCCTGACCCTGCTGCGCGACGACGGCTTCGCCGACGACGAGATGCTGGAATGGCTCTTCACGCCCGACGAAACCCTGCCCGGCACCCCGGCGCAGGCGCTGCGCGAGAACCGCGGCACGGAGGTGAAGCGCCGGGCGCAGGCGCTCGCCGTCTGACGCCACCGCACCCGAATCCGTAAACCGCATCCTTGGGGCGTATGGGCCGGAGCTCCGGCCCATACGCCCCCGATCTGGGGGAAGACCGCCCGATGACCACCGCACGACAGGCCCTGTCCGACGCCCGGCTGTACCTCTGCACGGACGCCCGGAAGCGGCAGGGCGACCTGGCGCAGTTCCTGGACGCGGTGCTCGCCTCGGGCGTGGACATCGTCCAGCTGCGCGACAAGGGCATGGAGGCCGGCGAGGAGCTGCGCCACCTGGAGGTCTTCGCGGACGCCTGCCGGCGGCACGGCAAGCTGCTGGCGGTCAACGACCGCGCGGACGTCGCCCACGCCATCGGCAGCCAGGTGCTGCACCTGGGCCAGGGCGACCTCCCGGTACCGGCGGCCCGCGCCGTCCTCGGCCAGGACGTCCTCCTCGGCCGCTCCACCCACGCCGAGGCCGAGGTGGACGCTGCAATGGCCGAGCCGGGAGTGGACTACTTCTGCACGGGCCCGTGCTGGCCCACCCCCACCAAGCCCGGCCGCCACGCCCCCGGCCTCGATCTGGTCCGATACGCCGCCGGGCGCGCCCCCGAGCGCCCCTGGTTCGCGATCGGCGGGATCGATGCCGGCAATCTCGACGACGTCCTGGAGGCCGGCGCCCGTCGCGTCGTGGTCGTACGGGCGATCACCGAGGCCGACGACCCGGGCACGGCCGCCGCGGAGCTGGCGAAGCGGATCCGCACCTGGGGCGCCCAGGCGTCCTAGCGGGCCCGCGGGTGGGCCGGGAGGCGAATTCCGGACGGCTGGTGGCCGGGAAGATGTCCAACGGGTGGACAAATGCGTCCGCCGGTTGGTGTGCGCCGGGCCTCTGGTTAACCTGCCCGTATGGCCCTAGGTACAGCTTCCACCAGGACTGATCGCGCACGCACCGTGCGCGAGCTGCTGGCTTCCGGCAAGCAGTCGTATTCGTTCGAGTTCGCCGCCCCGAAGACCGAGAAGGGCGAGCGGACCCTGTGGAACGCCATTCGCCGGATCGAGGCCGTCTCCCCGACCTTCGTCTCCGTGACGTACGGCGCCGGCGGCACCTCCCGTGAGGGCACGGTGCGCGCCACCGAACGCATCGCCACCGACACCACCCTCACCCCGGTCGCCCATCTGACCGCCGTCAACCACTCCCTGGCCGATCTGCGCAATGTCATCGGGCAGTACGCCGACGCCGGTATCCGCAACATGCTCGCGCTGCGCGGCGACCCGCCCGGTGACCCGATGGGCGACTGGGTGCGCCACCCGCAGGGCGTGGACTACGCCGCCGACCTGGTCCGACTGATCAAGGAGTCCGGCGACTTCTGCGTGGGCGTCGCCGCCTTCCCCGAGATGCACCCCCGCTCCTCGGACTGGGACACCGACGTCACGCACTTCGTCGACAAGTGCCGGGCCGGCGCCGACTTCGCCATCACCCAGATGTTCTTCTACCCCGAGGACTACTTCCGGCTGCGCGACCGGGTCACCGCTGCGGGTTGCTCGACGCCGATCATTCCGGAGATCATGCCCGTCACGAACGTGCGCCAGATCGAGCGCTTCGCGCAGCTCAGCAATGCTGCGTTCCCGCCCGAGCTGGCCGACCGCATTCTGGCCGTCAAGGACGACCCGGCGGCGGTACGCTCCATTGGCATCGAGTACGCGACGGAATTGTGTGCGCGCTTGATGGCCGAGGACGTTCCGGGGTTGCACTTCATTACCCTGAACCACTCCACGGCGACCCTGGAGATCTACGAGAATCTGGGGCTGCACCAGCAGTCCTGATCTACGGTGGCCGGACAGCGGCGGAAGAGGGGCGTATATGGGCTGGACGATCCTCTACATCGCATTCGGACTCGTCGCGGTCTGGCTCCTGGCCGAGGTGCTGCTCCAGTACAAGGCCCGGCTGCGCTGGCGGCTGCTGGCCTTCGTCGGCTTCCTCGGCGTGGTCGTCGGCGTCGCCCTGCCGCAGGTGATCGTGATCGCGGTGGGGCTGATCGCCTTCGCCGTCGGCCAGACCAACGTCACGCTCTCCTTCCGGCGCGGGTTCTCCACCGGCTGGGCCCTGGGCGGCAAACCGCGCGAGAGCCGGCGCCGCCGCGGTCGCGCGGGCGCCGCCCCCGCGGCCGAACCGACCCTTCAGGTCTCCGGGCTGGAGGAGGTTCCGGCCACCGACGGCACCGGTCCGGGCGAGGAGGAGAGCGTCTTCGCCGGCGCCAACAGCTTCCGCGGCCAGGACGCCTACCCGGAACAGAACGCCTCCGGCGCACCGGACGCCTACGCGTACCCGGGGGCGAACGCCTACCCCGCCCAGGACGCCTACCCCGCCCAGGACGCCTACCCCGCGCCGGACTCCTACCCCGCGCAGGACTCGTACCAGAGCCCCTACGACGGGCAGGTCGGGTATCCCGCGCAGGACTCCTACGCCGGCCAGGGCCTGTACGACACCGGCGCCGTCTACGCCCCGCAGCCGATGCCCGAGGAGACCGGCCAGTACGGCATCTACAGCCCCGATGCCCGCGGCCCCCAGGACCCCGGCTACGCCCCGTACGACCCCTACGGCAACGTCGCAGGCGACACCAACGGCTATGCGTACGACGGCGGTTACGGTCAGAACGCCACGGGCCAGGAGCCCCCGGCGGGCGCCTACGCCGACCCGTACGCGGCGTACGGCGACCCCTACGGCCAGGGCGGCCAGGGCGGGCAGGCGCCTTACGCCGCCCCGTACGCCGACGGCCTGCCCTACTCCGCGCCCTACGACCCGTACGGGCAGCCCGATCCCTACGGCCAGTCGACCTACCCGGCCGGACAGTACGACGACCAGGGCCGCAGCCCCGGCCAGGGCTACGGCGGGACACCGCCCGACGGCGTCTGGGTGCCGCAGCAGCGCGACGGCGAGCTCCCGCCCGAGCAGCCGCCGTACCCGCCCTACCAGCAGCAGGGCTACGACGAGCAGCAGTACCGCTACTGAGCCGCCCGGCGGCCGGGGCCCCGGCCGGTGTGTCAGGGGTTCAGGTCGAGCCGCGCCAGTCGTCGCCGTTCACGATCAGGCCCGCCACGATGGCACCGGACATCCCTGCGTGGGCCGGCCCGCCGCCCGGGTGCGACCGGCCGCCGACGGCGTAGAGCCCCGGTATCCGGGTGCGGTTGCCGGGCCGGAGAAAGCGCCCCTGCTGCCCCGCCAGCGCCGGTCCGGGCACCGATTCCCCCGCTGCGGGCGGCAGTACCTCCCGCCACAGGATCCGCTCCCGCAGGCCCGGCACCGCCGCCTCGGCGGCCTCGGCCATCCGGTCCGCGACCTGTGTCAGGGCCGCGGTCGGGCCCTCCGGGCCGGGCGGGGCCACCGCCGCGGTCAGGGTCACCGCCTCGTGCCCCGCGTCGGGCCGGGTGGTGGCGTCGTCCGGGCGCAGCACCGTCACCGTGGGCCGGGCACCGGCGTCCCGCGTCCCGGGAGCGCCGCCGAACACGGCCGCCAGCTCCGCGCCGCGGTCCGCGGTGTGGACCACCGTCCGGTGCACGGCGTCCTGCGGGCGCGCCCCGCGCAGCGCCAGACAGACCGTCAGCCGGGCCGCGGCACGGTCGCCCGGCCGCGGGCCGGGGCGTACGTCGTCCGGGCCCCAGGGCTCCCGGCCCCGGCACAGCCCGGCGATCCGCGCCGGATCGATGCCCGCCACCACGACCTCCGCCTCCGCCACCCGACCGTCGGCGAGCTCGACGCCGGCCGCCCTGCCGTCCTTCTCCACGATCCCCGTCACCTCGGCGCCGAAGGTGAACTCCACCTTGCGCGCCAGAGCGCGCTCATGGACCGCATCGGCCAGCGCCCGCATGCCGCCGCGCGGATACCAGCTCCCGAAGGTCTGCTCCATGTACGGGAGCACGGCGGCACCGGCGGGCGCGCTGCGCGGGTCGAAGCCGTACGCCAGCGCATGGCTCTCCAGCAGGGCGATCAGCCGGGGGTCGGTCAGCTCGCGGCGCGCCACCTCGGCGAGCGTGGCGGTCGTGGGGCCCCTGCCGCGCCCGAACAGCCCGCGCCGGCGGAGGGCCGGATACGGATCCCGCCCCAGCACCCGCCAGTCCGGCCACAGCGGTTCCTCCAGGAGCGGGCGACGGGTGGCGTCCCACGCCTCGCGGGCGCGGCCGACCAACGCGCTCCAGCGCTCGCCCGCGCCGGCGCCCAGCGCTGCGTCCAGGGCCTCGATCACGCCGGCCCGGGAGGCGTTGGGCAGTGGGGCCGAGGTGCCGTCCGCGAAGACATGGCGGCTTGCGGGATCGACCTGCGCCAGCTCGACGCAGCTCTCCAGCGGCTCCCGGCCGGTCTTGACGAACAGATCGCGGTAGACGGCGGGCAGATGCAGCAGGCCCGGCCCCGTGTCGAAGGTGAAACCGTCCCGTGCGTACCGCCCCAGTGCGCCGCCGTGCGTTGCACCGCGCTCGTACACCGCCACCCGGTGGCCCGCGACGGCCAGCCGGGCAGCGGCCGCCATCGCGCCCATCCCGGCGCCGATCACCGCAATCCGTGCCATGCCTGCGACTTTATCCGGCACCGCTGACAACGCCCGCGGGGCCGGGGCGTCCCGCGCGGTGCTCCCGCCCGGCCCCGGCTCAGCCCGTCGGCGGTACGGCGTCCGCCGTGGCCGGCCGCCGCTCCGCGCGGCGGGCCCGCCGGCGGCGCAGGAACCGGCGGATCCGCGACCACATGAAGATCACCAGCGTGATGCCGCCGATCAGCAGCGCCGCCGCGATGCCCGCCGCGATCACCGGGTGGAAGACGGCGAAGGCGATGAGCCCCGCGACGCCCAGATCCTCGGCCAGGCTCAGCACGATGTTGCTCGCGGGCTCCGGCGAGGTGTTGACCGCGATCCGCGTGCCCGCCTTGACGAGATGGCTCAGCAGTGCCGTGGCACCGCCCACCGCGCCGGCCGCCAGCTGCGGCAGCGAGCCGTCGTGCCCGGCCAGCAGCGCCGCCACGACGCCGCCCGCGACGGGCCGGACCACCGTGTGGGCGGCGTCCCACACCGAGTCCACGTAGGGCACTTTGTCGGCGACGGCTTCGCACACGAAGAGCACCGCGGCCGCGATCAGCACATCGGGGCGCTGCAGCGCGGCGGGCACCTCGTCGGTGGCGCCGGTGGCGCCGAGCAGGCCGAGGAGCAGGACGACGGCATAGGCGTTGATCCCGCTCGCCCAGCCACTGGTGAAGACCAACGGGAGTACGGACACGCAGGAGATCGTAGGCCGGAGCGGGGGCCCGGGGCACCGCCGGTGTCAGGTGCTCAGGCGTGAGTACCCGTACTCAGCCGCCGAGATGAGTAGGTACGCGGATGGGCCCGGCGCCGCCCGGAGGGAAGAGTGGGGACCACGGCAGGGAAGCGGCGCCGCACCGCCGACACGGGGCGGCGGAGCGGCGCGGCTCCCGGCCGTGACGGGGGAAGTACGGGGGAACGTACGGGGGCTCCACGGGGGAGCACGGGGGAGCACGGGGGAAGCGCTGTCCTGGTCGGATCGGCGGGGGAACGATCCTGGCCAGGGCGGCGCACTCTTTTGTGCGCAGCCGCGGACCCGTACGGGTGCGCGCCGGAAATGACCCTACGGCGCGCACCACCCCGGCTCACTCGGGGCGGCCGGTGACCCTCCCCTGGAGGAGTCGCGACAGCGCCGCGTGGACGTCGTCGATCGACCGGTCCGGCTGGTAGGACTGCCAGTCCAGGGCGGCCACCAGGACCATCCCGAACAGCGCCGACGCGGTCAGCGGGATATCGATCTCCTCGCTCAGCTCCCCGGCGGCCACCGCCTTCCGCAGGACGCCCTCCACGACCGTGATGGCCCGCCCGCGCACGACCATCAGCGTGGACTGCCAGGCCCGGTTGGTGCGCCACAGTTCGGCGACGTAGAGCTGGGTCAGCGCCGGGTACGTGGAGATGAACTCCAGCCCGGCCCGGATCATGGCGTCCAGCGCGTTGATCTCGCTGCCGCCCCGGCCGGTCACCTCGTCGGCGGCGTCCTGCAAGGAGCTCGCCAGCAGCTCGATGCCGTGCCGCAGCAGCTCCTCGAAGAGGACGTTCTTGCTCGCGAAGTTGTAGTAGACGGTGCCCTTCGCGACGCCCGCCCGCTCGGCGATCTCGTCCACCGTGGTGGACGAGAAGCCCTGTTCGGCGATGAGCGTGACCGCGGCCTCGAAGAGTTTGCGACGGGTGGCATCGCGGCGTGTAGTGGAGCTGTCCATGGGGGCGATTGTGCCGGTCCCCGGCCGGCGCGCGCTCACAGGCTCAGCTCCGGATGCAGGTCCTTCATCCGCACGACCTGGCGGCCGCGCGCCGACAGAGCGGTCAGCGCGAGCGCGCCGGCGGTGAAGGCGGCGAGGACGAGACCGCCCTGCCACACGGGTGCGAGACCGCCCCCGGTGATGAGCCGGCGCAGGCCCTCGACGATGTAACTCATCGGCAGATAGGGGTGGATGGCGCCGAAGAAACCCGGACTGGTCTGCACCGGGTAGGTGCCGCCCGCCGACGTCAGCTGGAGCATCAGCAGCGCCAGCACCAGAATCCGGCCGGCCGGTCCGAACTGCGCGTTCAGCCACTGCACGATCGCCGAGAAGCAGGCCGTGACCAGCACGAGGAAGCCGATCGTGCCGGCCGACCGCGCCATCTCGAGCCCGAGCGCGAAGTGCAGCACGGACATCAGCGCCGCGGTCTGCAGCACCCCGATACCGACCACCGGCAGCCAGCCGGACAACGCCACCCGCCAGGAGGAGGCGCCCATCGCCAGGGCCCGCCGGTTGAGCGGCTGGATCAGCATGTAGGCCACCATCGCACCGACCCACAGGGACAGGGGGATGAAGTACGGGGCGAAGCCGGTGCCGTAGTTCGGCGCCTTGTGGGCGGAGTCCGATGCCAGCTGGACCGGGTCGGACATCACCTTGGTGCGTGCGTCGCGGTCCTTCTTGCCGTAGTCGGGGATCTGCCGCGCCCCGTCGTGCAGCCCGCCGGCCAGCTTCTGCGAGCCGTCGGAGAGCTTGAACAGGCCGCCCTTCAGCGTGTGCGCACCGTTCTCTAGCCTGCCCACGCCGGAGTCGAGGTCGCCCATCCCGGTGGCGGCGCGGCCGGTGCCGTCGTGCAGCTGTTGTGCGCCGTCGTCGAGCCGGTCCGCTCCGGTGGCCAGCCGGGCGTTGCCCGCGGCCAGCTTGCGGGCGCCCGCGGAGACCTTGTGCGCGCCGTCGTTGAGATCGTTGATCTTCTTGACCGCGGCGTCCATGTCGGCGCCCAGCCTCGGTCCGCGCGTGGCCAGCTCGGCGGCCAGGGAGTGCAGGGTGTCCAGGTCGCGGCCCAGCCGGTCGAGGTTCTTCTCGTCGTGGACGTAGCCGCTGACCTCTTCGGCCTTGTCCGCCGCGGCGGCCGCCTGTCCGGTCATCCTCTTCAGCTCGGCGCAGGAGGTGTCGAGCGTGACCCCGCTGTCGCAGCGCAGCCGGTAGTACGTGGCGAGGTGGTCGGAGATGCCCCGGGAGAGGCGCGCCCCGGTGGAGGCGGCGGCGGGAAGTCTGTCCAGGTGGTCGCGGACCGCCTGCGAACCGTCGGCGACGAGCTGTGCCGCCTCGCCGATCTCCTTGCCGTGTGCCCGGACGAAGGGCCCCACCTTGCCGACGACTCCGTTGACGGTGTCGGCCAGCTGCTGGGTCCCGCGGGCCACCTGCCCGGATCCGTCCGCCAGTCGGCGCGATCCCTCGGCGGCCGTACCGGCTCCCCGGGCGAGGTCGGAACTGCCCCGGCTGAGTCGTCCGGCGCCCGCGTCCAGGTCGCCCAGCCCCTGGACGAGCCTGCCGCTGCCGTCCTTCGCGGTGCCCAGGCCGTCGGCCAGTTCGCCGCTGCCGTCCTTGGCCCGACCGATGCCGTTCCGGAGCTTGTCGGCGCCGTCGGCGGCTTCCTCGGTCCTGCCGTGCAGCGTGGAGAACGAGACGAAGATCTTGTCCAGGAAGGTGCGCGAGGACTTGGTCGAGGCCGCCGAACGCACCTCGGAGAACACCGTCCGGGAGATCTGCCCGACGATGTAGTTGTTCGCGTCGTTCGTGCGCACCTTCAGGGCGCCGGTCTCCGGGTGGTCACCGGAGCTGGAGGCGACCCGCCTGCTGAAGTCCGCGGGGATGGACAGCGAGAGGTAGTACGAGCCGTCCTCGACGCCCCGGGCGGCCTCCTTGGCGTCCACCGGGCGCCAGTCGAAGGTGTCGCTGTCGGCCAGCCCCTCGACGATGCCGTCGCCCGCCGAGATGCGCTTGCCGTCGACGGCGGCGCCCCTGTCCTCGTTGACCAACGCGACCGGGATCTTGTCCAGCCGCCCGTACGGGTCCCAGAAGGACCACAGGTACAGCGCGCCGTACAGCAGCGGCAGCAGCAGCAGCGCGGCCAGTGCGGCGCGCGGCAGCTTTCCCCTCCCGAACCGCTTCAGCTCAAGCGCGGCCAGTTTCGGCGAGCGCATCGGCCGCCCCCTCTGTGTCGTCGTGCACCGTTGTGTCGTCGTGCACCGTGTCGTGAACCTCGTCCGGGCCGGCGGGGCTGCCGGTACGCACCAGCACCACGTCCCCGGCCGCCGCCCCGCCCTCCGGCGGCTCGCTGCACACCGCGAGCACCGTCGTGCCGGCCGCCGTCAGGCCGCGCAGCATGGCCCAGGCCCGGCGCCGCTCGTCGTCGGACAGCTTCAGGTCGGTGTCGTCCACGGCCAGCAGCCGCGGGCCGCCGATCAGCGCCAGCGCCACCGACAGCCGCAGCGCCTCCAGCCGTTCCAGGTCGCGGACGGAGGTGCGGATCCCCTTGGGCAGCGACTCCAGGTCGAGCCCGGCCGTCGCGAGCGCGTCGTCCACCAGGGCGCGGGCCTCGGCCCGGCGCTCCCGCCGGGGCCGCAGCAGTGCCCGCAGTGAGCCGCCGAACCGGCCCTGCAGCAGGGCGCGTTCGCGCAGATGCTCGCCCACGGTCAGCGCGGGGTCGAGCTCGGCGACCCCGGGGACGTGGGTGATTGCGGTGACGGAACGGACCGCGGCTATCTTCTTGGGGAGCGGCAGTCCGCCGACCTCGGCGGTGCCCTCGGCGGACTTCATCCGCCCGGTGAGCGCGAGCAGCAGGCAGGTGCGGCCCGAGCCCGACGGACCCTGGACGGCGATCAGCGAGCCGGGGGCCGCCGTGATGTCGATGTTCCTGCACGCCCAACCGCGGGGGCCCCGGACCCCGAATCCCGCGGCCGTGACCGCCGCCCCGTGCGGGGTGCTGTCCACGATCCCTCCTTGAACTGACCGGTCAGTTCAAAAAGTATCGGCGCCACACCCCCCCTCGCGCAAGAGGGTGGCGAAATTCGCCGCCGACCGGCCGCCAAGTCGCCGCACGGCTGCCCGCTTTCCGACGAAAGTGCAGGTCAGCGACGATTGTCAGTGGTGTACCTCACGATGGGGGCATACGGTCCCGAATCGGCATTCGGTGCGAACCGGCATGCGACGACAGGAGGTTCGTCATGGCAGCCCGTCCCACCAAGGGCAGCTCCGCTGCGTACGGTCCCCCGAGCGATGTCCACCCCGTCCTCCGGCGGGCGGCGGCCCCGCCCGCCGCCCTCGACCTGCTCGCCCAGGCCCGGCACGGCCTCGATGAGGCGGCAGCCCTGGAGATGCCCAACGAGCGGTTCGCCACCGCCCATCTGGCCGCCCTGCGCACCGCGGCCGCCGTGCTCGCCGTGCGCGGCCGGCCCGAGACCACGCGAAGCGGTAGGGGAAGGATCCGCAGCGCCTGGGAGGTGCTCCCCGAGGTCGCCCCCGAACTCACCGAGTGGAGCGCCCTGTTCGCCTCCGGCGCCGCCCGCCGGGCCAAGGCCGAGGCGGGGATAGCCGGCGCGGCCAGCCGTCGCGATGCCGACGACCTCCTGCGCGACGTGGAGATGTTCCTGCGCCTGGTGGAGCGCATGCTGCTGCTCCAGGCGTCGCTTCCCCCGCAGCGGGCCGGCTGACACGGACGGCGGCCGCGTGCCGGGGCGGCGTCCGCGGGCGCCGCCCCCGCACCGGCGATGCCGCAGGCCGCGGACGGTGCGCGACGCAATAGGGTGGTGAGCGACTGGATGTTCATGCCCCCGCCGAGGAGCCACCCGCCGTGTCTGACCCGCTGCGCCCCCGCGCCTCCCTTCGTACCGCCGTGGTCTGGGAGGTCCTCAAGGACGCCCTGGAGCGCCGGGTCAAGACCGCCGGGCGCGATGCCCTGGACGTCCTGGACACCGGCGGCGGCACCGGCAACTTCGCCGTGCCGGTGGCCCTCCTCGGCCACCACGTCACCGTCGTCGACCCCAGCCCCAACGCCCTCTTCGCCCTGGAGCGCCGGGCCGCGGAGGCGGGCGTCGAGGACCGGGTGCGCGCGGTCCAGGGCGACGCCCACGGCCTCTTCGACGTGGTCGAGCGCGGCGGCTACGACGCCGTCCTGTGCCACGGCGTCCTGGAGTACGTCGACGACCCGGCCGAGGGCGTCCGCAACGCCGTCGACGCCCTGCGCCCGGCCGGCACCCTCAGCCTGCTCGCCGCGGGCCTGGGCGGCGCCGTACTGGCCCGCGCCCTGGCCGGCCACTTCACCGAGGCCCGGCACGCCCTCACCGACCCCACCGGTAGCTGGGGCGAGGGCGACCCGGTGCCCCGCCGGTTCACCGCCGAGCAGCTCACCGGCCTGGTCGCCGCTACCGGCCTCCAGGTCGGCGCGGTGCACGGAGTGCGGGTCTTCGCCGACCTCGTCCCCGGCGTGCTGGTCGACACCGAGCCGGGCGCCGTGGAGGCCCTCCTGAAGCTGGAGGCGGCCGCCTCCGAGCAGCCCGCCTTCCACTCCGTGGCCACCCAGCTGCACGTCCTCGCCGAGCGCGGCTGACGCTGCGGAGCTCGCACGATCACCGCGTGCAGTCGGCCACAGGACACCCGATCGGCCCCTTCTCCCCGTATGATCGGGGTACGACGTTCCGGCATGACGGAAGGGCGGGTGGGGAATGCAGGCAGCATCACGCCGCCGCCGTGGCGGCCCGGAGCAGTGAACTGGCGTTGAGGGGCGGGTTTCACGGGGACGAATCCCTGCCTATCCTGAAAGGGTCGCACCCCGGTCGCCCCCCGCGACCGACGAGTAGGAGGACTCCGTGCCGCTCTCGGAGCACGAGCAGCGCATGCTCGAGCAAATGGAGCGAGCGCTGTACGCCGAAGATCCCAAGTTCGCGACAGCGCTTGAGGGAAGCGGGCTGCGTACGTACACCCGGCGACGGGTCTACCAAGCGGTCGTGGGCTTCCTGGTGGGTATCGGCCTGCTCATGGCCGGAATGGTCGCGCAACAGATCTGGATCAGCGTGGTGGGCTTCCTCGTGATGCTCGGCTGCGCGGTGCTGGCGGTCACCGGATGGCGTAAAGCCCCCAAACCAGGTGAGCAGCAGGCGTCCGGAGGCACCGCGGGCGGACCGGCACGCCGTCAGGCGCGGCAGCGGCGTTCGATGATGAACCGCATCGAGGACCGGTGGCAGCGCCGCCGTGACGAACAGGGCCACTGAGGCCCACCGACTTCCCCCGCCCCAAGCTTTTCGCGGCCGCCCGACAGGATCGGGCGGCCGCATCGCTGTGCGGCAGCGCAGCCACCGCCGCTACCGCCGCTGTGCCGCTTCCGCCGCTGCGCCACTGTGCGGCCCTACGCCCGCTGCCGCCCCGGTCGCAGTGCCGCGGCCGCCCGCCGGACCGTGGTGGCCGCCCGGCCGGCCGACCGGCGGTCGACGAAGCCCGACCAGCGGGCCGCTCCGGCCCACAGCAGCCGGACCGCGGAGCGCGGGGCAAGACGGGCGCGCAGCCGCAGACCACGGTTCGCCGCCGCGTACAGTCCGACGCGCACCCGGTGGACATCCGTGGCGAGCCCGGCCGCCGGGCTCGGCTGCGGGGCGTACAGCGCCTCCTCGACCGTCGCCGCCAGCCGGCGGGCAGCGTCGGCGGCCTCCGGCGCCACCTCGCCGACCCGCACGATCCGCTCGGCCGCCCTGCGCGGGGTCAGCGATGCGTCCGGCAGGATGCCGAAGTCCCAGCCGGTGTCCAGCAGCTCCTGCCAGGCCGCGAGGGTGCCCGCCGGGCCGTCGCCGCAGGCCAGCCGCCGGGACCGGATCCGCAGGCGCCACAGCAGGGGGAGGGCCGGCAGCAGCAGGACGAGCAGCGCGGCGACCCCGATGGCGAGGACCGCCCAGGGGGGCGGTCCGCCGGCCGAGGGAGGTCCGTCGGCCGGCGCGGGCGGCGTCGTGCACTCCGCCCGGGAGCCCTGCCCCTGCCGCTGCTCACCGGGAGCGCAGGACGGCGCCGCGGACGGGGCGTGCGGTGCGGGGGCGGACGCGGAGGGCTCCGGCCCGGAGCCACCGGGGTCGATGCTGACCGAGCCGTCGTCGGGGAAGGCGTAGTCGGGCACGCTGCCGCGGCTGGGGGTCGGCTCGAAGCGGGTCCAGCCGATGCCCTGGAAGTACAGCTCGGGCCAGGCGTGCGCGTCCTTGAGGCTGACGGACGTCGTGCCGTCGGACTGCGGGGTGCCCGGGGTGAAGCCGACCGCGACCCGGGCAGGGATCCCCAGGGTGCGTGCCATCGCGGCCATCGAGAAGGAGAAGTGGACGCAGAAGCCCTCCTTCTGCCTCAGGAACCGCGCGATGGCCTCACTGCCGCTGCCGGCGCTGACCTGGGTGCTGTACGTGAAGCCACCGTTGAGCGAGAACCAGTCCTGGAGCCGGACGGCCTTGTCGTAGCGGGTGCGGGCACCCCGGGTGACCTTGAGCGCGGTCCTGCGGACCACCGGGGGCAGCGAGCGGGGCACCTTGGTGTACTCGCGCGCCAGCCGGGCGGGCGGTGCCGGGGCCGCGGCCAGCTGCTTCGCGGTCGGCCGCACCTGGAGGCTCTCGACCTGGTACTGCACACCGCGGGTGGTCTGCCCGCGGTCGCCGACCAGGGTGCGGCCCGTCGGTTCGAAGCGCCAGCGCCCGTTGATGTCCACCTTCGATGCCGGGTAGGGGAGCGGCAGCCAGTTCTGGGCGTACCACGCCGCCGTCGAGACGGAGGTGTTGATCCTGGTGGCGGACACCTTGGAGGAGAGACCGGGCGGGCCCGGCAGCCGGTCGGGGACGTCCATGACCGTGCGCTCGGAGGGTTTCCAGGCCGTGCCGTCGAACTGGTCCAGGGCCACGATCCGCAGATACATCTCGCGGGCGTCGGGTGCGGTGGTGCGGTAGTTGAGGACCTCTTTGTCCGCGGGCTGGTTGAGGCTGTTCTGCAGCGAGACCAGCGGGTTCACCGCGGAGATCGTGCCGCCGCCACCGGCGTCGTCCCCCGTGCCGGACGGGCCGATCAGCCCGCCACCGAGCGAGGGCAGCACGGCGGGCACCGCCAGCGCGATACCGAGCGCAAGCGCCCCGATCCGGCGGCCCGTACGGACCGGGGACGGCACGGTCGTGCCCGGTCCGGCGGCGCTCTCCGGCCCGGCCGCACCCGCCGCGCCGAAGACCCGGCCCCACTGGGAGAGCCGGTCGCGCCCCTCGGTCAGCAGGAGCAGCAGATAGCCGGCCGCCGCCACCAGGAACCACAGCCAGCCCGCGCCGCCCTGGGTCAGCCCGGCCGCCACCGAGTACAGCGCGAGCAGCGGGAGCCCGGCGGGCGCGGCGCTGCGGTACGTGACCGCCAGTGCGTCCACGATCAGGCCGATCAGCAGCACACCGGCCACCAGCAGCAGACGGATACCGGGGGTGACGGGCGCGGGGATGGCGTACCGGCCGACGTCTCTGACGCCTTCGTGCACCAGGCGGCCGAACTCCGCAACGGCGTCCGGGCCGGGCAGCACCCCGAGGACGGCCCGGTCGGGCACGAAGAGCACGGTCAGCAGCAGCACCGCGGCCAGCGCCTGCGCGGTGACGGTCAGCGGTCCGGCGAGCGGCACCCGCCGGGTCAGCGCGCCCACACCGCTGACGAGTGCCAGCAGGATCACGGCCTGGACCAGCCAGCCGACCCGTTCCACCAGCGGCAGCAGTGCGCAGGCCGCGCACGAGGTCGCCACCGCCGCACACAGCGCCAGCCGCGCCCGGCCGCTCATGCCCACGCCCCGCTTTCCCCACGATCCGTCGTGCCGTTCATACGGCGCCTCCCGCGTGCGCGGCGCCGGTCGGCACGGTCCGGTCCGGTGCGCCGCCGTGCCCGGCGGCGCACCGCCACAGCTCGGCGAGCGGGACGTCGGGCGTCACCGGCAACGCCGTCCAGCCCGCCTTGCGCAGCATCAGCACCCGCTCGTCCACCGGCGCCCCGCCCGAGGAGAAGCCGAGCCCGCCCGGCCCCGGCAGCCAGGAGTCGCCGTCCAGGACGAAGGCGATCGCGGTGTCGCACCGCTGCCGTAGGCGCCCGGCGACCGCCGCCTGCTCCTCGTCCAGATCGCCGAAGAAGGCGATCAGCAGCCCTTCACCGCCGCCGCGCAGCGCGTCGTACGCGGCCGAGAGCCCGGCCTCCTCGGAGTGCTCCAGCACGGCGAGGGTGTCCAGCAGCAGGCCGGCGGCGTCGCCGGAGCCGGTCCCGCCGGTGCCGTCCGGACCGGGCACCGAGGTGCCGGTGTCGGTCAGCAGTCGCACCGAGAACCCGCGCTCCAGCAGGTGGACGGCGGTCGAGGCGGCGGCCGTGACGGCCCATTCGAAGGCCGAGTCGGGCCCGGCCCCCTCATGGGCGGCCGCACGGGTGTCGAGCAGCACCGTGCAGCGTGCCTTCTGCGGTTGTTCCTCCCGGCGCACCATCAGTTCGCCGTAGCGTGCGGTGGACCGCCAGTGCACCCGGCGCAGATCGTCGCCGTGGCGGTAGCCGCGCGGGATGACGTCGTCCTCGCCGGACAGGGCGGGTGAGCGCTGCCGGCCCTCGCCGTACCCGGGTGTGGCGCCGGCCGGCCGCACCGGCGGCAGCGGCTCGACGCGCGGGACGACCGTCAGAGTGTCGGCGGTACTGAACGAGCGGGTCAGCTCGCACATCCCGAAGGGGTCGGACAGGCGCAGTTGCAGCGGGCCCAGCGGATACCGTCCGCGCAGGTCGGAACGGACGCGGTAGGACACCTCCCGGCGGCCGCCGGCCTCCACCCGGTCCAGTACGAAACGGGGCCGCGGCCCGAGGACGTAGGGCACCCGGTCCTGCAGCATCAGCACGCCGGTGGGCAGCCGGGAGATGTTCTCGATCCGGAGCCGGACCCGGGACTCGGCGCCGGCGGACACCCGGGCGGGGGAGAGCATGCGGCTGCCCGCGACGCGGTAGCGGGTGCGGTGCAGCATCAGCACGCACACCAGCGGCAGCGCCGCCAGCAGCAGCCCGACCCGCAGCAGATCCGCCTGCCCGAGGAGGAACGAGCAGGCCGCGGCGGCCATCCCGGCAGCCAGGAACGATCTGCCGCGCGTGGTCAGCCCTCCGAACGCCGCCCGCAGCCCGGCCCGCTCCGACGTCCCGCCGCTCCCCCCGCCGGACATCACAACCCCCGTGCTCCGGGCGGCTGCTGGCCGCGGTCCTGCCGCCACCGCGGCGCGGACGGTTCGGGCACCGGGGTGCGGCGCAGGATCTCCAACACGATCTGCTCGGCCGTACGGCGGTTCAACTGGGCCTGTGCGGTGGGCAGCAGCCGGTGCGCGAGCACCGCCGGCGCCAGCGACTGGACATCGTCCGGCAGGGTGTACTCCCGGCCGGCCAGCGCCGCCGCGGCCTTCGCCGCCCGCACCAGATGGAGCGTGGCGCGGGGCGAGGCCCCCAGCCGCAGCTCGGCATGGCCGCGGGTGGCCGCGACGAGGTCGACCGCGTATCTGCGGACGGCCTCGGCGACGTGGACCGAGCGCACCGCGTCGATCAGCTTCACGATCTCGTGGGCGTGCGCCACCGGCTGGAGGTCGTCCAGCGGGGAGGCGCCGCCGTGCACGTCCAGCATCTGCAGCTCGGCCGCCGGGCTGGGGTAGCCGATCGACACCCGCGCCATGAAGCGGTCCCGCTGCGCCTCGGGGAGCGGGTACGTGCCCTCCATCTCCACCGGGTTCTGTGTCGCGACGACCATGAACGGGCTGGGCAGTTCATGGGTCTGCCCGTCCATGGTGACCTGGCGCTCCTCCATGGACTCCAGGAGCGCCGACTGGGTCTTGGGCGAGGCGCGGTTGATCTCGTCGCCGATCACGATCTGGGCGAAGATCGCGCCGGGTTTGAACTCGAAGTCCCGGCGCTGCTGGTCGAAGATGCTGACCCCGGTGATGTCGGAGGGCAGCAGATCGGGCGTGAACTGGATGCGCCGCACCGAGCAGTCGATGGAACGGGCCAGCGCCTTCGCGAGCATGGTCTTGCCCACGCCCGGCACATCCTCGATGAGCAGATGCCCCTCGGCCAGCAGCACCGTCAGCGCGAGCCGTACGACGTCCGGCTTGCCTTCGATCACGCTCTCCACCGACCGGTGCACCCGCTCCACCGTGGTGGTCAGCTCGCCAAGGCCCGTTCGTTCGTCGTACGTCGTCACTCGGCCCTCCCCGGCCCTTCCCCAAGCACTGTTCACCCACGCATTCTTGCTGTCCGCGTGGCTTCGCGTCATGGCCTGTGGACAACTCGGGGTCGATATGTCCGGACCGTCCGGGATCAGGGCAGGGGATCGATCTCCCGCAGCAGGCCCGTTGTCACGTCGAAGACAAATCCGCGGACGTCGTCGGTGTGCGGCAGGAAGGGCGAGGTGCGTACCCGCTGCATGGACTGCCGGACGTCGTCGTCGAGGTCCTTGAACGCCTCGACCGCCCAGGTGGGCCGCTGTCCGACCTCGGCCTCCAGCTCGTGGCGGAAGTCCTCGGTCAGGCTCAGCAGGCCGCAGCCGGTGTGGTGGATCAGGACGACCGAGCGGGTGCCGAGCGCCCGCTGGCTGATCGTCAGGGAGCGGATGATGTCGTCGGTCACCACGCCGCCCGCGTTGCGGATGGTGTGGCAGTCGCCGAGCTCCAGGCCCAGCGCGGCATGCAGGTCGATCCGGGCGTCCATACAGGAGACGACGGCGACCTTGAGGACGGGTCGGGCGTCCATCCCGGGGTCGGTGAAGGCGTCGGCGTAGTGCCGGTTCGCCTCGACGAGACGGTCGGTGACGGCTTCACGGGTGGGGCCGCCGGCGCTGTCGGCGGGCGGGGGCAGCGGCTGCGACGCAGGTATGGCCATGTCTTCACGTTAATAGTCAACGGCCGATCCGGCCCCGCGTGAGACGGGGCATACGGTGCGAGATCACCCATTGTGAGCTACCCCACAGCACGCCTCGCGCCTCAGCCGTTCGAGTGAGAGGCCGGTGCGAAAGCCGTCGCGGGACGCGCGGAACCGGTTGATTGACCGCGACAGCCGGTCGACTAAAGTGGCGCGAAGTGGGAGGCGTGACGCTCTCCTTGGATCCCGAATCCCTCGCGTGCGCGACGCCGCACGTACGGCTCGGCCTCCTCCCGCTCCACCGGCCTTCCGACGCCACTTCCCCGTCGCCGGAGGGTCAATTCCCCTTCAGAGCGGGCGGGGACCAAGCGGTACGTACGGCATCCCCCAGCCAACGGCCGGGGACCCACCTGCCGCCCACCCCATCGGAAGGCACATGAGCCAGCGCAGCGAGCCAATCACGAAGAGGTGCGCGCTTCGCGCATGCCGGCGGTCCGAGGGCAGCGAGGCCGGCGCATGAGCGGCAACACCCGGCACGTACCTGTCATGCTCCAGAGGTGTCTGGACATGCTCGCCCCCGCGCTGTCCGCACCGGGAGCGGTCGTCGTCGACTGCACCCTCGGCCTCGGTGGGCACAGCGAGGCGCTGCTGTCCGCCTTCCCCGAAGCCCGGCTCGTCGCCCTCGATCGCGACCCGGCAGCCCTCGAGCTCGCCGGGCAGCGGCTGGCCCCGTACGGCGAGCGCGCCACCCTGGTGCACGCCGTCTACGACGAGCTGCCCGAGGTCCTCGACCGGCTCGGGATCCCGCACGTGCAGGGTGTGCTGTTCGACCTCGGCGTCTCCTCCATGCAGCTGGACGAGGCCGACCGGGGCTTCGCCTACGCCCAGGACGCCCCGCTGGACATGCGGATGGACCAGACGACGGGCATCAGCGCCGCGGACGTCCTCAACACCTACGCGCCCGGCGAACTCGTCCGGATCCTGCGCGCCTACGGCGAGGAGAAGCAGGCCAAGCGGATCGTCGGAGCGATCGTGCGGGAGCGGGCCAAGGAACCGTTCAGCAACAGCGCGCGGCTGGTCGAGCTGATCCGGGACGCGCTGCCGCAGGCCGCCAAGCGCACCGGCGGCAACCCCGCCAAGCGCACGTTCCAGGCGCTGCGCATCGAGGTCAACGGTGAACTGGCCAGCGTGGAGCGCGCCGTTCCGGCCGCCGTCGAGGCGCTGGCCGTCGGCGGCCGGATCGCCGTGCTCTCGTACCAGTCGCTGGAGGACCGACTGGTCAAGCAGGTCTTCGCGGCCGGTGCGGCCAACACCGCGCCGCCCGGCCTGCCGGTCGTCCCCGAGCGCTACCAGCCCCGACTGAAGCTGCTGACCCGCGGCGCCGAGCTCCCCACGGAGGAGGAGGTGGCCGAGAACCGGCGCGCGGCCCCCGCCCGGCTGCGCGGCGCCGAGCGCATCCGCGAGAACGTCGAGAACACCGCATGAAAGGCCAGGGGCGGCCGCGCGGGCGGGCGGGGCGCCTCGGTGCGCTCCTTCCCGCCGGCGGCACCGCCGCGCGCACGCCCTTCGTCCTGCTGATCGTGGTGCTGCTCGGCTCCGGGCTGATCACGTTGCTGCTGCTCAACTCGGCCCTCAACCAAGGGTCGTTCGAGCTCAGCAAGCTGGAGAAGGAGACCGACGACCTGACCGACGAACAGCAGGCGCTGCAGCAGGAGGTGGACACCTACTCGGCGCCGGGTGCCCTGGAGAAGCGGGCCCGGAAGCTGGGGATGGTGCCCGGCGGCAACCCGGCGTTCCTGCTGCCCGACGGTACGGTCCGGGGCCGGCCGAGCGAGGCGACGGAGCAGCAGGCGGCGCTCAGCGCGCCCGCCGAACCCCCGGCCGCCGCCCCCTCCGCCCGTCCGCTGCTCGCACCGGGCACACCGGGCCGGGCGGGCGCACCGGACATCGCCGGCGCCCTGTCCCCGTTCGCCCCCAGCGGCCCGCACGGCCCCGCCCGGCCGGCACCAGGCCCCCGTGCCGGCGCCGCCACCCCCACCCCGACGACCTCCGGCAGGTGACGGCGGCATGACCGAGCCCAGGGACCCCCGCCGTCGCGTACCGCGCCCGGCCCGGAGCGGCCCGACGGCGGCCCGGCCCGACCGCGGCGGCCCGCGGCGCCCGGCCGCCCGGAAGCCCGCAGCCGACCGGCGGAGCGCCCCGCGTCCCGCCGCCCGCCGCCCCGGCCCCGCCCCGCTGCGCCTGGGCAGCCCCCGGCCCCGGCTGCGCCTGGTCTCGCTCGCGCTGACGCTGGTGCTGCTCGTCTTCGTTGTACGGCTCTTCCAGGTGCAGGCCGTGGACTCCGGGGCCTTCGCCGCCAAGGCCAACGAGAACCGCTATGTGCCGGTGAAGCTGGCCGCCGAGCGCGGCGCGATCACCGACCGGGGCGGGGTGGCCCTGGCCAGCACCGTGGACGCGTACGACATCACCGCCGACCCCAGCCTGCTGGCACCCGACAAGACCAAGATCGACGACGCTCCGCAGCGGGCCGCCGCGCTGCTCGCGCCGATCCTGCACGAGGACCGCGGCACGCTCGTCGGGAAGCTCGCCAAGCGGCAGACCCGCTACGTCCTGCTCGCCCGGCAGCAGACCCCGCAGGTCTGGAAGCGGATCAAGGACCTGCGCAGGACCCTCGACGCCCGGGCGGCCGCCGCACCCGCGCACACGCCCCGCCCCGACGTCCTGGTCGGGATCTTCGCCGACCGGCACAGCAAGCGGATCTATCCGAACAAGGACCTGGCGTCCGGGGTCCTCGGCTTCGTCAACGGCGAGGGCAAGGGCCGCGGCGGCATAGAGGCACAGCTCGACAAGGGCCTGGCGGGCAAGGAGGGCAAACTGGTCTACGCCCAGTCCGGCGGCCGCCGGGTGCCCACCGCCGGCGCCCAGGAGCACCCCGCCGTCCCCGGCAGCGACGTCCAGCTGACCCTGGACCGGGACATCCAATGGGCGGCCCAGCAGGCCATCTCCGAGCAGGTCGCGAAGTCCGGCGCCGACCGCGGCTACGTCGTCGTCCAGGACACCCGCAGCGGCGAGATCCTGGCGCTGGCCAACTCGCCCGGCTTCGACCCCAACGACATCTCCCGGGCCGAACCCGGCGCGCTGGGCAACGCCGCACTGACCGACGCGTACGAGCCGGGCTCCACCAGCAAACTGATGTCGATGGCAGCCATCCTCGAGGAGGGCGCCGCCACCCCGGCCACCCGGGTCACGGTGCCCAACCGGCTGCACCGCGGCGACCGGCTGTTCGCGGACGACGTCGACCACAAGACCTGGCATCTGACCCTCAACGGCGTGCTCGCCAAGTCCAGCAACATCGGCACCATCCTGGCGGCCGGCCAGCTCGGCAGGACGCAGCCGCAGGCCAACCAGGTCCTCTACTCCTACCTGCGGAAATTCGGCATCGGCCGACCGACCGGGCTCGGCTTCCCCGGGGAGACGGACGGCATCCTGGCCGAGCCGCAGGACTGGAACACCTCGCAGCAGTACACGATCCCGTTCGGTCAGGGGCTGTCCCTCAACGCCGTCCAGGCGGCCTCGGTCTACTCCACGATCGCCAACGGCGGCGAGCGCATCGCCCCCTCACTCGTCCGCGGCAGCACCGGCCCGGACGGCCGGTACACGCCCGCCCCCAAGCCCGACCGGAACCGAGTGGTCAGCAAGAAGACCGCCACGACCCTGGCCACCATGCTCGAATCGGTGGTCGACGACCAGGAGGGCACCGGCGCCAAGGCGAAGATCGACGGATACCGGGTCGGCGGCAAGACCGGCACGTCCAACCGGGTGGACCCGGAAACCGGCCGCTACCGCGGCTACACCGCCTCCTTCGCCGGTTTCGCGCCCGCCGACAAGCCCCGCATCACGGTCTACTGCGCCATCCAGAACCCCACCAAGGGCAGCTACTTCGGCGGCCAGATCTGCGGCCCGATCTACCGGCAGGTCATGGAGTTCGCGCTGAAAACCCTGCAGGTTCCGCCGACCGGCACGCCGTCCCCGCGGCTGCCGGTCACCTTCAAGCCAGGCGAATGAATCGAGGCAACACGGCCGTGACGACCATCACCACCGACGGTACCCCCGACCCCGCAAACGGCTCCTGTGCGCGGCCCTCACTTCGCCCCGGGCACGTTCAGCCCGGTACGCTCACCGCCGTGTCACAAGCTGATCAGTCCCCCAAACCCCCGAGCCCGGAGGAGGGCGGCCCCGGCGGATATCCGGGTGCGCCCCGTCCCGAGCAGGTCCGCCCCACCCCCCTGGCGGAACTCGCCGAGCAGCTGGGCATCCCGGCTCCGGCCGGCGCGAGCGATGTCCAGGTCACCGGCATCACCCATGACTCCCGGGCGGTTCGCCCCGGTGACGTCTACGCCGCGCTGCCCGGTGCCCGCCTGCACGGCGCCGACTTCGTCGCCCAGGCCGCCGACCTGGGCGCCGCCGCGATCCTGACCGACCCGACGGGCGCCGACCGCGCCGCCGCGACCGGCCTGCCGGTGCTGGCCGTCGAGAACCCGCGCGCACGCATGGGCGCCCTGGCCGTCTCGATCTACGGCGTCCCCGGCGAGGACCTCCTCCAGATCGGCATCACCGGTACCTCCGGCAAGACCACCACCGCGTACCTCATCGAGGGCGGCCTGCGCGCCGCCGCCGCGCAGCCGGCCCAGGCCGGTGGCGGGCGGCCGGCGGGTGGACTGACGGGCCTGATCGGCACGGTGGAGACCCGGATCGGCGACGAGCGCCTCAAGTCCGAGCGCACCACGCCCGAGGCCACCGACCTCCAGGCGCTGTTCGCGGTGATGCGCGAGCGCGGCGTGCGGGCGGTCGCGATGGAGGTTTCCAGCCACGCGCTGGTCCTCGGCCGGGTCGACGGCTGCGTCTTCGACGTCGCGATCTTCAACAACCTCAGCCCGGAGCACATGGAGTTCCACTCCGGCATGGAGGACTACTTCCAGGCCAAGGCCCGGCTGTTCACCAAGGCCCGCAGCCGCGCCGGCGTCGTCAACCTCGACGACGAGTACGGCAAGCGGCTGGCCGACGGCGAGTCCGAGGTCCCGGTCACCACCTTCTCCGCGGAAGGCCACCCGGACGCGGACTGGCGGGCGTCCGACGTCGAGGTCGGCACGCTCGGGTCGACCTTCACCGTGCACGGCCCCCGGGGCGAGAGGGTGCGCGCCGCCTCTCCGATCGCCGGCCCGTTCAACGTCGCCAACGCGCTCGCCGCGATCACCTCGCTCGTCGTCGCCGGGATCGACCCGCAGACCGCCGCCGACGGCGTCGCCGCGGTCCCGGGTGTCCCCGGCCGCCTGGAGCGCGTCGACGCTGGCCAGCCGTATCTGGCGGTCGTCGACTACGCCCACAAGACGGACGCCGTCGAATCGGTTCTTCGCGCGCTGCGCAAGGTCACCGAGGGCAAGCTGCATGCCGTCCTCGGTTGCGGCGGCGACCGCGACCCGCACAAGCGCGTTCCGATGGGTTCCGCGGTCGCCCGCCTCGCCGACACCGCCGTACTGACCTCCGACAACCCCCGTGGCGAGGACCCGCTCGCGATCCTCGCCACCATGCTCCAGGGCGCCGCGGAGGTACCGATCCACGAACGCGGCACGGTGCTCGTCGAGGAGGAGCGGGCCGCCGCCATCGCCGCGGCCGTCGCCCGCGCCGAGCCCGGCGACACCGTCATCGTCGCGGGCAAGGGCCACGAGCAGGGCCAGGACATCGCCGGAGTGGTACGCCCCTTCGACGACCGTCAGGTGCTCCGCGAGGCCATCGAGGAATCGCTGAAGACACAGCAGTCACAGCAGCCGAACCACCAGGGATGACACACCGCCATGCGCGCACAACCCTCTTACTGGCTCCATCTGCCCCCGACCGGGGGTGACCTGTGATCTCCCTGTCCCTCGCCGAGATCGCGGGCATCGTCGGCGGACAGATGCACGACATACCGGACGCCGGCGCCGTTGTCACCGGGCCCGTCGTGATGGATTCCCGCCAGGTACGCCCCGGCAGCCTGTTCGTCGCCTTCGCCGGTGAACGCGCCGACGGCCACGACTTCGCCGCGGGCGCCGTCGAGGCGGGCGCGGTGGCCGTACTGGCCGCCCATCCCGTCGGCGTGCCCGCCGTCGTCGTCGACAACGTGGTCGCCGCCCTCGGCGCGCTCGCCCGCGCGGTCGTCGGGCGGCTCGGGACCAAGGTCGTGGCCCTGACCGGCTCGGCCGGCAAGACCAGTACCAAGGACCTGATCGCCCAACTGCTGCAGCGGCACGGGCCGACCGTGTGGCCGGAAGGCAACCTCAACAACGAGATCGGGCTGCCGCTCACCGCGCTGCGCGCCGATGCCTCAACGCGCCATCTCGTGCTGGAGATGGGCGCTCGCGGCGTCGGCCACATCCGCTACCTGACCGGGCTGACCCCGCCGGAGATCGGTGTGGTGCTCAACGTCGGCACCGCGCACATCGGCGAGTTCGGGGGCCGCGACCGGATCGCCCTGGCGAAGGGCGAACTCGTCGAGGCCCTGCCCGAGCACGGTGTCGCGGTGCTCAATGCGGACGATCCGTACGTCGCTGCCATGGCGGCCCGTACGAAGGCCCGCACGGTCCTGTTCGGCGAGGCCCGAAATGCCGATATCCGTGCCGAGAATGTCCGGCTCACCGATCTCGGTCAGCCCGCTTTCACGCTTCACACACCCTCCGGGTGCAGTGATGTGACCATGCGGCTGTACGGTGAGCACCACGTGTCGAACGCGCTCGCCGCGGCCGCCGTCGCCCATGAGTTGGGCATGCCCGTGGACGAGATCGCCATCGCGCTCTCCGAAGCCGGCACGCTCTCCCGCTGGCGGATGGAGGTCACCGAGCGCGCGGATGGCGTGACGGTCGTCAACGACGCCTACAACGCGAACCCCGAGTCCATGCGAGCGGCGCTGCGAGCGCTGGTCGCGATGGGCACCGCCGCCAAGGCGAAGGGCGGTCGTACGTGGGCGGTGCTCGGTGAGATGGCCGAGCTCGGCGAGGACTCGCTCGCCGAACACGACGCGGTCGGACGCCTGGTCGTCCGGCTCAACGTCAGCAAGCTCGTGACGGTCGGCGGCAGGGAAGCGGCCTGGCTCGACATGGGCGCCAAGAACGAGGGTTCGTGGGGTGAGGAGTCGGTGCACGTGTCCGACGCGCGGGCGGCGGTCGACCTGTTGCGCAGCGAGCTGCAACCGGGAGACGTGGTGCTGGTGAAGGCGTCCAGGTCGGTGGGGCTGGAGCGGGTCGCCGCAGCACTGCTGGACAGCGAGAGCGTCATCGGCGCTGAGGGCGGAGCCGCGTCCCGATGAACTCGATGAAGCAGATCCTCTTCTCCGGAATGATCGGGCTCTTCCTGACCCTGATCGGCACCCCGGTGCTGATCAAGCTGCTGGCCAAGAAGGGGTACGGGCAGTTCATCCGCGATGACGGCCCGCGCGACCACCACAGCAAGCGCGGTACGCCCACCATGGGTGGCATCGCCTTCATCCTCGCGACGATCATCGCCTACGCCCTGACCAAGGTGATCACGAGCAGCGACCCCACCTTCTCCGGTGTGCTGGTGCTGTTCCTGATGGCGGGTATGGGCCTGGTCGGCTTCCTGGACGACTACATCAAGATCGTCAAGCAGCGTTCGCTGGGCCTGCGGGCCAAGGCGAAGATGGCCGGCCAGCTGATCGTCGGTATCGCCTTCGCGGTGCTCTCGCTGCAGTTCGCGGACCTGCGGGGACAGACACCGGCCTCCGACCGGCTGTCCTTCACCCAGGACTTCGGTTGGCAGGTCGGCCCGGTGATCTTCGTGATCTGGGCGCTGTTCATGATCCTGGCGATGTCCAACGGCGTGAACCTCACCGACGGCCTCGACGGCCTGGCCACCGGCGCCTCGGTGATGGTCTTCGGCGCGTACACCTTCATCGGCATCTGGCAGCACCAGGAGTCGTGCGCCAACCAGATCACCGCCGGACCAGGCTGTTACGAGGTACGCGATCCGCTCGACCTCGCGGTCGTCGCCTCCGCACTGATGGGCGCCTGCTTCGGCTTCCTGTGGTGGAACACCTCGCCCGCCAAGATCTTCATGGGTGACACCGGCTCGCTGGCCCTGGGCGGCGCGCTCGCGGGCCTGGCGATCTGCTCCCGCACGGAGCTGCTGCTGGCGATCCTCGGCGGCCTGTTCGTGCTCATCACCATGTCCGTGGTGATCCAGGTCGGATCCTTCCGCCTGACCGGCAAGCGGGTCTTCCGGATGGCGCCACTACAGCACCACTTCGAACTGAAGGGCTGGTCGGAAGTCCTGGTGGTGGTCAGATTCTGGATCATCCAGGGCATGTGCGTCATCGTCGGACTCGGCATCTTCTACGGCGGTTGGCAGGCGGCGAAGTGACCGCGTACGGACCGCAGGACTTCGCCGGTATGCACATCACCGTGGCCGGCCTCGGTGTGAGCGGCGTTCCCGCCGCCCGCGCCCTGGCCGGCCTCGGCGCCCGCGTCACCGTCGTCAACAGCAGCGACGGTGAGCGCGAGCGCGGGCAGGCGGCCGAGCTGGAGCCCCTGGGAGTCACCGTCCGCCTCGGCGACGGCGACACCCTCCCCGAGGGCACCGAGCTGGTCGTCACCACCCCGGGCTGGAAGCCCACCAGCCCCCTCTTCCTCGCCGCCGAGAAGGCGGGCATCGAGGTGTGGGGCGATGTGGAGCTGGCCTGGCGGCTGCGGGGGCCCGGTTCCGCGCCCTGGCTGGCGGTCACCGGCACCAACGGCAAGACCACCACCGTCCGGATGCTGGCCTCGATCCTGGAGGCGGAGGGGCTGCGGACCGCCGCCGTCGGCAACATCGGTGTCCCGCTCGTCGACGTCGTGCTCGGCGCGGGGCAGCAGGACGGCGAGTCGTACGACGTCCTCGCCGTCGAGCTCTCCAGCTACCAGCTGCACTGGGCGCCCTCCGTACGCGCCCACTCCGCGGCCGTCCTCAACCTCGCACCGGACCACCTCGACTGGCACGGCTCGATGGCGGCCTACGCGGCCGACAAGGGCCGGATCTACGAGGGCAACACGGTCGCCTGCGTCTACAACGCGGCCGACCCGGCGACCGAGGAACTGGTCCGCGCCGCCGACGTCGAGGAGGGCTGCCGCGCCATCGGCTTCACCCTCGGCACGCCCGGCCCGTCCCAGGTCGGTGTGGTCGAGGGCATCCTCGTCGACCGCGCCTTCGTCGAGAACCGTCAGCAGCAGGCCCAGGAGCTCGCCGAGGTCTCCGACCTCGCGTCCCCCGCGCCGCACAACATCGCCAACGCCCTGGCGGCGGCGGCCCTGGCCCGCGCCTTCGGGGTGCGGCCGGCCGCCGTACGCGACGGACTGCGGGCCTTCCACCCCGAGCCGCACCGCATCCAGCACATCGCGGACGTCGGCGGCATCGCCTACATCGACGACTCCAAGGCCACCAACACCCACGCCGCCGAGGCGTCGTTGGCGGCGTACGAGCACATCGTGTGGATCGCCGGCGGGCTCGCCAAGGGCGCGACCTTCGACGAGCTGGTGCAGAGGTCGGCGGAGCGGCTGCGCGGCGTGGTCCTCATCGGCGCCGACCGCGCGCTGATCCGCGAGGCCCTGACGCGACACGCCCCCGATGTCCCGGTCGTCGACCTCGACCGGACCGACACTGGGGCGATGTCCGAGGCCGTGGCGGAAGCCACCCGGCTGGGCAGGCCCGGCGACACCGTTCTCCTGGCCCCGGCCTGTGCCTCGATGGACATGTTCGTCAACTACAACAAGCGGGGCGACGCCTTCGCCGACGCGGTCCGTGAGCTGACCGCACCGGAAAACTAGCCGGTCCCCGCTGCCGTCGGCGACCCGCGGCGCGCGCACCTGTGGAGGGGACGAGGATGACGGCCCGACCGGCCAGGACGGCGCCCGCGCGTCCCGCCCGCCGTACGCCCCCGGTGCGCTCGCCGCGCGGGGGCCCCCGGCGCCTCTACACCCGGGTCAGGCGGGCCTGGGACCGGCCGCTGACCGCCTACTACCTCATCCTCGGCGGCAGTCTGCTGATCATGGTCCTCGGCCTGGTGATGGTCTACTCGGCCTCCCAGATCAAGGCCCTGCAGTCCGGCCTCGCCCCGTCCTTCTTCTTCCGCAAGCAGCTGCTCGCGGCCGTGCTGGGCGGCGTGCTGCTGCTGGCCGCGTCCAGGATGCGGGTCGCACTGCACCGCAAGGCGGCCTATCCGCTGCTCGCGGGCTCGGTGTTCCTGATGTGCCTGGTGCAGGTGCCGGGCATAGGGGTCGCGGTCAACGGAAACCAGAACTGGCTCAACCTCGGCGGCCCCTTCCAGATGCAACCGAGCGAGTTCGGCAAGCTCGCCCTGGTCCTGTGGGGCGCCGATCTGCTGGCCCGCAAGCAGGAGAAGAAGCTCCTGGTGCAGTGGAAGCACCTGCTGGTGCCACTGGTTCCGGTCGCGTTCCTGCTGCTGGGGCTGATCATGCTCGGCGGCGACATGGGAACCGCGATCATTCTCACGGCGGTCCTCTTCGGCCTGCTGTGGCTGGCCGGCGCCCCCACCAGGCTGTTCGCGGGGGTGCTCGGCGCCGCCGCGGCGATCGGGGCGCTGCTGATCGCGACCAGCGCCAACCGGATGTCGCGGCTGGGCTGTACCCTCGCCACCGACCCGGGCCCCGGCGACAAGTGCTGGCAGGCCGTGCACGGTATCTACGCCCTCGCCTCCGGCGGATTCTTCGGCTCCGGCCTCGGCGCGAGTATGGAAAAATGGGGTGAACTCCCTGAACCGCACACCGACTTCATCTTCGCCATCACCGGGGAGGAACTGGGACTGGCGGGGACGCTGTCGGTGCTCGCCCTCTTCGCGGCTCTAGGCTATGCGGGTATCCGCGTGGCCGGACGCACGGAGGATGCCTTCGTCAGGTACGCCGCGGGAGGCGTGACCACCTGGGTCATGGCCCAGGCCATGATCAATATCGGTGCGGTGCTCGGCCTGTTGCCGATCGCCGGTGTCCCGCTCCCGCTGTTCTCCTACGGAGGCTCCGCCCTGCTGCCGACGATGTTCGCCATCGGGCTGCTGATCGCCTTCGCGCGTGAGGAGCCCGCTGCGCGGGCGGCATTGGCCGCGTTGGCTACGCGGAAGCCGGTTTTCGGTAGAAAACCGGCTGGGGTGAGATGGAAAACGATGAGACGGCGCGTCAAGAAGCGGCCGTCCGGAGAGCGGTGAATTTCGGTGCATGTCGTACTCGCCGGTGGGGGGACCGCCGGCCACATCGAGCCCGCGCTCGCCCTCGCGGACGCCCTGCGCAGGCAGGACCCGACCGTGGGGATCACGGCACTCGGCACGGAAAAGGGGCTGGAGACACGGCTCGTCCCGGAGCGCGGCTATGAGCTCGGCCTGATCCCGGCCGTACCGCTGCCGCGCAAGCCCACCCCCGAACTGATCACCGTCCCCGGGCGGCTGCGCGGCACGATCAAGGCCGCCGAGCAGATCCTGGAGCGCACCAAGGCGGACTGCGTGGTCGGCTTCGGCGGCTATGTCGCCCTGCCCGGATATCTGGCCGCCAAGCGGCTCGGTGTGCCGATCATCGTCCACGAGGCCAACGCCCGGCCCGGTCTCGCCAACAAGATCGGCTCGCGGTACGCCAAGTTCGTCGCCGTCAGCACCCCGGACAGCAAGCTGCGCGGCGCCCGCTACGTCGGCATCCCGCTGCGCCGCACGATTGCGACGCTGGACCGCGCGGCGGTCCGCCCCGAGGCCCGGGCCGCCTTCGGGCTCGACCCGAACCTCCCCACCCTCCTGGTGTCCGGCGGTTCCCAGGGGGCCCGACGGCTGAACGAGGTCATCCAGGCGGCCGTGCCGGCGCTGCAGCGCGCCGGCATCCAGGTCCTGCACGCGGTCGGCCCGAAGAACGAACTGCCGCACGTGGACAACATGCCGGGGATGCCGCCGTATGTCCCGGTACCGTACGTGGACCGGATGGATCTCGCGTATGCCGCGGCCGACATGATGCTCTGCCGCGCGGGCGCGATGACCGTCGCCGAACTCTCCGCCGTCGGGCTCCCGGCCGCCTTCGTCCCGCTGCCCATCGGCAACGGCGAACAGCGGCTGAACGCCCAGCCGCTGGTCAACGCCGGCGGGGGCCTGTTGATCGACGACGCCCAGCTGACCCCGGAGTGGGTGCAGTCCAGCGTCCTCCCGGTCCTGGCCGATCCGCACCGGCTGTACGAGATGTCCCGCGCAGCCTCCGAGTTCGGCCGCCGGGACGCCGACGAACTGCTGGTCGGCATGGTGTACGAGGCGATCGCCCAGCAGCAGAAGTAGCGAACGAGCAGAGGCAGGGGAGCGTGGCCGGACCCAGAACCGCCCAGCGCGGCGTCAAGAAGCGGCCGTCCGGCCCGCCCTCCGGTCCTCGGACGCAGGTGCGGTGGCCGCGGTGGCTGCACACCCCCGTGCGCACTCCGCGCCGGCGGCTGGCCCTCGTCCTGGTCCTCGTGGTGCTGTTCGGCGGCTTCGGGGCCTGGGCCCTCTACGGCTCGGACTGGTTCCGGGTCCGGCAGGTGAAGGCCGCCGGTACCCGGGTTCTGACGCCGGACGAGGTGGTGGCCGCGGCCCGCGCCCCGGTGGACGCGCCGCTGGTTTCGGTGGACACCGACGAGATGGCCGGACGGCTCCGCGCCGCGCTGCCGCGCATCAAGGCCGTTGAGGTGGTGCGATCGTGGCCGCACACCATCGTTCTCAAAGTGGTCGAAAGAACGCCGGAACTTGCGATGCGTTCGGGCGGAAAGTACAGCGAAGTGGACGATGAGGGCGTCCGTTTCGCCACTGTGCGTACCCTTCCCAAGGGTGTTCCGCTTCTGGAAATGGCCGTTTCCGACTCCCCAAGTCTTCATCGCTTCGGAATCGACCGGTTGCGTCGCGCCGCGACGGACGTCGTCGGCCGACTTCCCGAGGCGGTCCACAAGGATGTCCGCAGGGTCCGCGTCGCGTCCTACGACTCCGTGACCCTGAAACTGACGGGCGGTCGTACTGTCGTATGGGGCAGCCGCGAACAGGGCGCCGAGAAGGCCAAGGTGCTCGTCGCCCTGCTGAAAGCCGCGCGTGGTGCGCACCACTTCGACGTCGCGGTGCCCAGCGCCCCCGCAGCGTCGGGGAGTTGACGCTCGTAGGCGCAGGCCAGCACCCTGGATGGCTACGACTATGGGTGATCACATAGGGTGAAAAGAAAAACGGGAGGTTCGGCGTGTTCGTTGAACGCGCGCGCCTTGTCGACTTAGTGTCTCGTTCCAAAGGGACTATGGAACCAAGGAACACAGGTACAGGTAACCCTAAACTTCAACGTTAGGGTTCGGGTCGGCGATACGGACCGTCCCATCGGCATCAGTCGGCGTCCACACGGTATGTGAGGCGGCGACACGTAACTCGAGGCGAGAGGCCTTCGACGTGGCAGCACCGCAGAACTACCTCGCAGTCATCAAGGTCGTCGGCATCGGCGGCGGTGGCGTGAACGCCATCAACCGGATGATCGAGGTCGGGCTCAAGGGCGTCGAGTTCATCGCGATCAACACCGATGCACAAGCGCTCCTGATGAGCGACGCCGACGTCAAGCTCGACGTCGGTCGCGAAATGACGCGCGGACTCGGCGCGGGCGCAAACCCGGATGTGGGTCGCAAGGCGGCCGAGGACCACCGCGAGGAGATCGAGGAGGTCCTCAAGGGGGCCGACATGGTCTTCGTGACCGCGGGTGAGGGCGGCGGCACCGGCACCGGCGGCGCGCCCGTCGTCGCCAACATCGCGCGCACGTTGGGTGCCCTGACGATCGGTGTGGTCACCCGGCCGTTCACCTTCGAGGGCCGCCGGCGTGCCAACCAGGCCGAGGACGGCATCGCCCAGCTGCGCGAAGAGGTCGACACCCTCATCGTGATCCCCAACGACCGGCTGCTGTCCATCTCGGACCGCCAGGTGAGCGTGCTCGACGCGTTCAAGTCGGCGGACCAGGTGCTGCTGTCGGGCGTCCAGGGCATCACGGACCTGATCACGACCCCGGGCCTGATCAACCTCGACTTCGCCGACGTCAAGTCCGTGATGTCCGAGGCCGGCTCGGCCCTGATGGGCATCGGCTCGGCGCGCGGCGACGACCGCGCGGTGGCCGCCGCGGAGATGGCGATCTCCTCGCCGCTCCTGGAGGCGTCCATCGACGGCGCCCGCGGCGTGCTGCTGTCCATCTCCGGCGGCTCCGACCTCGGCCTCTTCGAGATCAACGAGGCCGCGCAGCTGGTCAGTGAGGCGGCGCACCCGGAGGCCAACATCATCTTCGGCGCGGTCATCGACGACGCGCTGGGCGATGAGGTGCGGGTGACGGTCATCGCCGCGGGCTTCGACGGCGGTCAGCCGCCGGCCCGCCGCGACGCGCAGTCCACGCTGTCGTCCCCCAAGCGCGAGGAGCCGGCTCCGGCGGCCCCGAGCCGTCCGGCCAACCCGCCGGAGCCGCGGCCGTCGTCCTTCGGCGGCCTGGGTTCGGTGCCGGTACGGGACGAGGAGCCGGCTCCGGCCGAGTCCTCGACGCTGGGCGAGGCGTCGACGCCGTCGTCCGGTTCCCCGCAGGTGCCCCCGGCCCGGCCGTCCTACTCGGACAGCTCGGCCGAGGAGCTCGACGTCCCCGACTTCCTGAAGTGACCAAAGCACCGAAGTGATAGGGCAACAGCACCACGAGAGCGGCGCGCACTTCGCCTTCACCGACAGGTGGGGTGGAGTGAGCGCCGCTCCGTACGATCAGCTCAATCTGGGCGGCGCGGTCGGCGACGACCCGTCGTCGGTTCGCACGAACCGGGAGCGCGTGGCCGCGGAACTCGGCCTCGACCCGGGCGCGGTGGTCTGGATGAACCAGGTCCACGGCCGGGACGTGGCGGTGGTCGACGGGCCCTGGCGCGGCGACGACATCCCGTGTGTCGACGCGGTGGTGACCGCCCGCCCGGGCCTCGCGCTCGCCGTACTGACCGCGGACTGCACTCCGGTGCTGCTCGCCGATCCGGTCGCCCGGGTCGCCGGGGCCGCACACGCCGGCCGTCCGGGACTGGTCGCCGGGGTCGTGCCGGCGGCCGTCGAGGCGATGACGAAGTTGGGCGCCGAGCCGGACCGGATCATCGCGTACACCGGGCCCGCGGTCTGCGGGCGCTGCTACGAAGTGCCCGAGGCGATGCGTGCCGAGGTCGCGGCGATCGTGCCGCAGACCTGGTCGACGACCGGCTGGGACACCCCCGCGGTGGATGTCACCGCAGGTGTACGGGCCCAACTCGGCGCGGCAGGAGTGCCGGTCCGTGAAGATCCCCACATCTGCACGCTCGAGTCCGCGGACCATTTCTCGTATCGGCGGGACCGCACCACGGGGCGGCTCGCGAGCTATGTATGGCTGGATGGCTGAGCACGTGACGGATGACCGTAGAACCGAACTGGCCGGCAACCTGGCGCAGGTGGAGGACCGTATCGCCACCGCGTGCGCCGCGGTCGGCCGGCCACGGGGCGAGGTGACCCTGATCGTGGTCACCAAGACCTACCCCGCGAGCGATGTCCGGCTGCTCGCAGAGCTGGGGGTGCGGCATGTCGCGGAAAACCGCGATCAGGATGCGGCACCGAAGGCAGTCGAATGTGCCGATCTGTCCCTTACTTGGCACTTCGTCGGTCAATTGCAAACGAACAAGGTGCGGTCCGTCGCCCGGTATGCCGGACTTGTCCAGTCGATCGACCGGGCCAGGCTCGTGACCGCGCTCTCCAAAGAAGCGGTGCGCGCCGAGCGTGAGCTGGGCTGCCTGGTCCAGGTGGCACTTGACGCCGAGTCAGGTCAGCAGGGGGACCGTGGCGGAGTGGCGCCGGACGGCGTCGCGATGCTCGCCGACGCGATCGCCGGAGCCCAAGGTCTGCGGCTGGACGGTGTGATGACCGTCGCGCCGCTGACCGGACCGTATGCCGGGCGCCCATGTGCGGCATTCGAACGGCTCATGGAAATCTCAACCGACCTGCGCGCCAACCATCCTGCTGCCAACATGGTGTCAGCGGGTATGAGCGCGGACCTCGAAGACGCGGTGGCGGCCGGGGCGACACATGTGCGCGTCGGCACTGCGGTACTCGGAGTCCGACCACGGCTCGGGTAACGTCGCCAAGCAAGTCGGACCACAGCACAAAATATGGTCATTCCCGCAGAAAGCGGGAGGCTGCGTGGATCCAGGGCCCCCGGTGACGGAGCCGATCCACCACAGAGCGGAGGACGCAGAGAATGGCCGGCGCGATGCGCAAGATGGCGGTCTACCTCGGCCTCGTGGAGGACGATGGGTACGACGGCCGGGGTTTCGACCCCGACGACGAGTTCGAGCCCGAGCTTGATCCGGAGCCGGATCGGGGGCGTCGTCAACAGCACCAAGTACAGGCGGAAACACGCCCGGAGCGGGAGGAACCGGTACGTGCCGTGACACCTCCGGCGCAGCGTGAGCCGGCCCCGCTCGCCGCGGAAAGCGGACGACCCGCCCGAATCGCCCCCGTGGCATCCATCACACCCGACCGTCCCAATCTGGAGAAGAACGCACCGGTGATCATGCCCAAGGTTGTGTCCGAGCGGGAGCCTTACCGCATCACGACGCTCCACCCCCGGACCTACAACGAAGCCCGTACCATCGGGGAACACTTCCGTGAGGGCACTCCGGTGATCATGAATCTCACGGAGATGGACGACACCGACGCGAAGCGACTTGTCGACTTTGCGGCCGGTCTTGTCTTCGGTCTGCACGGCAGCATTGAACGGGTGACGCAGAAGGTGTTCCTGTTGTCGCCTGCTAACGTCGATGTCACGGCGGAGGACAAGGCTCGTATCGCAGAGGGCGGGTTCTTCAACCAGAGCTGAGACGCAACACGGGGCACACCACGGCCTACTGGGCCAAATCGGGATCAAAGGGGAGAGGGGCGCGCGAGATGAGTGTCGCTGGTCAGGTGATCTATATCGCGCTGTACTGCTTCCTGATCGTGTTGATTTTCCGGCTGGTGATGGACTACGTGTTCCAGTTCGCCCGTTCATGGCAACCCGGCAAGGCGATGGTGGTCGTTCTGGAGGCCACCTACACTGTCACCGATCCGCCACTCAAGCTTCTGCGGCGGGTCATTCCGCCGCTGCGTCTCGGGGGCGTGGCGCTCGACCTGTCCTTCTTCGTATTGATGATCATCGTCTACATCCTGATCACCGTCGTGAGGTCGGTGTTGTTGTGAACGATACGGTCTTGCCGATTGCCGACGACTACGTTGAGGTGAAGTAGAGATGCCGTTGACCCCCGAGGACGTGCGGAACAAGCAGTTCACGACCGTCCGCCTCCGAGAAGGCTATGACGAGGACGAGGTCGATGCCTTCCTCGATGAGGTCGAAGCCGAACTGACCCGACTGCTGCGGGAGAACGAGGACCTGCGCGCCAAGCTGGCCGCCGCCACTCGCGCCGCCGCGCAGAACCAGCAGCAGCAGGGCCTGCGCAAGGGACCCGACCAGCAGCAGGAGCAGCAGCAGCGAGGCGGGGCACCTGTGCCCGCCGCCATATCGGGTCCGCAGCCGGTCCCGCCGCAGCAGCAGCAGGGGATGGGTGGCCCGCCCCAACTGCCCGGTGGTGCACCGCAGCTGCCCCCAGGCCCCGGTGGCCACGGCCCGCAGGGCCCGCACGGCCCCGGTCCGATGGGCCCCAACGGTCCGATGGGTGGCCCGCTCGGCGGCCCGCAGCAGCAGCAGCTGCAGCAGGGCGGCCAGCAGGGCGGCCCCGGCGGTGACAGCGCGGCGCGCGTGCTGTCGCTGGCGCAGCAGACTGCCGACCAGGCGATCGCGGAGGCCCGTTCCGAGGCCAACAAGATCGTCGGTGAGGCGCGCAGCCGCGCCGAGGGTCTGGAGCGGGACGCCCGCGCCAAGGCCGACGCGCTGGAGCGGGACGCGCAGGAGAAGCACCGCGTAGCGATGGGCTCGCTGGAGTCGGCCCGCGCCACGCTGGAGCGCAAGGTCGAGGACCTGCGCGGTTTCGAGCGCGAGTACCGCACCCGCCTGAAGTCCTACCTGGAGAGCCAGCTGCGTCAGCTGGAGAACCAGGCCGACGACTCGCTGGCGCCGCCGCGGACCCCGGCGCCCGCAGCCGCTTCGCTGCCGCCGTCCCCGTCGATGGCGTCGGCCGGTGCAGGCACCATGGGCGGCAACCACACGATGGGTGGCGGCCAGTCGATGGGCGGCGGCCACTCGATGGGCAACGGCTCCGGCGGCGGTCCGTCCTACGGCGGTCAGCAGCAGATGTCGCCGGCGATGACCCAGCCGATGGCACCGGTGAGGCCGCAGGGCCCGCAGCCGATGCAGCAGGCGCCGTCGCCGATGCGTGGCTTCCTCATCGACGAGGACGACAACTGACGGCCGCGTAGGGCGCAGAGTCGGCAATCAGGGCCGGGCCCCCGGGGAGATCCTCCCCGGGGGCCCGGCCCTTTGCCGTGCGGGTGCGGGTGCGGGGCCCGGAGCGGCCGGTGCGCGGAGCGCCGCCGGTGCGCGGGGCGCCGCCGGTGCGCTGCTGGAGCGGTGGAGTCCCGACCGCGCCCCGGGGGAGAGAGCGCGGCCCGCCCATGACGAAGCCCCCGGCGGGTGAGTGCCGGGGGCTTCGTCGTACGGGCTTGCGGTGGCTGTTACGCCTTGCGCAGGTGGAACGTCAGACCCAGGCTCTCGTCCGTGAAGGCCGGGCCGTGGTCGCCGTCCGGGGCACCCTGGGCGTAGTCCGTGGCGAGGACCTCGTCGGAGATCAGCGCGGCGTGGTCGGTCAGGGCCGTGCGGACGTCCTCGTCGGTGGCGGACCAGCGCAGGGCGATCCGGTCGGCGACATCCAGGCCGCTGTTCTTACGGGCCTCCTGGATCAGTCGGATGGCGTCACGGGCCAGGCCCGCCCGACGCAGCTCCGGGGTGATCTCCAGGTCGAGAGCGACGGTCGCGCCCGAGTCGGAGGCCACCGACCAGCCCTCGCGGGGCGTCTCGGTGATGATGACCTCGTCGGGGGCGAGGGCGACCGTCTCGCCGTCGACCTCGACGCTCGCCGTGCCGTCCCGCAGGGCGAGCGAGAGGGCCGCGGCATCGGCCGCCGCCACGGCCTTGGCGACAGCCTGGACGCCCTTGCCGAAGCGCTTGCCCAGCGCCCGGAAGTTCGCCTTGGCGGTGGTGTCGACCAGGGAGCCGCCCACCTCCGAGAGGGAGGCCAGGGAGGAGACGTTGAGTTCCTCGGCGATCTGGGTGCGCAGGTCGTCGGAGAGGTCACCGAAGCCGGCCGCGCCCACCAGCGCGCGGGAGAGCGGCTGGCGGGTCTTGACGCCGGACTCGGCGCGGGTCGCGCGGCCCAGCTCGACCAGCCGGCGGACCAGCAGCATCTGCGCGGAGAGGGTCGGGTCGATGGCGGACCTGTCGGCGACCGGCCAGGAGGAGAGGTGGACGGATTCCGGGGCGTCCGGGCCGACCGGGACGACCAGGTCCTGCCAGACCCGCTCGGTGATGAACGGGGTGAGCGGGGCCATCAGCCGGGTGACCGTTTCGATGACTTCGTGCAGGGTGCGCAGCGCGGCCGCGTCGCCCTGCCAGAAGCGGCGGCGGGAGCGGCGGACGTACCAGTTGGACAGGTCGTCGACGAAGGACGACAGCAGCTTGCCGGCGCGCTGGGTGTCGTACGCCTCCAGGGCCTGGGTGACGCCGTCGACCAGGGTGTTCAGCTCGCCGAGCAGCCAGCGGTCCAGGAGCGGGCGGTCGGCGGGCGCCGGGTCGGTGGCGCTCGGTGCCCATCCGGTGGTGCGGGCGTACAGAGCCTGGAACGCGACGGTGTTCCAGTAGGTCAGGAGGGTCTTGCGGACGACCTCCTGGATGGTGCCGTGGCCCACCCGGCGGGCCGACCAGGGGGAGCCGCCGGCCGCCATGAACCAGCGGACGGCGTCGGCGCCGTGCTGGTCCATCAGTGGGATCGGCTGGAGGATGTTGCCCAGGTGCTTGGACATCTTGCGGCCGTCCTCGGCGAGGATGTGGCCCAGGCAGACGACGTTCTCGTAACTCGACTTGTCGAAGACGAGCGTGCCGACGGCCATCAGGGTGTAGAACCAGCCGCGGGTCTGGTCGATGGCCTCCGAGATGAACTGCGCCGGGTAGCGCTTCTCGAAGAGCTCCTTGTTGCGGTAGGGGTAGCCCCACTGCGCGAACGGCATCGAGCCCGAGTCGTACCAGGCGTCGATGACCTCGGGGACGCGGGTCGCGGTGCCCTGGCAGGTCGGGCAGGGGAAGGTGATCTCGTCGATGAACGGGCGGTGCGGGTCCAGCGACGACTGGTCGGTGCCGGTCAGCTCGGTGAGCTCGGTCAGCGAGCCGACGCAGGTGAGGTGGTCGTCCTCGCAGCGCCAGATCGGCAGCGGCGTGCCCCAGTAGCGGTTGCGGGACAGCGCCCAGTCGATGTTGTTGTTGAGCCAGTCACCGAACCGGCCGTGCTTGACCGACTCCGGGTACCAGTTGGTGTTTTCGTTCTCGCGGAGCAGGGCGTCCTTGACGGCGGTGGTGCGGATGTACCAGGACGGCTGGGCGTAGTAGAGCAGCGCGGTGTGGCAGCGCCAGCAGTGCGGGTAGCTGTGCTCGTACGCGACGTGGCGGAAGAGGAGCCCGCGCGCGGAGAGGTCCTCGACGAGGGCCGCGTCGGCCTTCTTGAAGAACTGGCCGCCGACGAGCGCCAGCTCCTCCTCGAAGGTGCCGTCGGCGCGGACGGGGTTGACGACCGGGAGGCCGTACGCCTTGCAGGTCTTGAGGTCGTCCTCACCGAAGGCGGGGGCCTGGTGGACGAGGCCGGTGCCGTCTTCGGTGGTGACGTACTCGGCGTTGACGACGAAGTTGGCGCCCTCCAGCTCGACGAGGGAGAACGGGCGCTCGTAGGACCAGCGCTCCATCTCACGGCCGGTGAAGGACTGGCCGGTGGCCTCCCAGCCCTCGCCCAGGGCCTTCTCCAGCAGCGGCTCGGCGACGACGAGCTTCTCCGTGCCGTCGGTGGCGACGACGTAGCGGACGTCGGGATGCGCGGCGGCCGCGGTGTTGGAGACCAGGGTCCAGGGCGTGGTGGTCCAGATCAGCAGCGCGGCCTCGCCCGCGAGCGGGCCGGAGGTGAGCGGGAGGCGGACGTAGACCGAAGGGTCGACCACGGTCTCGTAGCCCTGGGCCAGCTCGTGGTCGGACAGGCCGGTGCCGCAGCGCGGGCACCAGGGGGCGACGCGGTGGTCCTGGACCAGCAGGCCCTTGTTGAAGATCTCCTTCAGCGACCACCACACCGACTCGATGTAGTCGGGGTCCATCGTGCGGTACGGGGCGTCGAGGTCGGTCCAGTAGCCCATGCGGGTCGTGAGCTCGGCGAAGGCGTCGGTGTGCCGGGTCACCGACTCGCGGCACTTGGCGTTGAACTCGGCGATGCCGTACGCCTCGATGTCCTTCTTGCCGTTGAAGCCCAGCTCCTTCTCCACAGCCAGCTCGACCGGGAGGCCGTGGCAGTCCCAGCCGGCCTTGCGGTCGACGTGGTAGCCCTGCATCGTGCGGAACCGGGGGAAGACGTCCTTGAAGACGCGCGCCTCGATGTGGTGGGCGCCGGGCATGCCGTTGGCGGTCGGCGGACCCTCGTAGAAGACCCACTCCGGCCGGCCCTCGGACTGCTGGAGGGTGCGGGAGAAGACCTTCTGCTCCTGCCAGAACTCGAGCACGGCGTGCTCGAGGGCGGGGAGGTCTACCTGGGCGGGTACCTGGCGGTACTGGGGCTGCTCACTCATCGGGTTTTCCTCCGGCGGACACCTGCTGCGTTCTCCGTCCGGAGGGACGAGAGCCCTGGCTCCCGCGGTACCACCCTCCTTGGCGGCGCCGCTGGCACCGCCCCCTCATTGGGGTCGCGCTGCCGGTTCTACTCGCCCTGGGCGGCCCGCGGGCCCGTGGGCGGAACCCACTGTCCAAGACTTTCTTCCGGCGACTCCGGGGTGATCTTCACGTCGCGCACGCCCCCGGGCTCGCACCGTCCCCGGATCGCTGCTGGCTGCGTACGACGCTACTCGTCCCATCAATGCCTCTCGCTGGGCCCAGTGTACGGGCCCGCGCCGGTGACGGCCGACCGGTTTTCCAGGTGGCGGAGGGCGGCGGCCGCTCCGGCGGTGGCGACCGGCCCGGCCGCGGTGACCCGAATGGCGGGGCGCGGTCGGCGGGCGCAATCGGGGCGGGACGGGTACCGGGGCGGGGCGGGCGGGCCCATCCGGCGGTGCGTCCCGTTGCCGCGTGCCGCGTGGGGATTTATCGTTCCCGTCACGATTCGCGCACAAGCTCACATACGTGAAGGGGTCGCGGCCATGGTGGCGAAAAAGACCGCCCCGCAGACGAGCTCGACGCCTGCCGAAGAGGCCGATGAGGCTGTCGCGAAGCAGTCCGCAGCGCAGCGGACTGCCGCGAAGACCGCCGCCGGCGAAACGGCCGCGAAGAAGACGGCCGCGAAGAAGACGGCCGCGAAGAAGACGGCCGCGAAGAAGACGGCCGCGAAGAAGAAGGCCGCGAAGCGAACGGTGGCCAGGAAGGCGACGGCCGAGAAGGCGGCCGGGAAGGCGGCGGCCACCGGGGCGGCGTCGAAGAAGGCGGCGAAGAAGACGGCGAAGACAACGAAGACAACGAAGACGACGGCGAAGACGGCCGCGGCCGCGCATGCCGCGGTGCCCGCGGAGAAGACGGGAGCCCCCACTGTGGCGGCGAAGAAGACGGTGGCCGCTGCGGCGCCCGCCACGGACAGCGCGGTGCTCCCGGGCCGGCCGGCCGCGGCCCCCGGCGAGCTCGCCGTACGGCCGGGCGAGGACCCCTGGACCCCGCAGGAGGTGGACGAGGCGAGGGCCGACCTGATGGAGGAGGTGGGTCGGCTGCGCGCCGAGATCGTCGCGTCCGAGGACGCCATCGCCGGGCTGATGCGGGACTCCGGTGACGGTGCGGGCGACGACGAGGCCGACACCGGCAGCAAGAACATCACCCGCGAGCACGAGCTGGCGCTGGCCTCCAACGCCCGCGAGATGCTCCAGCAGACCGAACGGGCGCTCGGCAGACTGGACGCGGGCACCTACGGCCTGTGCGAGAACTGCGGCAAGGCGATCGGCAAGGCGCGGATGCAGGCCTTCCCGCGCGCGACGCTGTGTGTGGAGTGCAAGCAGAAGCAGGAGCGGCGGGTCTGACGGCACGCCGGAATCCGTTGTGGGCGGCCCCCCGTACCCCCCACGACCGTACGTGTGTGCCGTACGCTCGAGACCCGTCAGGCGTGGCCTGACGGCTGACTCGAACGGGCTGAGGACTCACACGTGGCAGAGGCGGAACGCATCACCAGTACGCCGGGATCCGGGACGGATTCCGCAGCGGATCCCCAGAAGGGTTCCGAAGGGGGGCAGCCGGTGGAGCCGGAGCCGGAGCAGAAGGCGGGCCGTGGCAAACGGCGCATCCCCGCGCTGCTGCTGGTCGCCGCCGTGGTCTACGCGCTGGACCTGGGCAGCAAGCTCCTGGTCGTGGCCAAGCTGGAGCACCACGCGCCGATCGAGATCGTCGGGACGCTGCTGCAGTTCAGTGTGATCCGCAACCGCGGGGCCGCGTTCAGCATGGGCCAGGCGCTGACGATCTTCCTCACGATCATCGCGGCGGCCGTGATCGTGGTGATCGCCCGGATCGCCCGCAAGCTCTACAGCCTGCCCTGGGCCATCGCGCTCGGCCTGCTGCTCGGCGGCGCCTTCGGCAACCTCACCGACCGCGTCTTCCGCTCCCCGGGGGTCTTCGAGGGCGCGGTGATCGACTTCATCGCCCCCGCGCACTTCGCGGTCTTCAACCTCGCCGACTCCGGCATCGTCTGCGGCGGCATCCTGATCGTCCTCCTGTCCTTCCGGGGCGTGGACCCGGACGGCACGGTCCACAAGGACTGACGGACCCCGTCCTCCGGGCCCGGAGCCGGGGCACCACCGCCCCGGGCCGGGCACCGTGCCGGGACTGCCATACTCGTGGGGTGAGCACCGTTCCCGAGATCCGCACCCTGCCCGTACCGGACGGCCTGGAGGGCGAGCGCGTCGACGCCGCGCTGGCCCGCATGTTCGGCTTTTCCCGTACGAAGGCGGCCGAGCTCGCCGCGGCCGGAAAGGTCCGGGTCGACGGCTCCGAGGTGATGAAGTCCGAGCGGGTGTCCGGCGGTGCCTGGCTGGAGGTCGAGATGCCGCAGGCCGCAGCGCCCGTGGAGATCGTCGCCGAGCCGGTCGAGGGCATGGAGATCGTGCACGACGACGACGACATCGTCGTGATCGTCAAGCCCGTCGGCGTCGCCGCGCACCCCAGCCCCGGCTGGACCGGCACGACGGTCATCGGCGGCCTGGCCGCGGCCGGCTACCGCATCTCCACCTCCGGCGCCGCCGAGCGCCAGGGCATCGTGCACCGTCTCGACGTCGGCACCTCCGGCCTGATGGTGGTCGCCAAGTCGGAGCGCGCCTACACCCTGCTCAAGCAGCAGTTCCGCGAGCGTACGGTCGACAAGCGCTACCACGCCCTGGTCCAGGGCCACCCGGACCCGATGAGCGGCACCATCGACGCCCCCATCGGCCGGCACCCGCAGCACGACTACAAGTGGGCGGTCGTCGCCGAGGGCAAGGCGTCGGTCACGCACTACGACCTGATCGAGGCGTTCCGGGCGGCCAGCCTGCTGGACATCAAGCTGGAGACCGGCCGCACCCACCAGATCCGGGTGCACATGTCCGCCCACCGCCACCCCTGCGTCGGCGACCTCACCTACGGCGCCGACCCCACGCTCGCCAAGCGACTCGGCCTCACCCGCCAGTGGCTGCACGCCATGCGGCTGGGATTCGAGCACCCCTCCGACGGCCGCTGGGTCGAGTTCGAGAGCGCGTACCCCGACGACCTGCAGCGCGCGCTGGACACCGTGCGCGACGAGAGCTCCTGACCACGCGGCCAAGGGGCGGTTTCGGCCGGCCGCATGGCAGGCTGGGGGCGGAAGTGATCACCCCCCACCCCGGAGCGTAGCCACCGTGGACCAGCTGGCTCTGATGTTCGTCCTGCTGCTCGGAGCCGTGGTGATGGTGCCGGTCGGGGACCGGCTGGGGCTGCCCTCACCGGTGCTGATGACCCTCGCCGGGGCGGTGCTGGCGCTGCTGCCGTTCGTGCCCAACGTCGAGGTGCCGCCCGAGTTCATCCTGCCGCTGGTGCTGCCCCCGCTGCTCTACGCCGCGGTGCAGCGCACCTCCTGGCGGCAGTTCACCGCCAACCTGCGGCCGATCTTCCTGCTGGCCGTCGCGCTGGTCTTCGCCAGCACGGCCGCCGTCGCCGCGGTCGCGCAGGCGGTGGTGCCCGGTATGCCGATCGCCGCCGCAGTGGTGCTCGGCGCGCTGGTCGCCCCGCCCGACCCGGTGGCCGCGACCGCCGTGGCCGGCAGGCTCGGGCTGCCCCGCCGGATGGTCTCCATCCTGGAGGGCGAGGGGCTGTTCAACGACGTCACCGCGATCGTGCTCTACCACGTCGCGCTCGCCGCGGCGGTCAGCGGCACCTTCTCGGTGCCCTCCGCGGTCGGTTCGCTGGTGCTCTCCGCGGTGGTCGCCATAGCGGTCGGCCTGCTGCTCGGCTGGGTCACCAACAAGCTGATGGGGCTGCTCGGTGACCCGACGCTGCAGATCGGTCTGACGCTGCTGGTGCCGTTCGTGGCCTACGTCCTGGCCGAGGACTTCCACGGTTCCGGTGTGCTCGCCGTGCTGACCGCCGCGCTCTTCCTCGCCGAGTACGCGGTCGACGCCGACGACGTGCTGGGCCGTCTCGCCGGCTACACCTTCTGGGAGGTCGTCGACACCCTCGTCACCGGCGTGGCGTTCGGCCTGATCGGCCTGGAGCTGCACAACATCTTCGGGGCCGCGTCCCAGCGGTGGGGCGAGCTGTTGGCCGCCGGGGCCGCGGTCGTGGCGGTGGTCGTCGCCGTCCGGCTGCTGTGGCTGCTGCCCGCCGCCTGGCTCGCCAAGCGGATGCACAAGCTCCGCGACTACGACGAGCAGATCCCGATGAGCTGGCGGGAGACCCTGATCATGTGGTGGTCGGGGATGCGCGGGGTGGCGTCCGTGGCGCTGGCGCTGGCCATTCCGTACACCGTCGACGGCGGCGGTGCGTTCCCGGCCCGCGACGAAATCCTCTTCATCGCCTTCGCGGTGGTACTCGCCACCCTGCTCGTCCAGGGGCTGACGCTGCCCTGGCTGGTGCGCAAGCTGCGGGTGCGGGCGGACGCCGACGTCGAGGACGCGCTGGAGCGCGAGCTGGCGATCCGGGTGATCAAGGCGTCCAAGCGGCGGCTGAAGGAGATCCTGGAGGTCGAGGAGCTGCCCGAGGAGGTCAGCGACCAGCTCGCGCGCCGCGCCTACGACATCGGCGCCCGGATCGCCCCGGACATCGTCGACGACGAGCGGCGGGAGCTGTTCGACAAGCGGATCACCCGGATGAAGAAGGTGCAGCGCATCCAGGGCGAGATGCTCTCCGCCGCCCGGCACGAGGTGCTGGCGGCCCGCAGCGAGCCGGGTGCGGACCCCGAGATCGTCGACCGGGTGCTGCGCCATCTGGACGTGCGCAGCCTGCGGGGCGTGCCGTAGCCCTCAGCCCGCCGCGTCGCCGTCCGCGCGCAGCTCCCGGCGGCCGGAGGGGGCGGGCGCGGTGGTGATCCGCGGCAGCGCGTAGGCGTGCTCGGCCCGCAGCCACTCGATCATCCGCTCCCGGACCTGGCAGCGCACCGCCCAGATGGTGTCCGCGTCGCGGGCGGTCACCAGGGCCCGCACCACCATCGTGGAGGGTGTGGTGTCGGTGACCACCAGGCTCCAGGACCGGCCGTCCCAGTCCTCGCACTCCTGCAGGATCTCGTGCAGCCGCTGCCGCATCTTCTCCACCGGCGCGGAGTGGTCGAGATGGAAGAGGACCGTGCCGGTCATCTGGGAGCCGCCGCGCGACCAGTTCTCGAACGGCTTGCCGGTGAAGTACGAGACCGGCATGGTGATCCGCCGCTCGTCCCAGGTCCGTACGGTCAGGAAGGTCAGCGTGATCTCCTCGACGGTGCCCCATTCGCCGTCCACCACGACGGTGTCGCCGATGCGCACCATGTCGCCGAAGGCGATCTGCAGGCCGGCGAAGAGATTGCCCAGCGTGGACTGGGCGGCGATACCGGCGACGATGCCCACCAGCCCGGCCGACGCCAGCACGGAGGTGCCGACCGCCCGCATCTCCGGGAAGGTGAGCAGCATCGCGGCGGCGGCGACGGTGATCACCGAGGCCGTCACCACCCGCTGGATCAGCGTCACCTGGGTTCGCACCCGCCGTACCCGGGCCGCGTCCCGTCCGCTCGCCGCGTAGCGGGTGTACGAGGACTCGACGATGGCCCGCGCGGCCCGGACGAGCAGCCAGGCGGTGGCCGCGATCAGCACGAGGGTGAGCGCCTGCCCGATGCCCGCGGCGTGGTCGTCGACGATCTCGAGCCCCGCCTCGTCGTACGACCCGCGCAACATCGCCGCGCACAGCACCACTTGGGCCGGTATGCGGCAGCGGCGCAACAGCCCCCACAGGGGGGTCTCGGGGTGTACGGCGTCGATGCGGCGCAGCGTCCGGTCGGCGAGCCAGACCAGGATGAGCGTGACCACGATCGAGCCGCCGATGACGACGATCGGGCGCAGCACGTCCTCCAGGGACACGGGCCTCCTCCTTGCTGTCGTGTGGTGCGGTGTGCTCGTTGCGGGTCTGTCGACCGTAGCTGGCACGATGGGGCAGAGCGATCCGACCCAGGGAAGTGATGTCAATGCCCGAGCCCAGCGAGTCCGCGACCAGCGGGTCTTCGACGATTGTGCTGTTTCATTCGGTGTGCGGGCTGCGCCCCGCGGTGCACGCCGCCGCGGACCGGCTGCGGGCCGCGGGCCATGAGGTGATCGTCCCCGATCTGTTCGACGGCCGGACCGCGGACTCGGTGGCGGACGGCATCGTCGTCAAGGACGAGATCGGCAAGGAGGAGCTGCTGCGGCGGGCGGTGACGGCGGCGGCACCGTACTCCGACCGCGGCCTGGTCTACGCCGGGTTCTCCTTCGGCGGCTCGGTCGCGCAGAACCTCGCGCTGGCCGACGAGAGGACCCGCGGGCTGCTCCTCCTGCACGGCACCTCCGACATCGCCGAGGGTGCCGTCGCCGACGATCTGCCGGTGCAGCTGCATGTGGCCGACCCGGACCCGTACGAGCCGCACGACTGGCTGAACGCCTGGTACCTCCAGATGCGCCGGGCCGGCGCGGACGTCGAGATCTTCCGCTACGCCGGCGCCGGCCACCTCTACACCGACTCCGCCCTGCCGGACTACGACGAGGAGGCGGCGGAGAGCACCTGGAAGGTGGCGCTGGGGTTCCTGGCCGAACTCTGAGCCGCCGCCCGCCGAGGGTTACGCCACCGGCCCCGCCGCCTTCTCGAGCTGCTGGGTGCCGGTACGGGTGCAGTACGAACGCAGCAGCGTGCTGGTGGCGTTCGGGTCGGCCTTGTCGGAGACGCCGAAGTAGTCCATCTGGGTGCGCTCGGCGCTGACGTCGAGGACGCCGTAGCCGTGCGAGTCCATGTCCAGCCACTTCACGTGGCGGTTGGCGGCGCGGATGGCGGCGACCCCGGCCAGCGAGATGGTGTGCGGGGCGACGTGCAGGATGTCGTCGACGTTGTCGGAGGTGACGGAGGTGACCACGAACTCCGTCGCCACCGGCCGGGTGTGGGGGTAGGTCGCCGCCTCCCGCGGCACGTCGTTGGCCCAGGCCATATGGATGTCGCCGGTCAGGAAGACGGTGTTGTCGATGCCGCGGTCGCTGAGGTGGGCCAGCAGCTCGCGCCGGTCGTCGGTGTAGCCGTCCCACTGGTCGGTGTTGATCGCCAGGCCCTCCTTGGGGACGCCGAGGATGTCGGCGAGCGGTCCGAGCAGGTGCGCGGGTATGGAGCCGAACGCCACCTGCGAGATCATCACCGAGGTGCCGACCAGGCGCCAGGCGGTGTCCGAGCGCTCGAGTCCCGCCTTGAGCCAGTCCAGTTGGGCCCGGCCGGTGATCGTGCGGCCGGGGTCGTCGACCGCGCCGCTGCCCACCGGGGCCTGCTCGTCGCGGAACGACCGCAGGTCCAGCAGGTGGAGATCGGCGAGGTTGCCGAAGCGCAGCCTGCGGTAGGTGGTACCGGCGGTGGAGGGCCGTACCGGCATCCACTCGAAGTACGCCTGCTTCGCCGCGGCCATCCGCGCGGCCCAGGGGCCCTCGGTGTCCGGGGTGTGGTTGACCGCGCCGCCCTTCCAGGCGTTGTCGGCGAACTCGTGGTCGTCCCAGATGGCGATGACCGGGTGGGTGGCGTGCATGGCCAGCGCGTCCGGGTCGGTCTTGTGGACGCCGTGCCGGATGCGGTAGTCGGCGAGTGTGAGCAGCTCGTGGGCGGGGGAGTGCGGACGCACGACGTGCTTGAAGTCCGGGTACTCGCCGGACTTGTACTCGTAGAGGTAGTCGCCGAGGTGCAGCACCGCGTCCAGGTCGGCGCGGGCGGCGAGGTGCCGGTACGGCGAGAAGTAGCCGGACTCCCAGTTGGCGCAGGAGACCGCGCCGAAGCGGACGTTGCCGGGGGCCGCGTCCCGGGTGGGCGCGGTGCGGGTGCGGCCGACGGGGGAGTGCTGTCCGTCGACGGCGAAGCGGTAGTAGTAGCGGGTGGCCGGGCGCAGGCCCCGCACGTCCGCCTTGACGGTGTGGTCGGCGGCGGCGGTGGCGGTCACGCTGCCGTGCGCCACCACCTCGCCGAAGTTCCGGTCCGTGGCCACCTGCCAGGCCACCTTGGTGGCGGGGCCGAGGCCGGAGCCGGGGGTGGCCCCGGTGGCCGGGGTCACTCGGGTCCACAGCAGGACGCCGTCGGGGAGCGGGTCGCCGGAGGCGACGCCGTGCTGGAAGAACCGGCGCCCGTCGGCGGGGTCCTGGGCGTGTGCGGCGGTGGCGCCGGCCAGCGGAAGCAGGGCGGCGGTGGCGGCTGCGGCCGTGACGGCGGAGCGGCGTGAGAGGGGGGCATGATCGGTCACGGCCGATCACCTTACTGGCCGGTAGGGGGGAGCGGGAGGGCGTTGCCCGGGAAACCCGGAAATTCGCCCACCCGTTCCCTTGCTGCCCGGTTGCGGCCTTCAGCGCCCCGCCGTCGGGTCCTTCTCGCCCTTCCGGATGCCCTGGCCGCCGTCCTTGCCGGTGCCCTTGCCCTGGTCCGTCCCCTTCGCCGGGCCGAACTCCTTGTCGATCATCTTCTTGAAGTTGGCCAGCGAGAGCTGGTTGTACTGCGCCTGCGTCATCTGCTGCTGCGGGATCTTGTCCATGACCAGCTTCTTGTCGCCGTGCATGAAGGTCGGGGTGCCCTTGACGCCCTTGCGGCCGAACAGCGCGGTCATGTCCATCGTCCAGCGGTCGTAGGTGCCCTTCTTGACCGCCTGCTCGAACGCCTTGTTGTTCTTGAGCTCCGGCACCTCGGCGGCCACCTTGAGCAGCGCGGAGTCCTTGGCGTAGACGTCGTCCCGCTCATCGGGGTGGTTCTTCGCCGAGTACAACGCCGTCTTGTACTTCAAGAAGGCGTCCGGGCTGACGTCGAGGGCGGCGCCCAGCGCGCTCAGCGCGTTCTTCGAACCCTCGCCGCCTCCCAGGCCGTCGATGAACGAGTACATCGTGAACCGGACCTTGAAGCGGCCCTCCTTGATGTCCTTGAGCAGCTCCGGGCCGGTGCTCTGCTCGAACCCGGCACACGCCGGGCAGCGGATGTCCTCGAAGACCTCCAGGGTCTGCTCGGCCTTGGGGTCGCCTATGAGGATCTCGGTGCCGTTCTTGCCCTGGGTGTGGGCCGGCGTCACGGCCTTCGCCTCCGCCGCGGCGTCCCAGCCGGTGGGCTCGGTCAGCTTCATGATGCCGAAGCCGATACCGGCGGCGACCACCAGCACGCCCACCACCGAGGCGCTCACGACGAGCTGACGCCGCGTCTTCTCCTGCTTCTTCTGCCGCTCGCGTTCGGCGCGGATCCGCTCGCGGGCCGCCGTCTTGCCGGCCTGGCTGTTGCGATTGCTCATGGGGGGTTCCCGTTCCTCGGGGTGGATGGCTCGTACGGAACTCAGGCGGCGGCGGGCGGAGGGCCGCGGCGCAGTACGCAGTGCACGAGGAAGGGGAGCGGGCCCGGCGGCGGCAGCGGGTGAGCCGGCCGCACGCGGCGGCGGGGCGGGGCCGGCAGGGCGGTGGCCACCGCGGCGGCCCGGCGCAGCGGCCGGCATGCGCCGGCCGCGACCGCGCGCAGCAACTGGTCCAGCGCGGCGTCCCAGCGGTGCAGCCAGGCGGCGGCGAGCAGTCCGACGGCGAGGTGGGCGGCGAGCAGCAGCCAGGGGGCCGCGGGCGGCGTCGGGGCGACGGCCAGGGCGTCCGTGCCGTGCGGGAGGGCGGCGCCCCGGCCGCCGGTCCGGCACAGCAGATCGACGCCGACCGAGTGCAGCGGGCCGGCGACCGGGCCGCCGGCCCGTCCGTAACAGGCGTGCTGCCCGGTGGTGAAGACGGTGTCGGCGGTCAGTTCCAGCGGCACCAGCAGCGACGCGACCGCCCCGTAGGTGCGCTTCCGGCCGGTGAGGGCGTACGCCGCCGCGAAGACTCCGGCGCACACCGCGGCCAGGGGGAGGGGCGGCAACGGGGCGCGGGAGAGCAGGACATGGGAGGTGGCCGAGAGCAGGACGCACAGCGCGGTGAACACCGTCGCCCGTACCGCCCGAAATCCCCTCCCCTGCATGCCGGGAGTCTGCCATGCGCACGGCAGAAGCCCGGGTCAAGATTTGGCATCGGCCGGCGCGCACCGCGCACGCCGGCCGATACCGCCGGCCTCAGTGCTTGAGTGCCTTGTCCACCTGGGAGTTGAAGTCCGCCACCGTGGAGGGTGCGGCCTTGCCCTGCGGGGTGTCCGTGCCCAGCACCGTGCCGTTCAGCTTGATGGTCGGGGTGCTGGTGACGTCCTTGTTCGAGTTGAACGCGTCGGACATCTCGAGCGCCCACCGGTCGTAGGTGCCGCCCTTGACGTTCTTCTGGAAGGCCGCGTTGCCCTTGAGCGCCGGGATGGTGTCGGCGACCTTGATCAGGTAGCTGTCGTCGGCGAACTTGTCCGGACCGGTCTCGTCCGGGTGGAACTCCTTCGAGTACAGCGCGTACTTGTACTTCAGGAAGGCGTCCGGGCTGACGTCGAGGGCGGCGCCCAGCGCGCTCAGCGCGTTCTTGGAGCCGGTGCCCTTGAGGTTGCCGTCGAGGAAGGTGCCCAGGTGGTAGGACGCCTTGTACTTGCCGTCCTTGATGTCCTTCTCGACGGTCGCGCCGATGGTCTGCTCGAAGGAGGCGCAGCCGGGGCAGCGCGCGTCCTCGAAGAGGTTGAGGGTGTTCTTGGCGTCGGGCTTGCCGACGACGATGGTGGTGCCCTTCTCGCCGGAGGTGTTGGCGGGCTCGACGAGCTTGGCCTTGGCGGCCTTCGCCCACACCTTGTCGCCGCCCGCGGCGGCGGTGGCGCCGCCCCCGCCGCTGTCGCCGCCGCCGGAGTTGGCGACCGCGAGTCCGATCCCGCCGGCCACCGCCAGCACACCGACGACCGCGCCGCCGACCACCAGCTGCCGGCGTACCCGCTCCTTCTTCGCCTGCCGCTCACGCTCGGCGCGCAGCCGGTCACGGGCTGCCTGCTTGTTGGCCTGACTGTTGCGATTGCTCATGACTGTTTCGCTCCGTGGAAATCCGTGGAAAGGGGATGCGTACGGTGCTGTCGGGGCCGCCCGCATGCGGTGCGGGCCCGGCCTCAGGCAGCGAGCGCGCAGGGCGGTCCACGGCGTACGACGCTGTGCACGAGCAGAGGGACGGCGCGGGCGGGCGGGCCGGGCCGCACGGGGGCGGGCGCCCGGCGGCCGGGGGCGGCCGGCGCGCCGATGACCGCGACGGCGATCAGCAGCGGGCGGAAGGCGAAGCCGCCCACCGCGCCGAGCAGCTGGGTCAGCGCGGCCTCGCCGCGGCGCAGCCAGGCCGCCGCCAGCAGGCCGGTCAGCAGATGCGCCGCGAGCAGCAGCAGCCAGGGCGCGGCGGGCGCCGCGGCGTCCTGGGGGAGTCGTACGAGGGGGGCGCCGACGGCTCCGCCGCCGCAGAGCAGATCCACTCCCAGCGAGCGCAGCGGCCCGGTCACCGGGCCGCCGCCCTCGCCGTAACAGGTGTGCTGGCCGACGCTGAAGACCGTGTCGGCGGCCAGCTCCAGGGGGAGCAGCAGCGCGGCGATCCGCCAGTAGCCGCGCTCCCGGCCGGCCAGCGCGTAGGCGAGCGCGTAGACGGCGACGCCGAGCGCGGCGACGGTGGTCAGCGGCAGCGGCATGTGGGACAGCAGCACATGGGACGCCGAGGACAGCGTCACGCACAGCGCCGTGAAGAGCGCCGCGCGCAGTGCCCGCAGGTGTGCCGCCGAGAGGTCCATTGCTGCGAGTGTGCCATGGGACCCGCCGGGGCGTGTCCGAGAGGAGTGTCACCCGACAGGAATCTCAGGAATCTCTCAGACAACGCGGGAGACAACGCGGGAGAGCGGCCACGTCCCTACAGGCCGGGAATCTGCCCGTTCCGGAAGAGATCCACGAAGATCTGGTGGTCGGCGCGGGCGCGCGCCCCGTAGGAGTGCGCGAAGTCCACCAGGAGCTGGGCGAAACCGTCCTCGTCGGCGGCGATGGCGGCGTCGATGGCGCGCTCGGTGGAGAACGGCACCAGGGAGTGGCCGCTCTCGTCGTCCGCGGCACCGTGCATCGTGGCCGTCGCCCGGCCGAGGTCGGCCACCACGGCGGCGATCTCCTCCGGGTCGTCGATGTCCGACCAGTCCAGGTCGACCGCGTACGGCGAGATCTCGGCGACCAGCTGGCCCGCGCCGTCCAGCTCGGTCCAGCCCAGCCACGGGTCGGCGTGGTCCTGAAGGGCGCGCTGGGAGATGACCGTGCGGTGGCCCTCGTGCTGGAAGTAGCCGCGGACCGACGGGTCGGTGATGTGCCGGGAGACCGCCGGGGTCTGCGCCTGCTTCATGTAGATCACCACGTCGTTCTCCAGGGCGTCGCTGTTGCCCTCGAGAAGGATGTTGTACGAGGGCAGCCCGGCCGAGCCGATGCCGATGCCGCGGCGGCCGACGACGTCCTTGACCCGGTAGGAGTCGGGGCGGGTCAGGCTGGAGTCGGGCAGCGTCTCCAGATAGCCGTCGAAGGCGGCCAGCACCTTGTAGCGGGTCGCCGCGTCCAGCTCGACGCTGCCGCTGCCCGCCGAGAACCGGCGCTCGAACTCGCGGATCTCCGTCATCGACTCCAGCAGCCCGAACCGGGTCAGCGAGCGGGCGTCGCGCAGCGCGTCCAGCAGCGGGCCCTCGGCGGTGTCCAGGGTGAAGGGCGGCAGCTCTTCCTTGTCGGCGTTCTTCGCCCCGGAGGCCAGCGCGTGGATACGCTCGCGGTAGGCGGCGGCGTAGGTGCGCACCAGGTCGCTGATCTGCTCGTCGCTGAGCGCCTTGGCGTAGCCGATCAGCGCGACCGAGGCGGCGAACCGTTTGAGGTCCCAGGTGAAGGGCGCGACGTACGCCTCGTCGAAGTCGTTGACGTTGAAGATCAGCCGCCCGGTGGCATCCATGTAGGTGCCGAAGTTCTCGGCGTGCAGATCTCCGTGGATCCACACCCGGCCGGTCCGCTCGTCCAGATAGGGGCCCTGGTCCCTGCCGTCCTCCAGGTCCCGGTAGAACAGGCACGCCGTGCCCCGATAGAAGGCGAAGGCCGAGGCCGCCATCTTCCGGAACTTGACGCGGAAGGCGGCGGGGTCGGCGGCGAGGAGCTCGCCGAAGGCGGTGTCGAAGACGGCGAGGATTTCCTGGCCGCGCTGCGCGGCGTTCGGTGCCGGGGCGTGCTGGGACGACATCGCTGGGTGCCTCCTGGGGCCGGGAGAGGGGATGGTGCCATGGCAGAACCACTTCGCGACGTGATCGCGACGGATCGTCGTGGATCTGCCACTGACAACGGGCGAGGCTACTCGTGAGTGCCCCGCGGGGATCCCCCGGGAGCCCGTCCGCCCGGGTGCTCGGCCGCCACCGCGCGTCGTCCCGCTGCGCGCCGCGCGGCCCGCTGGATGTCGGCGCCGAGTCGTAGACTTCGACACCGTCCCACCCACCTGTCGCCCACCGCCCCCGGAGGTCCTGCGCCGTGACCAAGCCGCCCTTCACGCACCTGCACGTCCACACCCAGTACTCGCTTCTGGACGGCGCGGCGCGGCTGTCGGACATGTTCAAGGCGGCGAACGAGATGGGCATGACGCACATCGCGATGTCCGACCACGGGAATCTGCACGGTGCGTACGACTTCTTCCACTCGGCGCAGAAGGCGGGTGTGACGCCGATCATCGGGATCGAGGCGTATGTGGCGCCGGAGTCGCGGCGCAACAAACGCAAGATCCAGTGGGGCCAGCCGCACCAGAAGCGCGACGACGTGTCCGGTTCGGGTGGTTATACGCACAAGACGATCTGGGCGGCGAACAAGACGGGTCTGCACAACCTCTTCCGGCTGTCCTCGGACGCCTATGCCGAGGGATGGCTGCAGAAGTGGCCGCGGATGGACAAGGAGACCATCTCCCAGTGGTCGGACGGGCTGATCGCCTCCACCGGCTGCCCCTCGGGTGAGCTCCAGACCCGGCTGCGCCTCGGACAGTTCGACGAGGCGGTGAAGGCGGCCTCCGAGTACCAGGACATCTTCGGCAAGGACCGGTATTTCCTGGAGCTGATGGACCACGGCATCGAGATCGAGCGTCGGGTCCGCGACGGCCTGCTGGAGGTCGGCAAGAAGCTGGGCATCCCGCCGCTGGTGACCAACGACTCGCACTACACCTATGCGCACGAGTCCGTCGCCCACGACGCCCTGCTGTGCATCCAGACCGGCAAGAACCTCTCCGATCCCGACCGCTTCCGCTTCGACGGCACCGGCTACTACCTCAAGTCCACCGAGGAGATGTACGCCATCGACTCCTCGGACGCCTGGCAGGAGGGCTGCGCCAACACCCTCCTGGTCGCCGAGCAGATCGACACCGCCGGGATGTTCGAGAAGCGCGACCTGATGCCGAAGTTCGACATCCCCGAGGGCTTCACCGAGGTCACCTGGTTCCAGGAGGAGGTCCGGGTCGGCATGGACCGCCGCTACCCGGGCGGCGTCCCCGAGGACCGCCAGAAGCAGGCCGAGTACGAGATGGACGTCATCATCCAGATGGGGTTCCCCGGCTACTTCCTCGTCGTCGCCGACTTCATCATGTGGGCCAAGAACAACGGCATCGCCGTCGGCCCCGGCCGAGGCTCCGCGGCCGGTTCGATCGTGGCGTACGCCATGGGCATCACCGACCTCGACCCGATCACGCACGGGCTGATCTTCGAGCGGTTCCTCAACCCCGAGCGCGTGTCCATGCCCGATGTCGACATCGACTTCGACGAGCGCAGGCGCGTCGAGGTCATCCGGTATGTCACGGAGAAGTACGGCGCCGACAAGGTCGCCATGATCGGCACCTACGGCAAGATCAAGGCCAAGAACGCCATCAAGGACTCCGCGCGCGTACTGGGCTACCCCTACGCCATGGGCGACCGCCTCACCAAGGCCATGCCCGCCGACGTCCTGGGCAAGGGCATCGACCTCTCCGGCATCACCGACTCCAAGCACCCGCGCTACAGCGAGGCGGGCGAGATCCGGGGGATGTACGAGAACGAACCGGACGTGAAGAAGGTCATCGACACCGCCAAGGGCGTCGAGGGCCTGGTCCGGCAGATGGGCGTGCACGCGGCCGGCGTGATCATGTCCAGCGAGCCCATCGTCGACCACGCCCCGCTCTGGACGCGGCACACGGACGGCGTGACCATCACGCAGTGGGACTACCCCCAGTGCGAGTCGCTCGGCCTGCTCAAGATGGACTTCCTGGGCCTGCGCAACCTCACCATCATGGACGACGCCGTCAAGATGGTGAAGAAGAACAAGGGCATCGAGCTGGAGATGCTCTCTGTTCCGCTGGACGACCCCAAGACGTTCGAACTGCTCTGCCGCGGTGACACGCTCGGCGTCTTCCAGTTCGACGGCGGCCCGATGCGTTCGCTGCTGCGCCAGATGCAGCCCGACAACTTCGAGGACATTTCCGCCGTCTCGGCTCTCTACCGGCCGGGTCCGATGGGCATGAACTCCCACATCAACTACGCGGAGCGCAAGAACGGCCGCCAGGAGATCACCCCGATCCACCCGGAGCTCGAAGAGCCCCTGAAGGAGACGCTCGGCCTGACCCACGGCCTGATCGTCTACCAGGAGCAGGTGCAGAAGGCCGCCCAGATCATCGCCGGGTACTCCCTCGGCGAGGCCGACATCCTCCGCCGCGTCATGGGCAAGAAGAAGCCCGAGGAGCTGGCGAAGAACTTCGTCCTCTTCCAGGAGGGCGCGAAGAAGAAGGGCTTCTCCGACCAGGCCATCCAGGCCCTGTGGGACGTGCTGGTCCCGTTCGCCGGCTACGCCTTCAACAAGGCGCACTCCTCCGCGTACGGTCTGGTCACCTACTGGACCGCCTACCTCAAGGCGAACTACCCCGCCGAGTACATGTCGGCGCTGCTCACCTCGGTGCGCGACGACAAGGACAAGTCGGCGGTCTATCTGAACGAGTGCCGCCGCATGGGCATCAAGGTGCTGCCGCCGAACGTCAACGAGTCCGAGGCGAACTTCGCGGCCCAGGGCGACGACGTGATCCTCTTCGGACTCACCGCCGTCCGCAACGTCGGCCAGAACGTCGTCGACGCGATCATCCGCTCCCGCAAGACCAAGGGGAAGTACTCCTCCTTCCCCGACTACCTCGACAAGGTCGAGGCGGTCGTCTGCAACAAGCGCACCACGGAATCGCTGATCAAGGCGGGCGCGTTCGACGAGATGGGCCACACCCGCAAGGGCCTGACCGCGCAGTACGAGCCGATGATCGACAACGTCGTGCAGGTCAAGCGCAAGGAGGCCGAGGGGCAGTTCGACCTGTTCGGCGGGATGGGCGACGCCGCCACGGACGAGGGCCCCGGCTTCGGGCTGGACGTGGAGTTCTCCGACATCGAGTGGGACAAGACCTACCTGCTCGCCCAGGAGCGCGAGATGCTCGGGCTCTACGTCTCCGACCACCCCCTCTTCGGCCTGGAGCACGTGCTGAGCGACAAGGCCGACGCGGCCATCGCCCAGCTGACCGGCGGCGACTACTCCGACGGCTCCATCGTCACCATCGGCGGCATCATCTCCGGCCTCCAGCGCAAGATGACCAAGCAGGGCAACGCCTGGGCCATCGCCACCGTCGAGGACCTGGCCGGCTCCATCGACTGCATGTTCTTCCCCGCCACCTACCAGCTGGTGTCCACCCAACTCGTCGAGGACACCGTGGTGTTCGTCAAGGGCCGCCTCGACAAGCGCGAGGACGTCCCCCGCCTGGTCGCCATGGAGATGCTGGTCCCCGACCTCTCCGAGGCGGGCACCAACGCCCCGGTGACGATCACCATCCCGACGGTCAAGGTCACCCCGCCGATGGTCGAGAAGCTCGGCGAGGTGCTGAGCAGCCACCGTGGTTCCACAGAGGTGCGGATCAAGCTCCAGGGCGCTCGGAAGACGACCGTGCTGCGGTTGGACCGGCACCGCGTCACGCCCGACCCGTCCCTGTTCGGTGATCTGAAGGTCCTGCTCGGCCCGGCCTGCCTGGCGGGCTGACGGCCCACGACACCCGTACGAGGGGCGCGCCGCCGGGCGCGCCCCTCAACTCGTCTGCGGCCGGACTCAGTTGTGGCCGAAGCGCCGCTGGTGCTTGCGGGCGACGTCCGCCGGGCTGCCCTGCGCGTGCTGCTGCGGCTGGGAGATGGCCTCGATGGCCGACTTCTCGGCCGCCTGCTGGCCGCGCTCGGCCGGGCTGCCCTTCTGCTGACTTCGGTCCTTCTTGCCCTTGTTCTTAGCCATGGCCGTGCCTCCTGAGGGGGTCCTTGATCGGGGCCGGGACCAGACTTACACGGCGTGACGAATATCGCATTTCGGGCAATTACCGTGCGTGATGCGGTCCGTTAGTCGGCGTTGGTCACGACGGGCGCGAAAAGGTGCACGCCATGTGCCCGAGATCCCCGCCGAATCCGCCACGCCGATGATCGAGACGGGGCAGATAACCCCCGTACGGTCGGGCAGACTCGAGGGAAAGCCGAAGAAACTCGTGCCACAGGCCGAGCCGGGGGGCGACCGGGCTTTCAGCACCTCAGGGAAGAGGGTGGAACGTGGATCGCTGCGTCGTCCTGGTGGACGCCGGGTATTTGCTCGGCGCCGCCGCGAGCCTGCTCGCCGGAGAACCCACCCGGTCCCGGATCTCCGTCGACCACGCCGCCCTCATCCAGGGCCTGAGACAGCGCGCCGAGGCCGACACGGAACGGCCGCTGCTGCGGATCTACTGGTTCGACGGCGCCCCCGACCGCGTCCCCCAGCCCGAGCACCGCAGGCTGCGGGTGATGCCCCGGGTCACCGTCCGGCTGGGCGCCCTGACCCGCAGCGACGGCCGCTGGGCGCAGAAAGGGGTGGACGCCGCGATGCACGCCGAGCTGACCGAGCTCGCCCGCAACCGCGCCTGCTCCGACATCGTGCTCGTCACCGGCGACGGCGACCTGCTGCCCGGCCTGATGTCCGCGAAGGAACACGGCGTCGCCGTCCACCTGTGGGCCGTCCAGGCCGCGGACGGCGACTACAACCAGTCCGAGGACCTGGTCGCCGAGGCCGATGAGCGGCGGGTCCTGGACCGTGCCTGGATCACCCGGGCCGTACGGGCCAAGGAACTCAGCATGTCCTGCGCCCCGCAGCCCGCCCCGCGCCCGGAGATCGCCGCGATCCTCTCCGCCCCGCTGCCGGAATCCGCCGTCGCCGCCGCCGCGGCCGCCGCAGCGGCCGGCCCGGACGGCGCCGACCGTACCCACGACCGCAACGGCACCAACGGCAGCGCCCGCCCCGCGGCCGCCGACCGGGATGAGACCAACGGCGGAGCGGGCCCCGGCGGCTCCCGGGTCGTCCCCACCCCCAAGGATCTGGCCGGCCTGGGCCGTACCCACACCGCGCCCGTCGGCAACGGCAACGGCAACGGCGTCCATGTGCCGGCGCCCTCCGCCACCCTGCGCTGGTCCTCGGACAAGGGCTGGGCCGAGCGCAGCGGCACCCTCGGCGAACCGTCCGAGACCGCATCCCTGCCCACCCTCGCCCAGCTGACCAGCGCCGAGCAGCGCTGGGCCGACCGCGAGGAGGACATCACCGCCGTCAGCGGCGATCCCTTCGAGGTCGGCCAGGTCTTCGCCCGCCGCTGGACCGAGCGGCTCTCCGACACCGCCCACCTCCAGCAGCTCTCGACGGAGTACCCGCGCATCCCGCACCGCATCGACGGGGAACTGCTGCGCTACGCCGCCCGCTTCGGCCTGCTGGCCCACAAGGACGACCAGATCGACGAGCACGACCGCTACGCGATCCGGGCCGGGTTCTGGCGGGAGGTCGATCTGCGCACCGCCGCCGAGCACACCCCGTCGGGGACCTGAGGCCGAGGACGCGTACCCTCGTAGCTCGTGAGGACGGGCGCAAAACAGGTGGACCACGGCGGAACGGCGTGCGTCGTGCGGGACCTCGTCAAGACCTACCCCGCGGTGCGTGGGCGTCGCGGGGCGGACCGGGCGCCCGCCGTACGCGCCAGCGACGGCATCAACCTGGAGGTGCGGCGCGGGGAGATCTTCGGGCTGCTCGGCCCCAACGGCGCCGGCAAGTCCACCCTGGTGCGCCAGCTGACCGGACTGCTGCGCCCCGACTCCGGCCGCATCTGCGTCCTCGGCCACGACCTGGTGCGCCATCCCGAGCGTGCCGCCCGGCTGCTGGGCTATCTGGGGCAGGAGTCCACCGCCCTGGACGAGCTGACCGTCGCCCTCGCCGTGGAGACCACCGGACGACTGCGCGGACTCGACCTGCGCGCGGCCCGCGCCGAGCGGGACGCCGTCCTCGACGAGCTGGGGCTGACGGAGATCGCCGGGCGCCCTCTGAAGAAGCTGTCCGGCGGCCAGCGCCGGCTGGCCTGCTTCGCGACCGTGCTGGCCGGCGAGCGCCCGCTGCTGGTGCTGGACGAGCCGACCACCGGCATGGACCCGCTCGCACGCCGTGCCGTCTGGGCGGCGGTGGACCGCCGCCGGGCCGAGCGGGGCGCCACCGTCCTGTTGGTCACCCACAACGTCCTGGAGGCCGAGAGCGTGCTGGACCGGGTCGCGGTCATCGACCAGGGCCGGGTCATCGCCTGCGACACGCCCGGCGGACTCAAGGAACTCGTGGCGCAGGAGGTGCGCCTGGAGCTGGTGTGGCGCGACCGGCCACCCCTCGACGTCCCGGAGGTCGCCGCACTGCGGCCCGCCGCCCAGGTCTCCGGCCGTCGCTGGACGCTCCGGCTCCCGGCCGACGCGGCCCGCGCCGCGGCCTTCGCCGTCACCACGGGCCCGGCCTTCGCCGCCCTGGACGACTTCACCTTCGCCACGCCGAGCCTGGAGGACGTCTATCTTTCCCTCGGTGGACGCGCGGAAGGGCTGGTCAAGGCGTGAGACGACCGGCGAGCACGGGGACGACGTACCGCAACAGCATCGAGGAAGGCCCGGTGACAGTGTGAGTGCCGCTCCCGCGCAGGCGGTGGCCGGGGCAGCCCGGGACACCGGGGCGTGGCCCGAGGACGAGGCGGCCGCCCCGCTGGCGCCCCGCGCCCGACTGCTGCCCGCGCTCGGCGCCGTCTACCGCGCCCAGCTCTCCCGGGCCCGGGTCGCACGGATCCCGCTGCTGTTCGTCGCCACCTTCCAGTCCGTCGGGATCATGATCCTGATGCGTGGCGTGGTCGACGACGGGGCCGGGGCCCGGGCCGTGGTGTCCGGGGCCAGCGTGCTGGTCGTGGCCTTCGTCGCGCTGAACCTGCTCGCCCAGTACTTCGGTCAGCTGCGGGCCGGCGGCGGGCTCGACCACTACGCGACGCTGCCGGTGCCGCCGGCCGCCGTGGTGCTGGGCGCGGCAGGCGCCTACGCCTCGTTCACCGTGCCGGGCGCCGTCGTCACCGCCCTCGCGGGCGGCGTCCTGTTCCAGCTGCCGATGGCCCACCTGTGGGTGCTGGCCGCCGTGATCCCGCTGTCCGGAGCGGCGCTCTCCGGCCTCGGTGCCGCCCTCGGCCTGCTCGCCCCGCGCCAGGAAATCGCCACGCTCTGCGGTCAGTTGGGCATGTCGGCCGCGCTGCTGCTCGGCGTCCTCCCGGCCGGCGGACTGCCCGCCGTGATCGGATACGCCCGCGATCTGCTGCCCTCGACCTACGGTGTGGAGGCGCTCACCCGCAGCTTCGACGCCCACCCCGACTGGCTCATGGTCGGCGCCGACCTGGGCGTCTGCGCCGCCGTGGGCGTGCTCTCGCTGGCCGCCGCGACCTGGGCATATCGCCGCGCCGCGGTCCGATGACCGGCGCCGGTGAGCCGCTCGGGCGTCCCTCTTCCCGCCGCACCGCGCCGACCTGGCACGATGACGGGGTGACCGCACCGCTGACGCCACGCGACAACCAACCGCCCGACGAACCGCAGAACCCCTGGGCCGCACCGGCCGCCCCTACGGGGGCCACGGCCGACGACGGGGGCCTCGGCGGCCCCGGATTCGTCCGCGAGCTGCGCGAGGGCGCGGTGATCGCCCTGCTGGTCGCGGTGTGCGGCCTGCTGCTCGGCGTGCTGTGGAACTGGCTCGCCCCGCACACGCCGCTGATCTCGGACACCAAGGCCGTCTACCTCAAGAACACCGAGGGCGAGGAGGCGATCGGCGCGGACGGCACCTTCGTGCTGCTCTGCCTCGGCTTCGGCCTGCTCTCCGCCGCGGTGGCCTTCCTCTTCCGCCGCCGTGGCGGGATCCCGTTGGTGGTGGCGCTGGTCGTCGGCGGCCTGCTCGGCGCCACGCTGGGCTGGCTGACGGGCATGTGGCTGGGGCCCATGGCGGATGTGGCCGCGCACGCCAAGCAGGTCGGCCCCGGCGTCACCTTCGACGGGCCGCTGCGCCTGGGGGCCAAGGGCGCGCTGCTGGCCTGGCCGATCGCGGCGATGCTGGCCCAGCTGGCGCTGACCGGTCTGTTCGGCCCGCGTGACCCGGAACCGCCGTTCCCGGACTGGTCCGGCCACTACGAGCAGGAGCCGCCGGCCGCGTCCTAGCAGGGACGCGCTCGGCCCGGATGTGCCGCGCGCCGCCGGGCCGCACGGCCCGGCGGTCGGCCGTCACCGGCCGCCCCGGGTCAACCGCGGGCGATCGGCGCCCAGCGCGCCCCGGTGAGCGTGACCAGATCCGCGGGCGCCAGCTCGACCTCCAGGCCGCGCCGGCCGGCCGAGACACAGACCGTCCCGTGGTCCTGCGCCGAGGCGTCGACGACCGTACGCAGCCGCTTGCGCTGGCCGAGCGGCGAGATCCCGCCCAGGACGTATCCCGTGCTGCGCTCGGCCGCCGCCGGATCGGCCATCGCGGCCCGCTTGCCGCCGACCGCCGCCGCCAGCGCCTTGAGGTCCAGCGAGCCGGACACCGGAACCACGGCCACGGTCAGGGTGCCGTCGACATCCGCGAGCAGCGTCTTGAACACCTGCTCCGGTGCGACACCGAGCGCCTCGGCGGCCTCCTCGCCGTACGAGGCCGCCGCCGGATCGTGCTCATAGGCATGCACCGTGAACGGGACCCCGGAGGCCGCGAGCGCGACCGTGGCGGGCGTGCCCTGCCCCCCGGGCTGCTGGCTCTTCCTGGTCTTCCTGGCCACTTCCCCACGCCTCAGGTCGTCCTGACGCCCTACGTCGTCCTGCCGCGACCCGCCGGCGCCATCGGTCAGTTGGGGCTGGTCGGCTGCCGGGTCAGGTCCACCGCCGGCAGCGACGGAAGCTTACCGAGCAGCGCGGACTCCTGGCGAAGGAGTTCGAGCTCCTGGCCGAGCCGGGAGGCGGTGTCCGGCGCCTCCAGCAGCCGCTGCTTGGCGGGCACGTCCAGAACGGCCGCCGCGGCGACGAGATACGACAGCACCGCCGGATCCGCGGGCAGGTCCTGACCGCTCGACAGGGTCCGCTCGTTCGCCCAGGCAAGCCGCTTCTGATACGTGCGGAAGGCGCGCACGACACCGGAGGCGAGCGCGCCCGCGCCCTCGCCCTCGTCGTCGTCCAGCTCCTCCGCCTCGACCGTCAGATACGGCCCGGAGGCGTCCACCGACCCGAGGCGGAAGCGGGCGGTGCCGGTCGCCAGCACTTCGTAGCCGGTGTCGTCGTCGGACGACTTGGCGCGGATGGTGGCCGCGTCCGCGATGCAGCCGACCGTGTGGAACGCCTGCACCGGATCGTCGCCGAAGCCCGCCGCGGGGCCGTCGGCGACCGGCAGCGTGGCGTCCGGCATGCCCTGTGCGGTCGGCGCGACCTCGCGGCCGTCCCGGATGGCGACCACCGCGAAGCGGCGGTCCTCCTCGGGACGGTCGGCCAGGTCGCGCATCATCGCTCGGTACCGCGCCTCGAAGACGTTCAGCGGGAGGACGAGTCCCGGAAACAACACCGAGTTCAGCGGGAAGAGCGGCAGGCGCACGGAGGTCACAGCCGGTAAGCCTAGCCCCCCGCGTTGTCGGCTTTCCCGCCGGTTCGCTGCGCTTGGCTTGGGCCCCACGTTGTCGGCCGTCCCGCCGTAGGGGTTTGTCGCCGTGGCGCCTGCGGCGGGCTGTGGCCGCTGCGCGGGGCTGTTCGGCTGCGGGCCCGGCCCTCCGGACTCCGTCCTGCGGTCCGGCACCGCACCCTACAAACGCACGCCTGCCGCGTGGGGGTACCTCCCACGCCCTTTAGGCAGTGGGGGAGCAACGGCGAACAACCCCCACGGCGGGACGGCCGACAACGTGGGGCGCCGGCCAAGCGCAGCGGACCGGCGGGAAAGCCGACAACGTGGGGCGCCGGCCGAGCGCCGCGGGCCGGACTACTGCCGTCGCAGCAGCCGCGACGCGCCCGCCGCCACCGTCGTCGCGAGCATCCAGCCCGCCAGGATCAGCACCGCCGCCGCCCACTGCGCCCCGCCGCACGGCTTCCAGGCCGCGCCCTGATTGAGATCTATCACCGGCAGCAGCAGGTCGAGGGCGTAGAGATAGGGGTTCCAGGGAGGGGTTTCGCCCGCCTTGAGCGGGGGTGGTGGGTTGGTGGAGAAATAGACCGTGCCGATGGCCCACAGGATGGCCATCCAGACCGCGGCCCGCCCGGGGCGGTAGCCGTACGCCACCGTCCAGTCCTGCAGGAACCCCCATGTCTTCGCGGCCAGCGGCAGCGTCTCGCGGCGGCGCCGCTGCTTGGCCAGCTGCACCTCCCGGGCGTCGGCGTCCTCACCGCTGGCGCGCAGCGAGGCGGCCAGCATTTCGTACGGCTCGGGTGCGTACTCCGGGGTTGCCGCGGCCACCCACTGCAGTCGCAGCGCGAGCGGGAAATGACCGCGCGGGATCAGCGTCTCGTACGCGAAGCCGGCCATCCACAGGCCGCCCAGGCCGGGCCAGCTCGCCGATTTGTCGACGAGGTTGACGACCCGGGCGCCGGAGAGGATCACCCGGCCGCGCTGCGGACGCTCGCCGAGGAACCGCAGCTCGGGCGTCTGGATCCGGCGCAGCGACAGCTCCTGGTCGGACTCCATGATGAAGCGGGCGTGCTCGAAGTCGACCGCGTCGCCGAACCGCCCGTCGTCCAGCCGCATCCCACCCTCGCACTCGAAGCGCTGCATCCGGGTGCCCCGGGAGGGGGTGTGGAGGGTGCCGTACGGGGGAGTGGCGCCGCTGGAGAACGGGGAGTTCGCCAGGCCGGCGGCGGTCAGGTACAGGGTCCGCTCGACGGTCAGCTGGGGGGCGTTGAGCGCCCGGCGGCCGAAGGGGTTGCTCAGCCGGCTGCCGCGCAGGCTGAGCGACACGCCGATGGTGGCGCCACGCAGCGACAGCTCGCCGTAGGACTCCATCATCTCGGCCTGGAGGTCCTGGGCGACGGTCAGTCCGTCCGCCATGACGGAGCGGCCCTGGCGGTCCTTGTGCGCCACGGTCTGATTGAGCATCAGGTCCGTGCCGATGTGCGCGTCGGTCAGTCGGATGCCGTTCTGCACCACGCAGCGCGGCAGGTGCAGATCGCCCTCGGTCTGCAGCCGGGCGGCCTCCAGTCGGGGTATCGCGCAGTTCACCATCCGCAGCGTCGTGAACCGGCTCTCCGGCAGCACCACCTCCGCCTCGAAGCGGCAGTCCCGCAGCTCGACGAATGGCTTGATCGTGCCGCCCGCAAGGTCGAGAGTGTCCGTGATGTACGCACCGGTGAGCTTGAGCGCGGGCACGCGTCCCGGCTGGGCCACCGGCCCCTCCAGAAGCAGTAACGCCAGGACCCGGGCCCGCACCCGGCGCTCCGGGCCCCACAGGTGCTGGCCGTGCGGATCGTCGCGGGCCGGGTCTCCTATGTGCAGATCGCAGGTGCTGCCGTTGCGGAACGCCTGCCACATGCTCCATTCCGCCGATGTCAGCTGCAGGTCGGCGGGCGCGTCCCCGTCCCAGGGTTCGGTCACCGTGCATCCCCCTTTCACTCTCCCCGTACGCCTGTACGGATCACCTGCCCGTCCCGTAACCGGTTGAACACGCGCGGTGAGGATCAACTCCGGTCAACTTCGCGCGGCCGGTTCCGGCCCGTACGGCAGGCGTCCAGGCTTCGCCTCGCTGTGTATCACTGAGTGATACGGGCGGCCGGGCCCGAGATCGGGTCTGAGACACTGGGAGGGTGATCTCCCGAATCGATCTGCGCGGTGACGCCCTCCCCGAGGGCGGCGCCCTGCGCGACCTGCTGCCCCGTGCCGAGTTCGACGTGGAAGCCGCCCTGGAGAAGGTGCGGCCCATCTGCGAGGACGTGCGCCATCGTGGCACCGCGGCGCTGATCGAGTACGCGCGGCGGTTCGACGGCGTCGACATCGAGCGGGTACGGGTCCCGGCGGAGGAGCTGCACAAGGCCCTCGACGAGCTGGACCCGGCCGTCCGCGCCGCCCTGGAGGAGTCCATCCGGCGCGCCCGGATCGTCCACCGCGAGCAGCGCCGCAGCGACCACACCACCAAGGTCGTCCCCGGCGGCACGGTCACCGAGCGCTGGGTGCCGGTCGAGCGGGTGGGCCTGTACGTCCCCGGCGGCCGCTCGGTCTACCCCTCGTCCGTCGTGATGAACGTCGTCCCCGCCCAGGAGGCGGGCGTCGCCTCCCTCGCCGTCACCTCGCCGCCCCAGGCCGACTTCGACGGCCTGCCGCACCCGACGATCCTGGCCACCTGCGCCCTCCTCGGCGTCGACGAGGTCTACGCCGCCGGCGGCGCCCAGGCCATCGCGATGTTCGCGTACGGCACCGAGGAGTGCCCGCCGGCCAACCTCGTCACGGGCCCCGGCAACATCTACGTCGCCGCCGCCAAGCGCCTGCTCAAGGGCCGGATCGGCATCGACTCCGAGGCCGGGCCCACCGAGATCGCGATCCTCGCGGACGACACCGCCGACGCGGTGCACGTCGCCGCCGACCTGATCAGCCAGGCCGAGCACGACCCGATGGCGGCGGCCGTCCTGGTCACCGACTCGGTGGAGCTGGCCGAGAAGACCGAGAAGGAGCTGGAGCCGCAGATCGCGGCCACCAAGCACATCGAGGACCGCATCGTTCCGGCGCTGTCCGGCCGGCAGTCCGCGATCGTCCTCGTCGACGGCCTCGACGAGGGCCTGAAGGTCGTCGACGCGTACGGCGCCGAGCACCTGGAGATCCAGACCGCCGACGCCGCCGCCGTGGCCGCCCGGGTCCGCAACGCCGGCGCGGTCTTCGTCGGCGCCTACGCCCCGGTCTCGCTCGGCGACTACTGCGCCGGCTCCAACCACGTCCTGCCCACCGGCGGCTGCGCCTGCCACTCCTCGGGCCTGTCCGTGCAGTCCTTCCTGCGCGGCATCCACGTCGTGGACTACACGCGCGACGCGCTGGCCGAGGTCGCCCACCATGTGGTGACCCTCGCCGAGGCCGAGGACCTCCCGGCCCACGGCGCCGCGCTCAAGGCCAGGTTCGACTGGAAGGTCCCGCAGAGCAAGTGACGAAGATCGACGACCTCCCCATCCGGGACGAGCTGCGCGGCAAGTCCCCCTACGGCGCCCCGCAGCTGGACGTGCCGGTACGCCTGAACACCAACGAGAACCCCTACCCGCTGCCCGAGGCGCTGGTCCGGCGGATCGCCGAACGGGTCACCGAGGCCGCCCGGCAGCTCAACCGCTACCCCGACCGGGACGCCGTCGAGCTGCGCACCGAGCTGGCCGCCTACCTCTCCCGCACCGGCGGCCACCCGGTCACCAAGGAGCAGGTCTGGGCCGCCAACGGCTCCAACGAAGTCATCCAGCAACTGCTGCAGACCTTCGGCGGGCCCGGCCGCACGGCCATCGGCTTCGAGCCGTCGTACTCCATGCACGGCCTGATCTCGCGCGGGACGGGCACCGGCTGGATCTCCGGCCCGCGCAACGACGACTTCACCATCGACATCGAGGCGGCGAAGGCGACCATCGCCGCGCAGCGGCCCGACGTGGTCTTCATCTGCTCGCCCAACAACCCGACCGGCACCGCCGTCGGGGCCGACACGGCCCTGGCGCTGTACGACGCCGCGCAGGCCGCCAAGCCGTCCCTCGTGGTGATCGACGAGGCCTACGGCGAGTTCAGCCACCGGCCCTCGCTGCTGCCGCTCATCGAGGGCCGGCCGAATCTGGTGGTCTCGCGCACGATGTCCAAGGCGTTCGGCGCCGCCGGCCTGCGGCTGGGCTATCTGGCCGCCGACCCCGCCGTGGTGGACGCCGTCCAGCTGGTGCGGCTGCCGTACCACCTCTCGGCCGTCACCCAGGCCACCGCGCTCGCCGCCCTGGAGCACACCGATACGCTGCTGAAGTACGTCGAGCAGCTCAAGACCGAGCGCGACCGCCTGGTCGGCGAGCTGCGGGCGATCGGCTGTGAGGTCGTCGACTCGGACGCCAACTTCGTGCAGTTCGGCCGCTTCGACGACGCGCACGAGATCTGGCAGGCCATCCTCGACCACGGCGTGCTGGTCCGGGACAACGGCGTACCGGGCTGGCTGCGGGTCACCGCCGGCACCCCGGCCGAGAACGACGCGTTCCTCGACGCGGTCCGCACGGTGTTCAAAGAACGCAGCCTGAAGGAGAACGAGCGATGAACGGGGCAACCGCCCGCGTTGGACGCGTAGAGCGCACCACCAAGGAAACAACGGTCCTGGTCGAGATCGATCTCGACGGCACCGGACAGGTCGACGTCTCGACCGGGGTCGGCTTCTACGACCACATGCTCGACCAGCTCGGTCGGCACGGTCTCTTCGACCTCAAGGTCAAGACCGACGGCGATCTGCACATCGACACCCACCACACCATCGAGGACACCGCCCTCGCGCTGGGTGCCGCCTTCAAGCAGGCCCTCGGCGACAAGGTCGGCATCTACCGCTTCGGCAACTGCACCGTCCCGCTGGACGAGTCGCTCGCCCAGGTCACCGTCGACCTCTCCGGCCGCCCGTACCTGCTCCACTCCGAGCCGGAGAACATCGCGCCGATGATCGGCAGCTACGACACGACGATGACCCGGCACATCTTCGAGTCCTTCGTCGCCCAGGCCCAGGTCGCCCTGCACATCCACGTGCCGTACGGCCGCAACGCCCACCACATCGTGGAGTGCCAGTTCAAGGCGCTGGCCCGCGCCCTGCGCTACGCCAGCGAGCGCGATCCGCGCGCGGCCGGCATCCTCCCCTCCACCAAGGGAGCCCTGTAGCGCCGTGAACGGCCTCTCGACAGTCTTCATCCTGATCGGCCTCTTCCTCCTCGGCGGCGTCTACTCCTTCTGGAAGCAGCAGCTGCCCAAGAGCATCATCACCGTGCTCGCCATCGGCTCCGCGATGTGCCTGGCCGCGGGTGTGCTCCGGCTGGAGGTGTGGAGTTGACCGCCGCCAAGAAGGTCGTGGTCTTCGACTACGGCTTCGGCAACATCCGCTCCGCCGAGCGCGCCCTGGCGCACGTCGGAGCGGAGGTCGAGATCACCCGTGACTACGACACCGCCATGAAGGCCGACGGCCTGCTGGTCCCCGGCGTCGGTGCGTTCGCCGCCTGTATGCGGGGGCTCCAGGACGCCCGCGGCGACTGGATCGTCGGTCGCCGGCTGTCCGGCGGTCGCCCCGTGATGGGCATCTGCGTGGGCATGCAGATCCTCTTCGGCCGCGGCATCGAGCACGGCGTCGAGACGGAGGGCCTGGACGAGTGGCCCGGCACGGTCGGCCCGCTCAAGGCCGATGTCGTCCCGCACATGGGCTGGAACACCGTCGACGCCGCCGGGAGCTCCCAGCTCTTCGCCGGCCTGCCCGCCGACGCCCGCTACTACTTCGTGCACTCCTACGCGGTGCACGACTGGGAGCTGGAGGTCGGCAACCAGCACCTCGTCGCGCCGAAGGTCACCTGGGCCACCCACGGCGAGCGGTTCGTCGCCGCCGTGGAGAACGGCCCGCTCTGGGCCACCCAGTTCCACCCCGAGAAGTCCGGCGACGCCGGCGCCCAGCTCCTGAACAACTGGATCGAGACCCTGTGATGTCCCAGCCCGCCACGCTCGAACTCCTCCCCGCCGTGGACGTCCGCGACGGTCAGGCCGTCCGCCTGGTGCACGGCGAGTCCGGCTCCGAGACCTCCTACGGCGACCCGCTGGAGGCGGCCCTCGCCTGGCAGCGGGCCGGCGCCGAGTGGCTGCATCTGGTCGACCTCGACGCCGCCTTCGGCACCGGGGACAACCGGGCGCAGATCGCCGAGGTCGCCGGCTCCATGGACATCAAGGTCGAGCTGTCCGGCGGCATCCGCGACGACGCCTCGCTGGCCGCCGCGCTCGCCACCGGCTGCCGCCGCGTCAACCTCGGCACCGCCGCCCTGGAGACCCCTGAGTGGGTCGCCAAGGTCATCGCCGAGCACGGCGACAAGATCGCGGTCGGTCTGGACGTACGCGGGACGACGCTGCGCGGCCGCGGCTGGACCCGCGACGGCGGCGACCTGTACGAGACGCTGGCCCGTCTGGACTCCGAGGGCTGCGCCCGCTACGTCGTCACCGACATCGCCAAGGACGGCACGCTCCAGGGCCCCAACCTCGAGCTGCTGCGCAATGTCTGCGCGGCCACGGACCGCCCGGTGGTGGCGTCCGGCGGCGTCTCGTCCCTCGACGACCTGCGCGCCCTTGCCGGTCTCGTCCCGGCAGGTGTCGAGGGCGCGATCGTCGGCAAGGCGCTCTATGCAAAGGCGTTCACCCTCGAAGAGGCGCTGGCCGCCGTGTCATGAGGCGCGGCCCGGCGTGACGACGTGACCGAAAGGCGGCGTGATGACCATCGAGCGCGTACGGACCGACAGCCCGTGGGAAGCAACCATCGGCTTTGCCCGTGCAGTGGCGGCCGGCGACCGTGTCCTGGTAGCCGGCACCATGCCACTGGTGGGCGGCGTCCTGCAGGGGGAGGGCGACCCGTACGTCCAGACCAAGGCCGCCTTCACCAACGCCCTGGACGCCCTCAAGCCCTTCGCGCTGGACGCCTCCGCCGTCCTGCGCACCCGCATCTACCTCACCCACCTGCGTGATGTCGATGCGGCCGGCCGGGCACACCGGGAGATCTTCGACGCCGCCCCGCCCGCCGCGACCCTGGTCGTGGTCTCCGGCTTCGTCGACTCCCGGGTCCTGGTCGAAGTAGAACTGGAAGCCTTCCGAGAAGAGTCCTGACTCTCGGATCCAAGAACCTGCAGAGAGGTCCGATCAGCCATGACCCTGGCGATCCGAGTCATCCCTTGCCTGGACGTCGACAACGGCCGGGTCGTCAAGGGCGTCAACTTCCAGAACCTGCGCGACGCGGGCGACCCGGTGGAGATGGCCAGGATCTACGGCGACGAGGGTGCCGACGAGCTGACTTTCCTCGACATCACCGCCTCCTCCGGCAACCGTGAGACCACCTACGACGTGGTGCGCCGCACCGCCGAGCAGGTCTTCATCCCGCTCACCGTGGGCGGCGGCGTCCGTACCCCCGAGGACGTGGACAAGCTCCTGCGGGCCGGCGCCGACAAGGTCGGCGTCAACACCGCCGCCATCGCCCGTCCCGACCTGATCCGCGAGATCGCCGAACGCTTCGGCAGCCAGGTCCTGGTCCTCTCGGTGGACGCCCGCCGTACGGAGCGGGGCACCTTCGAGGTCACCACCCACGGCGGCCGGCGGGGCACCGGGATCGACGCGGTCGAGTGGGCCCACCGGGCCGCCGAACTCGGCGCCGGCGAGATCCTGCTGAACTCCATGGACGCCGACGGCACCAAGGACGGCTACGACGTCGAAATGATCGAGTCCGTCCGCAAGCACGTGACCGTCCCGGTCATCGCCTCGGGCGGTGCCGGCAAGCTGGACCACTTCGCCCCCGCGGTGGCGGCGGGCGCGGACGCGGTACTGGCCGCCTCCGTCTTCCACTTCGGCGATCTGCGCATCGGTGAGGTCAAGGGGGCGCTGCGGGACGCGGGTCACCCGGTGCGGTAGCCCTGCAGGCGGGCAGGCGGGCAGGCGGGCAGGCGGGCAGGCGGGCAGGCGGGCAGGCGGGCAGGCGGGCAGGCGGGCAGGCGGGCAGGCGGGCCCGGGCCGTGGATCCGGTCGGGCCGTCCGGCGGTCCGGCGGTCCGACGGTCCGGCGGTCCGGCGGTCCGGCCGGAATACCCCTGCTGGCGCCCCGCGTTGAGGCCCCGTAGGGGGCGCTCGCACCCCCTACGGGATCCGTTCGCCCCACCCCTACGGAAGCCGCTCGATCCGTACGGAAGCCGCTCGATCCGTACGGGAGCCGCTCGCCCCGTTACGGAACCCGCCCGCCCGAAGGCGAACCGCCGCCCGGCCGGGACGACCCTCCCGTCCCTCAGCCCCGTTTGCGGGCCGCCCGGACGAACTCGCGGTTCATCTTGGTGATGCTGAACAGCGGGATGCCCTTGGGGCAGGCCGTGGCGCACTCGCCGGCGAGCGTGCAGCCGCCGAAGCCCTCGTCGTCCATCTGCCCGACCATGTCCACCACGCGTGTTGCGCGCTCCGGCGAGCCCTGCGGCAGGACGTTGAGGTGGTTGACCTTCGCCGAGGTGAACAGCATCGCCGAGCCGTTCGGGCAGGCCGCCACGCAGGCGCCGCAGCCGATGCACTCGGCGTGCTCGAAGGCGAAGTCCGCGTCCGGCTTGGGAACCGGGGTGGCGTGCGCCTCGGGGGCGGCCCCGGTCGGGGCGGTGATGTAGCCGCCGGACTGGATGATGCGGTCGAAGGCGGAACGGTCGACGACGAGGTCCTTGACCACCGGGAAGGCCGAGGCGCGCCAGGGCTCGATGTCGATCGTGTCGCCGTCGGAGAAGGACCGCATGTGCAGCTGGCAGGTGGTGGTGCGCTCCGGGCCGTGGGCGTCGCCGTTGATGACGAGGCTGCACGCGCCGCAGATGCCCTCGCGGCAGTCGTGGTCGAAGGCGACCGGATCGTCGCCGGTCAGGATCAGCGACTCGTTGAGGGTGTCGAGCATTTCGAGGAAGGACATGTCCGGGGAGATGCCGTCGACCTCGTAGGTGGACATGGCGCCCGGGGCGTCGGGGTTCTTCTGGCGCCAGACGCGCAGGGTGAGGGACATCGGGGGTGCGGCCTGCGGCGTATCCGCTGTCGGGCGCTGTGCCCCCCGGGAGTCGGCAGTCATGCGTAGCTCCGCTGGGTGGGATGGACGTACTCGAAGGCGAGGTCTTCCTTGTGCAGGGTGGGCGCCGCGCCGGTCGCGGTGAACTCCCAGGCAGCGGCGTAGGAGAACTCCTCGTCGCGGCGGGCGGCCTCGCCGTCCGGGGTCTGGGACTCCTCGCGGAAGTGACCGCCGCAGGACTCGGCCCGGTGCAGCGCGTCGAGGCACATCAGCTCGGCGAGCTCCAGGTAGTCGACGACCCGGTTGGCCTTCTCCAGCGACTGGTTGAACTCCTCGCCGGTGCCGGGGACCTTGATCCGCCGCCAGAACTCCTCACGGATCTGCGGGATCCGGTCGAGGGCCTTGCGCAGCCCCTCGTCGGTGCGGGCCATCCCGCAGTACTCCCACATGAGTTCGCCGATCTCGCGGTGGAAGGAGTCGGGGGTACGGTCCCCGTCGGCGGCCAGCAGCCGCGCCAGCCGCTCCTCGGTCTCCCGTACGGCGTCGGCCGCGGCCGGGTGCCCGGCGTCGACGGCGTCGTGGTGCGGATGGCGGGCGAGGTAGTCGTTGATGGTGGAGGGCAGGACGAAGTAGCCGTCGGCCAGGCCCTGCATCAACGCGGAGGCGCCCAGGCGGTTGGCGCCGTGGTCGGAGAAGTTGGCCTCTCCGACGGCGAACAGGCCGGGGACGGTGGTCTGCAGGTCGTAGTCGACCCAGAGGCCGCCCATCGTGTAGTGCACGGCCGGGTAGATCCGCATCGGGACCTCGTACGGGTCCTCGTCGGTGATCCGGGCGTACATGTCGAAGAGGTTGCCGTACTTCGCCTCGACGGCCTTGCGGCCCATCCGGGCGATGGCGTCGGCGAAGTCGAGGTAGACGCCCTGGCCGCCGGGGCCGACCCCGCGCCCCTCGTCACAGACGTTCTTCGCCGCCCGGGACGCGATGTCGCGCGGCACCAGGTTGCCGAAGGCGGGGTAGATGCGCTCCAGGTAGTAGTCGCGCTCGTCCTCGGGGATGTCCCTGGGGGAGCGCGCGTCGCCCCTGGCCCTCGGCACCCAGATACGGCCGTCGTTGCGCAGCGACTCGCTCATCAGCGTCAGCTTGGACTGGTGGTCACCGGTGCGCGGGATGCAGGTGGGGTGGATCTGGGTGAAGCAGGGGTTGGCGAAGTAGGCGCCGCGCCGGTGCGCCCGCCAGGCGGCGGTCGCGTTGGAGTTCATGGCATTGGTGGAGAGGTAGAAGACGTTGCCGTAGCCGCCGGAGGCCAGGACGACCGCGTCGGCGAAGTAGGTGTCGATCTTCCCGGTGATCAGGTCGCGGGCGACGATGCCGCGCGCCCGGCCGTCCACCACGATCAGGTCCAGCATCTCGGTGCGCGGGTGCATCTCCACGTTCCCCGCCGCGATCTGCCGCGACAGCGCCTGGTACGCGCCGAGCAGCAGCTGCTGCCCCGTCTGGCCGCGGGCGTAGAAGGTCCGCGAGACCTGGACGCCGCCGAAGGAGCGGGTGTCGAGCAGGCCGCCGTACTCGCGGGCGAACGGGACGCCCTGCGCCACGCACTGGTCGATGATCTCCACCGAGACCTGCGCGAGGCGGTGCACATTGGACTCGCGGGCGCGGAAGTCGCCGCCCTTGACGGTGTCGTAGAAGAGGCGGTGCACCGAGTCGCCGTCGTTGCGGTAGTTCTTGGCGGCGTTGATGCCGCCCTGGGCGGCGATGGAGTGCGCCCGGCGGGGCGAGTCCTGGTAGCAGAACTGGACGACGTGGTAGCCCTGTTCGGCGAGCGTGGCCCCGGCCGCGCCGCCCGCCAGGCCGGTGCCGACGACGATCACGGTGTGCTTGCGCCGGTTGGCCGGGTTGACCAGCTTCGCCTCGAAGCGGCGGGTGTCCCAGCGTTCGGCGATCGGGCCCTGGGGGGCCTTGGTGTCGGCGACCGGGGTGCCGGTCGTGTAGTCGGTGTATGCGGTCACGTCAGCTCACCCATCCGGTCATGACGGCGACGGGTACGGAGATGAAGCCCGCCGTCAGCAGCAGCGCGAGGACATCGGCGGTGGCCTTGAGCGTGCGGTCGCGGGCCGCGTTGCCGGCGCCGAGGGTCTGTGCGGCGCTCCAGAAGCCGTGCCGGACGTGCAGGCCCAGCGCGAGCATCGCGGCGATGTAGACGACGTCGCCGTACCAGGTGGAGAAGGTCGCGACGACGTTGGCGTACGGGTGGCCGGCCTCGGCGCGCGGGTTCACCGTCAGGGTCGTCAGGTCCAGGATGTGCCAGACGATGAACAGGCCGAGGATGATGCCGCCCCAGCGCATGGTCCTGGTCGCATAGCCGGCCCGGCGCCGCTTGTGGGCGTAGCGGACCGGCCGGGCGGCGATGTCGCGGCGGCTGAGCTGGAACGCGGCCACCGCGTGCGTGACGACGGCGGCGAGGAGCACCAGTCGCGCGATCCACAGGAACCACTCGTGGTGCAGGAAGGGCTCGCCGATGGTGCGCAGCCACGCGGCGTACGCGTCGAAGTCCACCGCCCCGAAGAAGATCTTGAGGTTGCCCAGCATGTGGACGACCAGATACAGCAGCATCACGATGCCGCTGACGGCCATCGCCGTCTTCTTGCCGACGGTCGAGCCCCAAAGGAGGCCGGCGAAGGACGGCCGTCGTTCCGTCCGCGTGTCCAGTGCCATGAGTCCCGACGGTAGGGACGACCCCGCCCATCAGTCCAAGACATGGTGCGGCTCATCTCCATAGGCTGGGACTATCACTGCCTTATATTCCTCTTATGCAGCTGCAGCAGCTCCGCTACTTCACGGCCGTCGCGGACACCCGCCACTTCACCCGCGCCGCCGAGCGCGAACACGTCGCCCAGCCCTCGCTCTCCCAGCAGATCCGGTCCCTGGAGCGGGAGCTGGGGGCGGCGCTCTTCCACCGCGCGCGCGGCCACATCTCCCTCACCGACGCGGGCGAGACCCTGCTGCCGCTGGCCCGCCGCATCCTGGCCGACGCCGAGACCGCCCGCCGGGAGGTCCAGGAGGTCGCCCAGCTGCGCCGCGGGCGGCTGCGTCTCGGCGCCCCGCCCAGCCTCTGCGCCAGCCTCGTCCCCGACGTCCTCAGCGCCTTCCACGCCGCCTACCCGGGCGTCGAGCTGATCGTGACGGAGGACGGCTCCCAGGACCTCGTCCGGGCGCTGGCAGACGGCGAACTCGACCTCGCCCTGATCATCACGCCGCTGCCGGTCCAGGCCCCGGCCCTGGTCACCGTCGAGCTGCTGCGCGAGGAGCTGGTGGTGGTCTCCGCCCCGGACCGCCCCGCCCCGGCGGCCGGCCGCCGCACCCGCGTCCGTGTCGAGGACCTCCGCAGCCGCCCGCTGGTGATGTTCCGCCGCGGCTACGACCTGCGGGAGTTCACCACCGCGGCGTGCCGGGCGGCCGGCTTCGACCCCACCTTCACCGTCGAGGGCGGCGAGATGGACGCCGTCCTCGGCTTCGTACGGGCCGGGCTGGGCATCGCCGTCGTCCCCAGCATGGTCGCCGAACGCTCCGGCCTGCGCGTCACCGGCTTCGCCACCCCCGGCATGCACCGTGTCGTCTCGGTCGCCCACCGCGGCGATGTCTCACCGCCGCGCGCCGCCCGCGAACTGGAGCGCATCCTGATGGCGCACCTGGACGTGGCGATGACCTGAGCGGGGCCGGTCAGACGCCCAGCTGCGCCGTCAGCAGCCGGTCGACCGCCTCCTTCTCCCCGTCCAGCTCCACCCGCGCCGCGTCCTGCCGCCCGAAGGCGAACATCGTCAGCTCGCCGGGCTCCCCGGTGACCGTGACCACCGGGGTACCGCGGTGCGCCACCGCCGTCTGGCCGTCCGGGCGCCGCAGCACCACGCCCACCGGCGCCCTGCGGCCCAGCACCCGCGCCATCTTCTCGAGCCGTGACCACAGCGCGTCCGCGAAGACCGGGTCCGGGTCCCGCGGGCTCCAGTCCGGCTGGGCCCGCCGTACGTCCTCGCCGTGGACGAAGAACTCCACGGTGTTCGACGCCTCGTCGATCTGCTTCAGCGCGAACGGCGACATCCGCGGCGGGCCCGTCCGGATCAGCCGGAGCAGTTCCTCGTACGGACGGCCCGCGAACTCCGCCTGCACCCGCTCCAGCCGCGCCGCCAGCGGCTTCACCAGGATCCCGCCCGCCGCGTCGGCGCGCCGCTCACGGACCACCACGTGCGCGGCCAGATCCCGCGCCGTCCAGTTCCCGCACAGGGTCGGCGCCTCCGGTCCCGCGCTCTCCAACAGATCGGCGAGGAGGAGCCGTTCACGCTTCGCATGGGTCGACATACGGCCACCCTACGACCGCCCTCCCCCCGCTGCCACGGCGCCGCACTCAGCGCGTCAGCGCCAGTACCACCAGCACCACCCCGACGGCCACCGCGGCCAGGAACACCGAGACCAGCACCCGCACCGCGACCCTCGCCGCCCGGTCCTGGTCCGGGGGAGGGGGCGGAGGCGGCGGCTGCGGCGGATGCATGGCAGCAGGATGCCGCACGGCACAATGGACACCATGAGCAGCCGCGCCACCGCCTCCGACGCCCCGTCCCCCGCCTCGCCCTCCCTGGACCCCGCCATCGCCGCCCGCCTCAAGCGCGGCGCGGACGGCCTGGTTCCCGCCATCGCCCAGCAGTACGACACCGGCGAGGTGCTGATGCTCGGCTGGATGGACGACGAGGCGCTGCACCGCACCCTCACCACCGGCCGCGGCACGTACTGGTCCCGCAGCCGCCAGGAGTACTGGGTCAAGGGCGACACCTCCGGCCACGTCCAGCACGTCAAGTCCGTGGCCCTGGACTGCGACGCCGACACCATCCTGGTCAAGGTCGATCAGACCGGCGCGGCCTGCCACACCGGCGACCGCACCTGCTTCGACGCGGACGTGCTGATCACCGCCCCGACCGCCGGCCAGTAGGCTCCGCTGACATGACCACGGGAACCACCGGCACCGCCGCACCGGACCTCGACACCTTCCGCACCCTCGCCAAGGACCGGCGGGTCATCCCCGTCACCCGGCGCCTCCTCGCGGACGGCGACACCCCGGTCGGGCTCTACCGCAAACTCGCGGCCGAACGCCCCGGCACCTTCCTCCTCGAATCCGCCGAGAACGGCCGTACGTGGTCGCGGTACTCGTTCATCGGAGTCCGCAGCGCCGCGACGCTCACCACCCGCGACGGCCAGGCCCACTGGCTGGGCACCCCGCCCGTCGGCGTGCCCACCGACGGCGACCCGCTGGCCGCGCTGCGCGCCACCGTCGAGGCGCTGCACACCCCGCACGACCTGGTCGAGGGCGGGGGCCTGCCGCCGTTCACCGGCGGCATGGTCGGCTACCTCGGCTACGACATCGTGCGCCGCCTGGAGAAGGTCGGCGACAGCACCGAGGACGACCTCGGGCTGCCCGAGCTGACCATGCTGCTCACCTCCGACCTCGCGGTCCTCGACCACTGGAGCGGCACGGTCCTGCTGATCGCCAACGCGATCAACCACAACGACCTCGAGACCGGCATCGACGAGGCGTACGCGGACGCGGTGGCCCGGCTGGACGCCATGGCCGACGACCTGGCCCGCCCGGTGCCCGCCGGCACCGCCGCGCTGCCGCCCTCCGAGGTCCCGCCCTACACCGCCGAGTGGGGCGGCCCGGCCTTCCAGGAGGTGGTCGAGGACATCAAGGAGCGCATCCGGGCCGGCGAAGCGTTCCAGGTGGTGCCCTCCCAGCGCTTCGAAACCCCGTGCACGGCAAGCGCGTTGGACGTCTACCGGGTGCTGCGCGCCACCAACCCCAGCCCGTACATGTACCTCTTCCGCTTCGAGGGCGGGGTCGACGTGGTGGGGTCCAGCCCCGAGGCGCTGGTGAAGGTCGAGGGCGGCCGGGCGATGGTGCACCCCATCGCCGGCACCCGCCCGCGCGGCGCGACCGTCCAGGAGGACCAGGCGCTGGCGGACGAGCTGATGGCCGACCCCAAGGAGCGCGCCGAGCATCTGATGCTGGTCGACCTGGGCCGCAACGACCTGGGCCGGGTCTGTGAGCCCGGCAGCGTCGAGGTCGTCGACTTCATGTCCGTCGAGCGCTACAGCCACGTCATGCACATCGTCTCGACGGTGACCGGCACGGTCGCCGACGGCCGGACCGCCTTCGACGTCCTCATGGCGTGCTTCCCGGCCGGCACCCTCTCCGGCGCGCCCAAGCCCCGCGCCCTGCAGATCATCGAGGAACTGGAGCCCACCCGGCGCGGCCTGTACGGCGGCTGCGTCGGCTATCTGGACTTCGCCGGCGACTCCGACACCGCCATCGCCATCCGCACGGCCCTGCTGCGGGACGGCACGGCCTACGTCCAGGCGGGCGCCGGCATCGTCGCCGACTCCGACCCGGTCGCCGAGGACACCGAGTGCCGCAACAAGGCGGCCGCCGTGCTGCGGGCCGTGCACAGCGCCAACCACCTGGCGACCTAAGGCCTGTCGTTGCGATCAGGACGGGTGCTTCGGGAGCGGCCCGGGCCGCTCCCGAAGCACCCGTCCTGATCGGGCCACCCCCCCCGCGCGGCGGGCGCCGCGACGCGGTGCGCGATAGTGGTACGCGTGAGTGCCGCACCCCAGCCCCGTACAGACGTCGCGCCCGGGCCCGCGCAACCCGCCGAGCCCCGCAGCGCCCGGCGCAGCCTCGCCCTCGCGCTGCTCGCCGGCGCGGCCGGCGCAGCGCTCACGCTGCTCGCCGCCAGCCGGACGTGGGCCACCGGTACCGCGGTCCTGGCCCAGGGCGAACTGCCGCGCAGCGTGACCGGCAGCGATGTGACCGGTGTGCCCGGCGCGCTGGCCGTCGTCGGCCTCGCGGCGCTGGTCGCCGTCTTCGCGGTCCGCCGGGCCGGCCGGCTCGCCGTCGCCGCCCTCCTCGCGCTCAGCGGCCTGGGCACCGCCGTCGCCGCCGCGCTCGGCAACTCCGACACCTCGGCGCTGCGCGAGAAGGCGTCCACGGCGGTCGGTCTGGCCGGCACCGATGTGCATCGCGTCACGCACACGGCGTGGCCGTGGGTGACCGCGGTCGGTGGCCTGCTGCTGCTGGCCGCCGGGCTGCTCGCCCTGGTCCGTGGCCGCCACTGGCCCGCGATGTCGGGCCGGTACGAGCGCACGCCGGGTGGCGCCCGCGGTCCGCGGCGCGCTCCGGCGCTGACGGATCCGGACCGTCCGGAGGAGATCTGGAAGTCCCTGGACCGCGGCGAGGACCCCACCCGGTAACGGTGCCGCCCTCGGCATCGGTGACAATGGACGACGATTACCGCGCCCGGACCCCGGCGCGAGAGAGCAGCGAGGAGCACTCATGTCGAGCAGTGGCCACGGACACACCCCCGCCGCCTGGACCGGCGTCATCATCTCGTTCATCGGCTTCTGTGTCTCCGGAGCCTTCATCGTCCTGGCGAACGTCCCCGGCTTCTGGGCGGGCATCGTCCTGATCGGCCTCGGCGCCGTGGTCGGCGGCGTGATGCACATGGCGGGCCTGGGCGCGGAGCCCAAGCGCTCGGCCCGACCGCGCCCGCAGGCGCAGGCGCAGCCGCAGGAGAGCTGACCACCGCTCCCGCACCTCCGCAGCACCCCGAAGGCGCCGCTTCCCGGCCCGTACGCACCCCGGTGCCGTACCCGCCGTCCGTGCCCACCCCGTACGGCGGCCGAGAAGCTGCGCCTTCGCGCATCCGGCGTCACCATGGGCAGCGTGACCGATCCCTTGGC
>NZ_JBICVM010000011.1:0-140319 GCF_043199095.1 Streptomyces sp. NPDC048650 | reverse complement strand
CGCCGGAACCGCCGGAACCGCCGGAACCGCCGGAACCGCCGGAACCGCCGGAACCGCCGGAACCGCCGGAACCGCCGGAACCGCCGGAACCGCCGGAACCGCCGGACCTCGCCTGGCAGGCGGCCTGGCGCGCCGGCTCGCGGCGCCGCTCGGCACCGTCACGGCCCTCGCCGCGGCCTTCGCCGCCGTCGGTGCGGTGGATCCCAACGAGGCCGGCCACTATCCCGTCTGCCCGCTGCTGCACCTCACCGGCATCTACTGCCCGGCCTGCGGCGGGCTGCGCAGCGCCCACGCCGTCGCCCTCGGTGACCTCGGCGCCGCACTCACCGCGAACGCCGTCGCGGTCGCCGCCTACGCGGCCGTCGCCGCCTTCTGTGCGCGCTGGCTCGTCCGCGCGGCCCGCGGGCGCCCCACGGCAGGTCCGCGGCCGCGGCCCGCCCACTGGTGGGCGCTGGGCGGCCTCCTGCTGGTTTTCACGGCCGTCCGGAACCTTCCCTTCGGCGCGGGCCTGGTCCCGTGACCGGCCGGCTGTCCGGGGCCGCCGACCCGGCATATGTCCAGGTGGTGGGATCGGCGTCCACCGGATGCGGGACCTTCGCCCTGTGGCGGATACCATCGGAGTGCCTGATGGGACGGCGCCCTCTACCGAGGGACACCGTCCGCCCCCACCGCTCTAGAAGGAGGCCGCTCGCGTGAGTGTGCTCGACGAGATCATCGACGGAGTCCGCGCCGACCTCGCAGAGCGGCAGGCACGCGTCAGCCTCGACGAGCTCAAGGAGCGGGCCCGCAAGGTGCGGCCGGCCAAGGACGGCGTGGCGGCCCTCAAGGGCGAAAGCGTCACGGTGATCTGCGAGGTCAAGCGCTCCAGCCCCTCCAAGGGCGCGCTCGCCGCGATCGCCGACCCGGCCGGGCTGGCGGCCGACTACGAAGCGGGCGGCGCGGCGGTCATCTCCGTCCTCACCGAGCAGCGCCGGTTCGGCGGCTCGCTGGCCGACCTGGAGGCCGTCCGGGCCAAGGTCGACATCCCCGTGCTGCGCAAGGACTTCATCGTCTCCGCCTACCAGCTGTGGGAGGCCCGCGCCTACGGCGCCGACCTCGTGCTGCTCATCGTCTCCGCGCTGGAGCAGGAGGCGCTGGTCTCGCTCATCGAGCGGGCCGAGTCGATCGGTCTCACGCCGCTGGTCGAGGTGCACAACGAAGAAGAGGTCGCCCGCGCGGTGGACGCCGGCGCCAAGATCATCGGTGTCAACGCCCGTGACCTGAAGACCCTGGAGGTCGACCGCGGCAACTTCGCCCGGGTCGCCCCCGAGATCCCCGACCACATCGTCAAGATCGCCGAGTCCGGTGTGCGCGGCCCCCACGACCTGATCGCCTACGCCAACGAAGGCGCGGACGCGGTCCTGGTCGGCGAGTCCCTGGTCACCGGCAAGGACCCCAGGACCGCGGTCGCCGATCTGGTCGCCGCGGGTTCGCACCCGGCGATCCGCCACGGGCGCGCCTGAGCGGCCCGGACGGAACGACAGACATGACCACCACCGTCGCAGGCATCCGCCGCCCGGCCCGGGGCACGCACCCGGGCCCGGCCGGCGCGCGCGCCGCGGCGGGGGCCGCCCGCACCCCGTACCCGGCGCTCTGCCGCGGCTGTCGCCCGCGCGGCTGCCGGGCGCCCGCGCGACGGGTGCACGGACGGCGCGTCAGGTACCACATCGGCTCGGAGCCGGGACAGATCAACGGCATGCGATGGCGACCGGGGCCCGCGCGCTGACGTGTCGCCCCACCCCGCGGAACGGCTCTGCCGCGTTCCGCGGCGGCAGCGACCTCGGTCGTGCGCGCCGCCCGCCGTGATGTCCCTGTCGCGCAGCCCGCGACACCACCGGATCACCGGGGCCGTCGCCCCGGCCTAGGAGTGCGTCAGATGTCCTCCGAGTTCTTCATTCCCGACCCCGAGGGTCACGTCCCCACCGCCACGGGCTATTTCGGCGCCTTCGGCGGCAAGTTCATCCCCGAGGCGCTGGTCGCCGCCGTCGACGAGGTCGCCGCCGAGTACGAGAAGGCCAAGGCGGACCCCGCCTTCGCGGCCGAGCTCGACGACCTGCTGGTCAACTACACCGGCCGGCCCAGTGCGCTCACCGAGGTGCCGCGGTTCGCCGAACACGCGGGCGGGGCCCGGGTGTTCCTCAAGCGCGAGGACCTCAACCACACCGGCTCTCACAAGATCAACAACGTGCTGGGCCAGGCGCTGCTCACCCGGCGGATGGGCAAGACCCGGGTCATCGCCGAGACCGGCGCCGGTCAGCACGGCGTCGCCACCGCCACCGCCTGTGCGCTCTTCGGCCTGGAGTGCACCATCTACATGGGCGAGGTCGACACCCAGCGGCAGGCCCTCAACGTCGCCCGGATGCGGATGCTCGGCGCCGAGGTCATCGCCGTGAAGTCCGGCAGCCGCACCCTCAAGGACGCCATCAACGAGGCGTTCCGCGACTGGGTGGCCAACGTCGACCGCACCCACTACCTCTTCGGTACGGTCGCCGGCCCGCACCCCTTCCCGGCGCTGGTCCGCGACTTCCACCGCGTCATCGGCGTCGAGGCCCGCCGGCAGATCCTCGAGCGCGCCGGTCGCCTGCCGGATGCGGCCGTGGCCTGCGTCGGCGGCGGCTCCAACGCCATCGGCCTCTTCCACGCCTTCCTCCCCGACGCGGACGTCCGGCTGATCGGCTGTGAGCCGGGCGGCCACGGCGTGGCGAGCGGCGAGCACGCGGCCACCCTCACCGAGGGCACCCCCGGCATCCTGCACGGCTCGCGCAGCTACGTCCTGCAGGACGAGGACGGCCAGATCACCGAGCCGTACTCGATCTCGGCCGGCCTGGACTACCCCGGCATCGGCCCCGAGCACGCCTACCTCAAGGACATCGGCCGCGCCGAGTACCGCGCGGTCACCGACGACGAGGCGATGCGCGCACTGCGGCTGCTGTCGCAGACCGAGGGCATCATCCCGGCCATCGAGAGCGCCCACGCACTGGCCGGCGCCCTGGACGTCGGCCGCGCGCTGGGCCCCGAGGGCCTGCTGCTGATCAACCTCTCCGGCCGCGGGGACAAGGACATGGACACCGCCGCCCGCTACTTCGGGCTGTACGACGACAAGGGCGGGGCCGACGTGAACGGCGCGGTCCAGCCCACGGGCGAGGGGGAGAAGTGATGGCGGGCAACGTGGAACTGCTGAACTCGGTACTGGCGCAGGCCCGCGCCGAGCAGCGCGCGGCGTTGGTCGGCTACCTCCCCGCCGGCTTCCCGACCGTGGACGGCGGCATCCGGGCGATGACCGAGATGCTCGACGGCGGCTGCGACATCGTCGAGGTCGGCCTGCCGCACAGCGACCCGGTCCTGGACGGCCCGGTCATCCAGACCGCCGACGACATCGCGCTGCGCGGCGGCATCAAGATCGTCGACGTCATCCGTACGGTCCGTGAGGTGCACGCCGCCACCGGGGCGCCGGTGCTGTGCATGACGTACTGGAACCCGGTCGACGCCTACGGCCCCGAGCGGTTCGCCGCCGACCTGGCCGCGGCGGGCGGCGCTGGCTGCATCCTGCCGGACCTGCCGGTCGAGGAGTCCGAGGTGTGGCGCAAGGCCGCCGAGCAGCACGGGCTGGCCACCGTCTTCGTGGTCGCGCCGAGCAGCCGGGACGAGCGGCTCGCCAAGATCACCGCGGCCGGCAGCGGCTTCGTCTACGCCGCCTCCCTGATGGGCGTCACCGGCACCCGCCAGTCGGTCGGCCGCGAGGCCCAGGAGCTGGTGGAGCGCACCCGCGCCACCACCGACCTGCCGGTCTGCGTCGGACTCGGCGTCTCCAACGCCGTACAGGCGGCCGAGGTGGCCCAGTTCGCGGACGGAGTGATCGTCGGATCGGCGTTCGTCAAGCGGCTGCTGTCGGCGGACGGTGATCTCGACGCCGGCCTCACCGGGGTCCGGGACCTCGCGGGCGAGCTGGCCGAGGGCGTACGCAAGCGCGGATAGGGCGATCCCGCCCGGGGCCTTGTCCCCCGATAGGGCGAACATCGGTGCGGAGGGGTGCGCGGCACCTCTCCGCTTCGTTGTCCAGGGGCGTGAACCAGAAGAATCATGACGCAACGCGCAGCGCTCGCGAGCGGCTGCAGGCCCAGCGGACGAAGGAAGAGGCCCGCGCCCGGCGCGGCCGCCAGGCGATCGTCGCCGGCTCGGTGGTGGCGGTGCTGGCCATCGCCGGCGGCATCGCCACCTGGGCCTCGACCTCCAGCGGCGGCGGGGCCGGCACCGACAACGAAACGGCCCGTCCCAAGCTGGCCAGCGGCGGCGACAGGCCGGCCGTGCCGGTAGGCGCTCCGGACGCCCCCTCCACGCTCACGGTGTGGGAGGACTTCCGCTGCCCCGCCTGCCAGCAGTTCGAAACCGGCTTCCGCCCGGTGATCCATCAACTCGAGGACTCCGGCCGGCTCAAGGCCGAGTACCACCTCGCGACGATCATCGACGGCAACGCCGGCGGCAAGGGCTCCCTCACCGCGGGCAACGCCGCGCTCTGCGCCCAGGACGCCGGCCGCTTCCGCGAGTACCACGATGTTCTGTACTCCCACCAACCGCCCGAGCCGCAGGACAGGTTCGCCGACAAGAAGTACCTCATCCAGCTCGCCGGCAAGGTCAAGGGACTGCCGTCCGCCGCGTTCACCAAGTGTGTCGACGACGGCCGCTACGACGACTTCGTCCGGAAGTCCAACCAGGCCTTCACCGGCTCCGGTTACGGCGGCACGCCCACCGTCCTGCTCAACGGCAAGGACCTCTCGAAGGAGAAGGGCGGCCGCTTCACCCCGGCGGACTTCAAGAAGATGGTGCTGGACGCCAACAAGGGCAAGCAGCCCGGAAAGCCGCAGAAGAGCGCCTCGCCGTCGTAGCGAGGGCGTCCGGGCGGGCCGGGCACTCGGCGTCGTCGCGTGATACGCCAGGGTCGTTACGGAGCCGTAGCCGGGTGAGGTTGTCGTCGACCCCGCCCGGCGCGGTAGCGTCGACCCTGCCATGGACCTCGCATTCATTCCCAGCCCGTCGACCGGTGTCGTACATCTCGGCCCGATTCCGCTGCGCGGCTACGCATTCTGCATCATCATCGGCGTCTTCGTCGGCGTCTGGCTCGGCAACAAGCGCTGGGTTCAGCGCGGCGGCCGTTCCGGAACCGTCGCGGACATCGCGGTCTGGGCCGTGCCCTTCGGGCTGGTCGGCGGACGCCTCTACCACGTCATCACGACGTACGAGCCGTACTTCGGCGCGGGCGGCCACCCACTGGACGCCTTCAAGGTGTGGCAGGGCGGCCTCGGTATCTGGGGCGCGGTCGCGCTCGGAGCGGTGGGCGCCTGGATCGGCTGCCGCCGCCGCGGCATCCCGCTCCCCGCGTACGCCGACGCGCTCGCACCGGGCCTTGCCATCGGGCAGGCGATCGGCCGCTGGGGCAACTGGTTCAACCAGGAGCTCTACGGCAAGCAGACCGACGTGCCCTGGGCGCTGAAGATCAGCTCCGACCCCGCCATCGGCCGCATCGGCGGCACCTACCACCCGACCTTCCTGTACGAGTGCCTGTGGTGCCTGGGCGTCGCGGCGCTGGTGATCTGGGCCGACAAGCGCTTCCGGCTCGGCCACGGACGGGCCTTCGCCCTGTACGTCGCCGCCTACTGCGCCGGCCGCGCCTGGATCGAGTACATGCGGGTCGACGAGGCGCACCACATCCTGGGCCTGCGCCTGAACGTCTGGACCGCGCTGATCGTCTTCGTCCTGGCCGTCGCCTACCTGGTGGTCTCGGCGAGGCTGCGGCCCGGCCGGGAAGAGGTCGTGGAGCCCGCGGCGCAGCTCGCCGTGGGCGAGAGCGCGGACGGCGCGGGCGCCGAGGACTCCGCCGATGCCGCGGCCGAGGCCGCCGACAAGGGCGACGACGAGGGCAAGGTCCCGGTGGCGAAGAAGCCGGCGGACGGCAAGCCCGCCGACGCCACCGAGCCCGCCGACGCCACCGAGCGCGCCGACGCCACCGAGCGCGCCGAGGCCGAGACGGCCGATGTCGAGGCCGCGGCGGACACCGACACGGACGGGGAGCCCTCCGCGGCCGACCGGGCCGGCGACGCGGCGGAGCCCGCGGCCGACGCCGGTGGGGACGCCGGGACGGGCGGCAAGGACCCGGCCGGGAACGAGGCGTCCGCCGGGGAGACGGACACCAAGCCCGCCGGAAGCGGCAGCGGCAAGAAGTAGGCCCCGAGGCGGCCGGCGGCCGCCACAGCGCCGGGCGGGTCCGTGACACCACGAGTGTCACGGACCCGCCCGGCGCTTTTGCCGTACCGGGACACCTCAGCGGCCGCGCCCGGCCAGCGCCAGCACCCGCCGGGCCCCGGCCACCACCGCCGCGTCCACGAACCGCCCGTCCGGCAGGGCCAGCGCCCCCGCCTCCGTGGCGGCGGCCCCCACCACCTCCTGTGCCGCCTCGATCTCCGCGGCCGAGGGACGGTAGGCCGCCTCGATGACCGGCAGCTGCCGGGGATGGATCGCCGCGCGGCCCAGGAACCCCAGATCCCTGCCCTGTGCGCAGGAACGGGCCAGCCCGTCGGTGTCGCGCACATCGGGATGGACCGACTGCGGGGGCGGCGCCAGCCCGGCCGCGCGGGCGGCGACCACGGTCCGGCTGCGCGGCCAGGCCAGCCCCGCCTCGTCCCGTACCCCCAGTTCGGCGCGGAGATCGGCCTCACCGAGCGCGATGCCGCGCAGCGCGGGGTGGGCGGTGGCGATGGCGAAGGCGTGCTCGATGCCGAGGGCGGATTCGAGCAGCGCGTGCAGGGCGGGGAGCGGCGCGGGCCGGGGGGCCAGGGCGGTGGTGGCGCCGGCGGCGGGGCCGGTTCGCACCGCGACGCGGGGGCGCACGGTCGCCCAGGCGGCGGCGCGGTGCACATCGGCCGCCCGCTGCACTTTGGGCAGCCGCAGCCCGGCCAGGCCCGGCAGCCCGGCCAGGGTGCGGATCTCCCGCTCGGCGAGCGGGCCGTCGAGCGCGTTGACGCGGACGTGGACGGGGGAGGGGCCCGGCGCGGGGTCGGCCAGCAGCTCGGAGGTGGCGCGCAGCGCGTAGTCCTTGCGGTCGGCGGCGACCGCGTCCTCCAGATCGACGAGGAGGACGTCGGCGCCGCAGCGCAGCGCCTTGGCGACCGTCTCCGGCCGGTCGCCGGGCACATACAGCCAGGTCAGGGGTGGGGTGGCGGGCTCCGGCGTCACAGCGCGCCCGCTTCCCGCAGTCCGGCGATCTCGGGTCCGGTCATGCCGAACCCGGCCAGCACGTCGTCGGTGTCGGCGCCGTGCGGACGGCCCGCCCAGCGGATGGCGCCGGGCGTCTCCGAGAGCCGGAAGAGCACGTTCTGCATCCGTACGGTGCCGAGCTCGTCGTCCGGGACCTCGGTGATCGATTCCAGGGCCCGGTACTGCGGGTCCGCCACGACGTCGCGGATGTCGTAGACCGGTGCGACGGCCGCCTCGGCCTCCTCGAAGGCGGCGAGCACCTCGGCCCGGTCGCGCCGGGCGATCCAGCCGCCGACCGCCGCGTCGAGCTCGTCGGCGTGCCGGGCGCGACCCTCGCCGGACGCGAACCAGGGCTCGTCGATCAGCTCCGGGCGGCCGACCAGCCGCAGCACCCGTTCGGCGATCGACTGGGCCGAGGTGGAGACCGCGACCCAGGAGCCGTCGGCGGTGCGGTAGGCGTTGCGGGGCGCGTTGTTGGTGGAGCGGTTGCCGGTGCGCGGCTGCACATGGCCGAGCTGGTCGTACCAGACGGGGTGCGGCCCGATCACGGTCAGCATCGGCTCGATGATCGCCATGTCGACGACCTGGCCCCGGCCGGTGGTGTCCCGGCCGCGCAGTGCCGCCATCACGGCGTAGGCGGTGGTGAGCGCGGCGACGGAGTCGGCGAGCCCGAACGGTGGCAGCGTCGGCGGGCCGTCCGGCTCCCCGGTGAGCGCGGCGAAACCGCTCATCGCCTCGGCCAGGGTGCCGAATCCGGGGCGCCGGGCGTACGGGCCGAACTGGCCGAAGCCGGTGACCCGGGTGAGCACCAGGCGGGGATTGGCGGCGGCGAGCTCCGGCCAGCCCAGGCCCCACTTCTCCAGGGTGCCGGGGCGGAAGTTCTCGATGATGACGTCCGTGTCCGCGGCCATCCGCAGCAGCACGTCGCGGCCGCCCGGCCGGGACAGATCGAGGGTCATCGTCTTCTTGTTCCGGCCGAGCAGCTTCCACCACAGGCCCACGCCGTCCTTGGCCGGCCCGTGGCCGCGCGCGGGATCGGGCCGCCGCGGATGCTCCACCTTGATCACCTCGGCGCCGAAGTCGCCGAGCATGGTGGCGGCGAGCGGCCCCGCGAAGAGTGTGGCGAGGTCCAGGACGCGCAGTCCGGCGAGCGGGCCGGGTGGAGCGGGCCGTGGGGCGGCGTGCGCGTACAGCGGGCTGAGGGACGGGTCGGTCATGGCGCGGGTGCCTCCGGTCGGTGGGGCGCGGGCACGGCCAGCGCGGCGGTGCGCCGGGCGAGGGCGTCGAAGCCGATGCCGTCCAGTCGGCCGATGCTCGTGGCTAGCCGGTTGCGCAGTGGCGCGGTCCAGCGCTCGGGGAGGGCGGCGGGGCGGCCGGCGAGCAGTCCGGCGAGCGAGCCGGCCGTCGCGCCGTTGGAGTCGGTGTCCCAACCGCCGGACACCGCGCGGCAGATGGAGCCGGTGAAGTCGCCGTCGGCATGGGTGAGTGCGGCGGCCAGCAGGGCGGCGTTCGGCACGGCGTGCACCCAGTGGTGGTGTCCGTATCGGTGGTGCAGCCGATCGACGACGACGGAGAATCCGTCCGCCGTCCCGGTCGGCTCCGCCCGGGACGCCGCGATCCCGAAGCGGACGGCCCGCGCGAGCCGGGACCGCCCGGGGATCACGCCGAGCCCGGCCCGCAGCGCGCCGTGCACATCGGTGCCGCCGCCGGCGGCCGCCGCCAGGGCGGCCGCCGCGAACATCGCCCCGTACACCCCGTTCGCGGTGTGGCTGAGGGTGGCGTCCCGCCAGGCTTCCGCCGCCGCGGCCGCCGGGTCGCCCGGGTGGGTCCAGCCGTACACGTCCGCGCGGATCTGGGCGCCGATCCACTCCCGGAACGGATTGCGGTACCGCGCGGTGGCCGGCGGTTCGATGCCGTCCAGGAGATTGCGGTAGGCGATGCGCTCGGCGGTGAAGGTACGGCCGGCGGGCAGTTCGTCCAGCCACAGCCGTGCCACGTCGGAGGTGGTGAAGCCGTGCCCGTGGCGTTCGAGCAGCAGCAGCCCGAGAAGGGGGTAGTTGAGGTCGTCGTCCTCGGGCATCTGGCAGATGTTCTCGGCGAGCGAGGTGGTGCGGCTGCGGTGGTTCCAGGGGTACCGGGCGGCCACCGACGGGTGAAGGCCGGTCGCGGTGAACCACGAGTCCAGCGGCCAGTTCCCGGTGGCGCGGGCGAGCGCCCGGACACCGTCGAGGGGCAGCTTCTCGACGGGCTTGCCGAGCAGGCATCCGGCCGCCCGGCCGAGCCAGGCGGCCTCCAGGCGGGCGGCGAGGGAAGCGAAGTGACGTGGCGTCAAGTCCGGGCGCGGCAGGGGGCTCTGCCGGTCCTGAATCGCCGTCAGGTCGGTGGGCTCGTCCTCCTGCGACGGGCACTCCAGCAGGGCGAGTTCATCGAGCAGGGAGGCGGCGAGCGGGCGCAGCGCAGCATTCGGCGACGCGACGGAGGCCCCCGCCCGGTCGGGTGCCGGCGCGCCGCCCGCCGCCCGCCAGCGCCGTTCGATCCCGGCCGCCGCCCGCCCGTCCTCGGCGGCCTGCCGCAGCTCGTGCCCCACCAGGTCCTCGGGCTGGACCCAGGTCACCCGGAGCGGCGGCGCGGCGGTCGCCGCCGGCGCGCTCATCCTTCGGCGAGGGCCGCGAAGGCCCGCTCGTGCGCACGGCGGCGGATCCGGTCGCGGGCGAAGACCTCGCGGGTGACGGTGGCCAGCGCCGCCGCCGGGGCGTGCAGATCGAGGCGGCTGGCGCGGGCGACCTCCGCGCTCCACTCGGCCGGTACGGCGGCGGTCCCGTGCAGCGCGCCGGCGAGTGCCCCGCTCATCGTGGCGATGGAGTCGCAGTCCCGGCCGTAGTTGACCGAGCCCAGGACCGCTCCGCGGAAGTCACCGCCGCAGGCGAGCAGCATGCCCAGTGCGACGGGGAGTTCCTCGATGGCGTGCAGCCGGGAGGGGCGGCGGGCGCCCAGGGAGGGGTTGCGGTAGTCCGGGCCCACGGTGTCGAAGGGGGTGACGGCCGCGCGCAGCGGCGCCAGCGCCGCCTCGTAGCCGGAGTGCGGTGCGACGGCCTCGCAGGCGGCCTCGATCGCGGCGCGGGTGCCGTCCTTGGCGAGCCGGAGCGCGTGGTCGATGACGGAGGTCACGGTGGCGCCGGGGACGAAGGCCGCGGCCACGGAGGCGGCGAAGACGCCCGCCGCCTCCCTGCCGTAGGAGGACTGATGGGCGCCGGCGATGTCCAGCGCCTCGGCGTAGGCCCGGTCCGGATGCCCGGCGTTGACGACGCCGACCGGCGCCATGTACATCGCCGCACCGCAGTTGACGATGTTGCCGACGCCCGCCTCCCGCGGGTCGACGTGCCCGTAGTGCAGCCGCGCCACGATCCACTTCTCGGCGAGGAAGATGCGCTGCAGCGGCAGTGCCTCGTCCTCCAGCTCGGGGATCCAGCGCGGGGTGCCGATCAGGTCCGGTACGAGGTGGTCGGCGATGTCGTAGGCGTCGAGATGGTCGCGGACCTTTTCGTAGACCCGGACCAGCGCATGGGTCATGAGGGTGTCGTCGGTGACGTGGCCGTCGCCCTTGTGGTACGGCGCGATCGGGCGTGCGGTGCGCCAGTCCTCGTGGAACGGGCCGACGATGCCCTCGACCCGGCCGCCGTGCCGCGCCACGATCTGCTCCGGCGTCCAGCCCTCGACGGGGCCGCCGAGCGCGTCGCCGACGGCCGCGCCGACCAGAGTGCCGGCCGCCCGGTTCTCCAGCGGGGCGGCGTCGCTCCCGGTGGCCGGGAGCGGTTCCGGGACGGTCTGCAGGGTGTGCGTCATGTGCGGGTGAGTCCTTCCACGGTGGGCGCGGCGGGTGGGTGCGGCGGGGCGTGCAGGGTGGTGGTGCGGACGGCTTCGGGGAGGGTGGTCAGTTCCGTACCGGCGAGCAGGCTCGCGAGTTCGACGAGGTCGGTGCCGGCCAGCCGGGGCAGCGCGCAGCCGGAGAGCACCCGGCAGGCGTCGCGCCAGGCGCGGGGCAGTGCGCCGGCGCCGCCGAGCGCGCCGGTCAGCGCCCCGGCGAGGGCGGGCGCGGAGTCGGCGACCCGGGAGAGGCAGGCGGCGGCCGGTACCGCCTCGGCGACCCGCCCGCCGCCCGCGATGGTCAGCGCGAGCGCGACGGGGACGGTTTCGGCGGCGGCGATGCCGTAGCTGTAGACGTGGTCGACGATCTCGTGCTCCAGGACCGGGACCAGGGCGAAGGCGCTGCCGGGGCGGTCGGCCGCCGCGGCGCGGGCGAGGGCGACCGCGTGCAGTGCGTTGCGGCGGATCTCGGTGCCTTCGGGCAGCTGGTCGAGGGCCGCGTCCACGCAGGCGTCCACCGGTGCGCCGCCGAGTGCGGACGCGACCGCGGCGGCCATCGCGCGGGCGCCGTGCACCCCGTCGCCGTCCTGGGTGTAGCGGGCGTCGTACTCGGCCAGTCCGGCCGCCGACGAGGGCGCACCGGGGTGGACGACGGCCAGCACGGTGGCCCTGACACAGGCCGCGTCGTCGAAGTAGTGCGGGTTGTCGTGGCCGGTGGCGGGCGGCCGCAGTCCGGCGGCGAGATTGCCGAGCCCGGCCCGTACCGAGATCCGGGCGCGCAGCGGCAGCACCGCGGACTCCACCTCGGGCGCGCGGTCGGCGGCCGCGGCGATCTCGCCGGCCAGCGCGTTCCAGGCCAGGTCGATGGCGGCCCGCATCCGGTGGTCCCGGCCCAGGTCGCTGAGCAGTGCCCCGGCGGCGGTGAGGACCGACCCGGCGGTGAAGGCCGCCCACTCGGCGTCGTCGGACGGGCCCAGCCGCAGCGGCTCGGGCGGCTGGTTGAGGGCGATGGGCACGGGCAGGGTGGTGGTGGCGTTCTGCTCGGCGAAGGTGTCCAGCTCGCGGGTCAGCCGCCGGGTCCACTCGGGCATCCGGGCGGCCCGGTGCCGGGCGGCGGGCCAACCGGCGGCGTCCCCGGCGGCCAGGCCGAGCAGCAGCCCCTCGATCCGGCTGCGGGAGGCGGGGTCGCTCATACGGCGGCCGCCTCGGCGCCCATGTCCGAGGGTGCCAGCAGATCCGCGATGTCCAGGACGTGGTAGCCGGCCATCGAGGGCAGGCAGCTGCCGCGGGCCGGGCCGATGGCGGCGGCCCAGTGCTCGGGGATCGCGGCCGCGCCGCCCAGGGCCCCGGCCAGTGCGCCGGCCACCGCCGCCGTGGTGTCCGCGTCGCGGCCCATGTTCACCGCGGTCAGCACCGACCCGGTGAAGTCGCCGTGGGCCGCCGCGAACGCCCCGAAGGCCAGCCCGACGGCCTCGGGGGCCAGGTCCGTCCAGGGGTAGCCGCCGACGACGACGGCGGAGCGCACCGCGCGCTCGGTGCCCAGCCGGGTGATACCGGGGTCGTGCCGGGAGCGCTGGGCGGCACCGACCGCGCGGCGCAGCGAGCGTGCGGTCCAGGAGTCCTCCGGGACGACGGAGAGCGCGGCGGCGATCACCGCGTCGGTGACGGAGGTCCCCGCGGGGCGGGAGGCCGCCGAAGGTCCTTGGGGGAGGGCGACCATGGCGGTGGCGACCCCGGCGGCCACCGCACGGCCGCCGTAGATCCCCTCGCCGTCGTGGCTGACCGTGCCGTCGATGGCCACCAGCCGGGCGGCCTCGGCCGGCCGGCCGGCGGCGAACACCCCGAACGGCGCGGCGCGCATCGCCAGTCCGTCGCTCCAGGCGTGCCGGTGCTGGGCCGAGATGGGTGCGGCGAGGCCGCGGCGCAGGTTCTCCAGGGTGCCGCGCTCGCTGAAGCCGGCGCCGCGGAACGGGCCCTCGTCGCGGTCGGCGATCCACTGGTGCCAGGCGGCCTCGACGTGGGCGACGGTCAGTGCCGATCCGTGCGCGGACAGCAGGAGCCCGGAGAAGATCGCGTACTCGGTGTCGTCGGTGCCGGCCGGATCGTCCTCGACGAAGCCCTCGATACGGCCCCAGCGGCGGCGGATCTGCGAGGGCTTCATGTTCTCCGCGGGCGCCCCCAGGGCATCGCCGACCGCCAGCCCGAGCATCGCCCCGCGGGCGCGGTCACGCAGCGCACCGGGCAGGCCGGCCGCCGGGGGCAGGGGATCCGGTGCGCTCATGGCGTGACCTTTCGTCTGCGGGTCGGGGTGTATCCGTCCCACGCGGCGGCCCGCCTCTCCTGCCGCGGGCTGTGAGGTCACCCGGTCGACGGCGCCGCCTGACGGAGCGTCAATAATTGGTTTTCCGTAAAGCCGCAGGTCAGGGCGGTAAGTTCGGCCTTCCTTGCTAGCGGCGAGGAGTGATCCGCGCGTAACTTCGAGGTGTTGCAGGGGGAAGCGCCGCCATCGGCCCACACCTCGTGGAAGGGAGAGGGTCCCTTTATGTCGGTCATGGAGATCATGGACAGCGCGGCGCCGACGCATATCGCGCACCGGGACAATCACACGCACCGTGACGTCAACGGCGGCTGGCTGCGCCCCGCGGTCTTCGGGGCGATGGACGGGCTGGTCTCGAACCTGGCCCTGATGACCGGCGTCGCCGGCGGCTCGGTGTCGCAGCAGACGATCATCATCACGGGCCTCGCGGGGCTGGCCGCCGGCGCCTTCTCGATGGCCGCGGGGGAGTACACCTCGGTCGCCTCGCAGCGCGAGCTGGTGCTGGCCGAGCTGGACATCGAGCGCACCGAGCTGCGCAAGCACCCGAAGGACGAGCTCGACGAGCTGGCCGCGCTGTACGAGTCCCGCGGGGTCGAGCCGGAGCTCGCGCGGCAGGTCGCCGAACAGCTGTCCAGGGATCCCGAGCAGGCGCTGGAAATTCACGCCCGCGAAGAATTGGGAATAGACCCGTCCGACCTTCCGTCGCCCACTGTCGCTGCCGTTTCTTCCTTCGGATCCTTTGCCTTGGGCGCGCTTTTGCCTGTTCTTCCTTATCTTTTGGGGGCTTCGGCTTTGTGGCCCGCCGTGGCGCTGGCGCTGCTCGGGCTGTTCGGCTGCGGAGCGGTCGTGGCGCGTGTGACGGCGCGCTCGTGGTGGTTCAGCGGATTCCGCCAATTGGCCCTGGGGGGCGCCGCCGCAGGTGTGACGTACGTCCTGGGATCGTTGTTCGGAACCGTCGTAGGCTGACGCACCGTGCGGGGCTCCGCATAATGAACGCGTTACTCAGCGGTTTCGATTTGTTGACGACGGGGCATAAGGCCCAGGCGTCGCGGGCAATGTCGCTCGCCGGACGCCGCTCACGGGATGGCGGAGTGTCCGCCCGTGTCCTTGATCCACCGGAACGCACGGTGTCCGTATGTTGGAAGGCACTATCCGCTTTTCGAGAAGCGGGCCATCCTGTAACCTGCACGAAATTTCGCGGAGGGCCAACGTCGTCCCTCGGCAATGCCTATGCCACGACGACGTTGGGAGAGCCGATGCGTTCCGCGTCCACGCACTCCGCGACCACCGGCAGCGCCAGCGCCGCTTGGTCGCCCATGGACGGGCGCCCCGCCCAGCAGGGGATGTACGACCCGCGCAACGAGCACGACGCATGCGGCGTCGGCTTTGTGGCCACCCTCACCGGCGAGGCCAGCCACGCGTTGGTCGAGCAGGCGCTCACCGTCCTGACGAACCTCGAGCACCGCGGTGCCACCGGATCGGAGCCCGACTCCGGTGACGGTGCCGGCATCCTGCTCCAGGTCCCGGACGCGTTCCTCCGTGAGGAAGCCACCTTCGAGCTCCCCGAGGCCGGCGCCTACGCCGTCGGCATCGCCTTCCTGCCCTCCGAGGCCCGCGATGCGGCCGCCGCCGTCTCGCAGATCGAGACGATCGCCGCCGAAGAGGGCCTCACCGTCCTGGGCTGGCGCATCGTTCCGGTCGCCCCCCAGCTGCTCGGCAACGGCGCCCGCGCCACCATGCCGGCCTTCTCCCAGCTCTTCGTCGCCGACGGGGAGAACACCGGCCTGGCGCTGGACCGCAAGGCGTTCGCGCTGCGCAAGCGCGCCGAGCGCGAGGCGGGCGTCTACTTCCCCTCGCTGTCCGCGCGGACGATCGTCTACAAGGGCATGCTGACCACCGGCCAGCTCGAGCCCTTCTTCCCGGACCTCTCCGACCGCCGATTCGCCACCGCCATCGCGCTGGTCCACTCGCGCTTCTCCACCAACACCTTCCCGAGCTGGCCGCTGGCCCACCCGTACCGCTTCGTCGCGCACAACGGCGAGATCAACACGGTCAAGGGCAACCGCAACTGGATGCGGGCCCGCGAGTCCCAGCTCGCCTCCGAGCTCTTCGGCGCCGAGAACGCCGAGAAGCTGGAGCGGCTGTTCCCGGTCTGCACCCCGGACGCCTCCGACTCCGCCTCCTTCGACGAGGTCCTGGAGCTGCTCCACCTCGGCGGCCGCTCGCTGCCGCACTCGGTGCTGATGATGGTCCCCGAGGCGTGGGAGAACTCCCCCGCCATGGACCCGGCCCGGCGCGCCTTCTACCAGTACCACTCCACGATGATGGAGCCCTGGGACGGCCCGGCCTGCGTCACCTTCACCGACGGCAACCAGGTCGGCGCGGTCCTCGACCGCAACGGCCTGCGCCCCGGCCGCTACTGGGTCACCGACGACGGCCTGGTGGTCCTCTCCTCCGAGGTCGGCGTCCTCGACATCGACCCGGCCAAGGTCGTCCGCAAGGGCCGCCTCCAGCCCGGCCGGATGTTCCTCGTCGACACCTCCGAGCACCGCATCATCGAGGACGACGAGATCAAGGCGCAGCTCGCCGCCGAGCACCCGTACCAGGAGTGGCTGGAGTCCGGCCTGATCGACCTGGCGGACCTGCCCGAGCGCGAGCACATCGTGCACACGCACGCCTCGGTCACCCGCCGCCAGCAGACCTTCGGCTACACCGAGGAAGAGCTGCGCGTCATCCTCGCCCCGATGGCCAAGGCCGGCGCCGAGCCGATCGGCTCGATGGGCACCGACTCGCCGATCGCCGCGCTCTCCGAGCGCCCCCGGCTGCTCTTCGACTACTTCACCCAGCTCTTCGCGCAGGTCACCAACCCGCCGCTGGACGCCATCCGCGAGGAACTGGTCACCTCGCTGATCTCCTCGCTCGGCCCCCAGGGCAACCTCCTGGAGCCCACCGCGGCGTCCTGTCGCAGCGTGACCCTGCCGTTCCCGGTGATCGACAACGACGAGCTGGCCAAGCTCGTGCACATCAACGCCGACGGCGACATGCCCGGCATGAAGGCCGTGACCCTCTCCGGCCTCTACCGCGTGAGCGGCGGCGGCGAGTCGCTGGCCGCCCGGATCGAGGAGATCTGCGCCGAGGCGGACGCCGCCATCGACGACGGCGCCCGGCTCATCGTGCTCTCCGACCGGCACTCCGACGCCGAGCACGCGCCGATCCCGTCGCTGCTGCTGACCGCCGCGGTCCACCACCACCTCATCGGCACCAAGGAGCGCACCCAGGTCGGCCTGCTCGTCGAGGCCGGCGACGTGCGCGAGGTGCACCATGTCGCGCTGCTCATCGGCTTCGGTGCCGCGGCCGTCAACCCGTACCTGGCGATGGAGTCCGTCGAGGACCTGGTCCGGGCGGGCACCTTCCTGCCCGGCGTCGAGACCGAGACGGCCCTCAAGAACCTCATCAAGGCGCTCGGCAAGGGCGTCCTGAAGGTGATGTCCAAGATGGGCATCTCCACCGTCGCCTCCTACCGCGGCGCGCAGGTCTTCGAGGCCGTCGGCCTGGACGAGGAGTTCGTCGCCAAGTACTTCCACGGCACCGCCACCAAGATCGGTGGCGCCGGCCTGGACGTCATCGCCAAGGAGGTCGCGGCCCGGCACGCCAAGGCGTACCCGGCCTCCGGCATCGCCGCCACGCACCGCGCGCTGGACATCGGCGGCGAGTACCAGTGGCGCCGCGAGGGCGAGCCGCACCTCTTCGACCCGGACACCGTCTTCCGGCTCCAGCACTCCACCCGCTCGCGCCGCTACGACATCTTCAAGCAGTACACCGAGCGGGTGAACGAGCAGTCCGAGCGGCTGATGACGCTGCGCGGCCTGTTCGGCCTCAAGAGCGGCCGCGAGCCGATCTCGATCGACGAGGTCGAGTCCGCTTCCGAGATCGTCAAGCGCTTCTCCACCGGCGCGATGTCGTACGGCTCCATCTCCCAGGAGGCGCACGAGACCCTCGCCATCGCCATGAACCAGCTGGGCGGCAAGTCCAACACCGGTGAGGGCGGCGAGGACCCGGAGCGCCTGTACGACCCGGCGCGCCGTTCCTCCATCAAGCAGGTGGCCTCCGGCCGCTTCGGTGTGACCAGCGAATACCTGGTCAACTCCGACGACATCCAGATCAAGATGGCGCAGGGCGCCAAGCCCGGCGAGGGCGGCCAGCTGCCCGGCCACAAGGTCTACCCGTGGGTGGCCAAGACCCGGCACTCGACGCCGGGCGTGGGACTCATCTCCCCGCCGCCGCACCACGACATCTACTCCATCGAGGACCTGGCTCAGCTGATCCACGACCTCAAGAACGCCAACCCGGTGGCCCGCATCCACGTGAAGCTGGTCTCCGAGGTCGGCGTCGGCACCGTCGCCGCAGGCGTCTCCAAGGCGCACGCGGACGTGGTCCTCATCTCCGGCCACGACGGCGGAACGGGCGCCTCCCCGCTCACCTCGCTCAAGCACGCGGGCGGTCCCTGGGAGCTGGGCCTGGCCGAGACCCAGCAGACGCTGCTGCTCAACGGCCTGCGCGACCGCATCGTCGTGCAGACCGACGGCCAGCTCAAGACCGGCCGCGACGTGGTCATCGCCGCCCTGCTGGGCGCCGAGGAGTACGGCTTCGCGACCGCCCCGCTGGTCGTCTCCGGCTGCGTCATGATGCGCGTCTGCCACCTGGACACCTGCCCGGTCGGCATCGCCACGCAGAACCCGACGCTGCGCGAGCGCTTCAGCGGCAAGGCCGAGTACATCGTCAACTTCTTCCAGTTCATCGCCGAAGAGGTCCGCGAGATCCTCGCCGAGCTGGGCTTCCGCAGCCTGGAGGAGGCCGTCGGCCACGCCGAGCTGCTGGACACCACCAAGGCCGTGGACCACTGGAAGGCGCAGGGCCTGGACCTGGCCCCGCTGCTGCACGTCCCCGAGCTGGCCGAGGGCGCGGTCCGCCACCAGAGCACCGTCCAGGACCACGGTCTGGAGAAGGCGCTCGACAACGAGCTGATCAAGCTCGCCGCCGACGCGCTGTCCGCGGACACCGCCGAGGCCGCGCAGCCGGTCCGTGCCCAGATCGCCGTACGGAACATCAACCGCACGGTCGGCACCATGCTCGGCCACGAGGTGACCAAGAAGTTCGGTGGCGCGGGCCTGCCCGACGACACCATCGACATCACCTTCACCGGCTCGGCCGGCCAGTCCTTCGGCGCGTTCCTGCCGCGCGGCATCACGCTGCGTCTGGAGGGCGACGCCAACGACTACGTCGGCAAGGGCCTGTCGGGCGGCCGGGTCGTCGTCCGCCCGGACCGCGGCGCCGACCACCTGGCCGAGTACTCCACCATCGCGGGCAACACCCTCGCCTACGGCGCCACCGGCGGCGAGCTGTTCCTGCGCGGCCGGGTCGGCGAGCGGTTCTGCGTCCGCAACTCCGGTGCCACGGTGGTCTCCGAGGGCGTCGGCGACCACGGCTGCGAATACATGACCGGTGGCCATGCCGTCGTCCTGGGCGAGACCGGCCGCAACTTCGCGGCGGGCATGTCCGGTGGCATCGCGTACGTCATCGACCTCGACCCGGACAACGTCAACCGTGAACTGTCCGCCGCGGTCACCACGCTGGACGACACCGACAAGCAGTGGCTGCACGACGCCGTGCGTCGCCACCAGGAGGAGACCGGCTCCACCGTCGCCGCGAAGCTCCTCGCCGACTGGGACGCGGCCGCCGCCCGCTTCAGCAAGGTCGTCCCGGCCACTTTCCAGGCAGTGCTCGCCGCCAAGGACGCCGCCGAGCGAGCCGGACTCTCCGAGTCCGAGACCCACGAGAAGATGATGGAGGCGGCGACCAATGGCTGACCCCAAGGGCTTCCTGACCACCGACCGCGAGGTCGCCGAGACCCGCCCCGTCGAGGAGCGCGTCCAGGACTGGAACGAGGTCTACAAGCCTGGTTCCCTGCTGCCGATCATCAGCAAGCAGGCGTCGCGCTGCATGGACTGCGGCATCCCGTTCTGCCACAACGGCTGTCCGCTGGGGAACCTCATCCCCGAGTGGAACGACTACGCCTACCGCGAGGACTGGACCGAGGCCAGCGAGCGGCTGCACGCGACCAACAACTTCCCGGAGTTCACCGGTCGCCTCTGCCCCGCGCCCTGTGAGGCCGCCTGCGTGCTGGGCATCAACCAGCCGCCGGTGACCATCAAGAACGTCGAGGTCTCCATCATCGACAAGGCGTGGGACAACGGCGATGTCACCCCGCAGCCGCCCGAGCGCCTCTCCGGCAAGACCGTGGCCGTCATCGGCTCGGGCCCGGCCGGTCTGGCCGCCGCCCAGCAGCTGACCCGGGCCGGCCACACCGTCGCCGTCTACGAGCGCGCGGACCGTATCGGTGGTCTCCTGCGCTACGGCATCCCCGAGTTCAAGATGGAAAAGCGCCACATCAACCGCCGCATCGAGCAGATGCGCGCGGAGGGCACCAAGTTCCGTACGGAGGTGGAGATCGGCCGCGACATCGACGCCAAGAAGCTGCGCAAGCGCTACGACGCCGTCGTCATCGCCGCGGGCTCCACCACCTCCCGCGACCTGCCGGTCCCCGGCCGGGAGCTGAACGGCATCCACTTCGCGATGGAGTACCTGCCGCTTGCCAACAAGGTGCAGGAGGGTGACCTGACCGTCGCCCCGATCAGCGCCGAGGGCAAGCACGTCGTCGTCATCGGCGGCGGCGACACCGGCGCCGACTGCGTCGGCACCGCCCACCGCCAGGGTGCGGCCTCCGTGACCCAGCTGGAGATCATGGGCAAGCCCGGCGACGAGCGGAACCCGGGCCAGCCCTGGCCGACGTTCCCCATGCTCTACAAGGTCACCTCCGCGCACGAGGAGGGCGGCGAGCGGCTCTACTCCGTCTCCACCACCCACTTCGAGGGCGACGAGGACGGCAACGTCCAGTGGCTGCACCTGACCGAGGTGGAGTTCAAGGACGGCAAGCCCGAGCCGAAGCCCGGCACCGAGCGCAGGATCCCGGCCCAGCTGGTCACCCTCGCGATGGGCTTCACCGGCACCGACCAGGACAACGGCCTGGTCGGGCAGTTCGGCCTGGAGCTGGACGCCCGCGGCAACATCGCCCGCGACGCCGACTTCGCCACCAACGTCCCCGGCGTGTACGTCGCCGGTGACGCGGGCCGCGGTCAGTCGTTGATCGTCTGGGCCATCGCCGAGGGCCGTTCCGCGGCCAAGGGCGTGGACCACTTCCTTACCGGAGTCAGCGCCCTGCCGGCTCCCATCAAGCCGACGGACCGCGCACTGACCGTGTAACGCCCGTCCCCAGATGTCCCGTACAACGTCGTACGGAACAACGGCGGCGCCTGTCCCCTCCCCCCGACCGGAGGGCAGGCGCCGTCGGCTTTTCTCCGCCGATCGCCGCTACCAGCCGTCCCGTTCGTCGGGGAAGCGCCGGCCCAGCTGCCGTGCCAACTCCCGTGCCGGCGCCGGCACGGCCCGCGGCGACGGGGCGGGAGCGGGGCGGAAGTCGTGCACCGGCGGGCGCCAGGCCGACAGGTCGATCCGCTGGTCGCCCAGCGGCAGCACCCACCGGGGGTCGGCGTGCACCCGCAGCACCTGGGCCTCCATCTGCGTCCAGGCCCCCTCGAGCACGGTCGGTTCACCGACCCGGCGCGCCTCCAGCTGGACCGGGCAGTTCAGCAGCCGCGGCGGGCGGACCAGCTCCGACGGCTCGGTCCAGGGCGCGTCCGGTGAACCCGGGCCGGGGCAGGTCTCCTCCTCGGCCGGGCCCGGGGCCTGGGGGAGGTTGAAGACCACATCCGGGCGCACCGCGAGATTGCGGGCGGTACGGCCGCGCGCGGGCAGCGATACGCACACCACCGGGCCGAGTTCCCATCGGATCCGCAACGTCACCAGCGCAAACGTCCCGTCGTCATTCTCCGTGGACAGCACCGCCGGCGCGCTGGAACTGTTCTTCTCCCACACGCCTTCCATGCCTTGAGGATAGAAGCCGGACGATTCGGTGCTCACCGAAGTGCAACAAGAGATTACTCTCTGCACATGAACCGATGGGATGTCGACCAGGAAAGCACAGTGGAAAGCCCTGACGTTGCGGCCCTGGCGCAACTGCTCGCGGACCGCACCCGTGTTGCCATCTGCATGGCCCTGCTGGACGGCGGCACCTGGACGGCGGGTGAGCTGGCCGAGTACGCCGCCGTGGCGCCCTCCACCGCCACCGAGCACCTCAACCTGCTGGTGGCGGGCGGCCTGTTGGCCGAGGAACGGCAGGGCCGCCGTCGCTACGTCCGGCTCGCCGGACCGGACACCGCCGAAGCGCTGGAGAACCTCGCGGGCCTCGCGCCCTACCGGCGGGTCCCGGTCCGCTCGCTGGTCGAGGCCAACCACCGCAAGGCCCTGCACCACGCCCGGACCTGCTACGACCACATCGCGGGCGGGCTCGGCGTGGCGATCGCCGACGCGATGGCCCGGCGCGGCCTGCTGGCCCGGGACTACGGCCTCGTCCTCACCGCCGCCGGCACCCGCTGGCTGACCGCCCTCGGCGTCCCCGACACCTGCCCCTCCGTGGCCCACCGGGCCCACGTCCGCACCTGCCTCGACTGGACGGTGCGCCGCCAGCACCTCTCCGGTGCGGTCGGCGCCGCCCTCTACCGCCACGCGCTGGACCACGAATGGGTCGTCAAGGCGCCCACCACCCGCATCCTCACCGTCACCGAAGCGGGCCGCGCGGCCTTCCGCGACCACCTCGCCCTGCCCGACGGAGCGCTGACGCCGTCCCTGACGCTCCCGGCGCCCCGCTCCTGACCGCAGCGCCGGCTCGGCGCGGACCGTCAACGGCGGGGCGGGCCGGGCCCGTTGGCGCCGCGCGCCCGGCCCGGCTACGCGTCGTCGGCCGGCCGGGCCGGGAAGCCGCCCGTGGCGACCGGCCCCCACCGCAGCGGGGTGACGCGGATCAGCGACTTGCCCTGCTTGCGCATGGCGGCCCGGTACTCGTCCCAGTCCGGGTGCTCACCGGCGATGTTGCGGTAGTACTCCACCAGCGGTTCGACCGAGTCCGGCGCGTCGATCACCTCGGCCTCGCCGTCGATCTGCACCCACGGGCCGTTCCAGTCGTCCGACAGGACGATCACGCTGACCGACGCCACCCGCCGGGCGTTGCGGACCTTGGCGCGCTCGGGATACGTCGACATCACCAGACGCCCGGAGTCGTCCACGCCGCAGGTCAGCGGCGAGCCCTGCGAGGTGCCGTCGGAGCGGCGGGTCAGCAGGATCGCACGGTGACGGGGGCGGACGAACTCCAGGAGTTCGGGCAGCTCGACACGGGTGTTGCGGGCAACGGAAGGACTCATACCGCGAGCCTAGATGAGCGAGTCCGAAGTCCCGCCTTCCCTCGGGCGGGCGACGGGACTTCGGACTCACTCGTCCGGGCCGTGTCGCGCGCTCCGGGGCCGAGGCCGGCCCCGGGCATCGGGCTCTCACCCGGCCGACAACTGCTTGCCGGTGGCCGCGTCCACCACCTTGCGCCCGTCCAGGGCCTTGTCCAGCGTCAGCTTCACCTTGTCCGTGGCCAGCTGCTCGGTGCACATGCCCTTGGCGCTCTTCTTCTTGCCCCAGCCGGAGACCACCACGATCCCCTTCGCCTCGTGCTTGCGCGCGCCGAAGTGGGCGTCACAGGCGCTGTGCCCGACCGTCACGGTGATCTCCCGTGCCCCGTCGGCCTTGGGGCGCTCCGCCGAGACCAGCGGCAGCACCGCCTCGTGCCGGCCCTTGACCGGCGAGACCTTCGGCCAGTCCCGCACTATCTGGTCCGCCCGCTTCTCGAAGGCGTCCGCCTTCTTCGCCGGCGGATCGGCCGCCACCCGCTGGGTGTCCTTGGCGCAACCGGTCAGCGCGACGGTACCGGCCGTCGCCATCGCGAGCACGGTGGCGAGCGTACGGTGGGGGGTGAGCGTTCCTCGCATGACATGCCTCCTCGGGTCACGGATGTGACGTGGCGGCGGGCGGCCGGGTTCCCCCCTTCTGAGCGAGCGGTCCGCCGTACGTCCCCGGGCACGGCGGCGGCCTCCCGTGTACGGCCGTCCGCCGTCGGCGCAATCCCGGCCCGGTGCATCGGGCGACGGCTAGCGTCCGGGGCATGGAACCACGCGACGCACTCGTCGAGATCGCCCCGGGCGCCTGGCAACTCCCGTTCGCCGTGGGACACGTGTATGTCGTCGCCCTCCCCGAGGACGGCTACGCACTGGTCGACACCGGTGTCCCCGGGTCCGCCCCCGCCGTCCTCGACGCCCTGGCCCGTCTCGGCGGCCGACCGCAGGCGCTGCGGCAGATCCTGCTGACCCACTCCCACCTGGACCACATCGGCTCGGCGGCCGACCTGGTCGCCGCCACCGGCGCCCGCGTCCTGGCCGGCGCCCTGGACGCCCCGGTCATCCGCGGCACCGCCGCCGAGCCCCCGCCCCGGCTGACCGAGCGGGAACGTCCGCTGCACGAGGGGATCATGGCGGAGTTCGCCGCCGCCCGGGTCCCGCCCGCGGCGCCGGTCGGGGTGGACACCGAGCTCCACGACGGCGACACCCTGCCCGGCTGGCCGGAGCCGGTCCGGGTGCTCCACGTCCCCGGCCACACCCCCGGTGGCATCGCCCTGCACCTCCCCGAGAGCCGCCTGCTCTTCCCCGGGGACGTCATCGGCGCCGACCCCGACGGCCGGCAGGCGGTTCTCGGCCCGTTCAACGTCGACCGGGAGGCGGCCGTCGCGTCGTTCCGTCGGCTGGCGGCCCTGCCGGACGTCGACACGGTGTGCGTCCCGCACGGCGGACCGATCCGCGACGACGCGCGAGCGGTGCTGGCGGCGGCGGTGCCGGAGCGGGACTGGCGCTGAGGTACGGCGTCAGCCCGACTCGCGGGCCTCGAGGTGGAAGGTGCCCAGCCGGTGGACCGCGGGCGCGGTGCCCGGCTCGCGGATCAGTCGGCCGACCAGCCCGGCGACCCTTTCCGGCGGGATGATCTCCGCGCGGACCGTGGTCAGCCGGGGCCGCAGCAGCCGCCCCAGCAGCAGGTCGTCGGCCCCCACCACGGCGATGTCCCCGGGTCCGCCGCCGATGGTGTGGCCCGCGTCCTGGAGGGCGCGCACCAGCAGCATGGCGTACTCGTCGTTGTACGCGAACACCGCGTCCAACCCCAGACCGGGCCATCTCCCGGCGAGCCGGGAGGCGGACTCCTCGGTGAGGGCCAGGTCGAGGGGGCGCACCTCGGCGCCGGGGCAGTCCCGGGCCGCGGTGCGTACGCCCGCCAGACGGGGTTCGGCGAAGGGCGCGAGGCCGGGTTCGGCGGGGCGGACCACGCCGATCCGGCGGCGGCCGCGGCCGAGCAGGTGGCCGCCGGCCCGCACCCCCGCCTCGTGCTGGTCGAGCAGGAGGGTGTGGGCGCCGGGGGTGCCGGGCGGGCCGTGGGTGAGGACGGCGGCGGTACCGGAGCGGCGCAGGAGCGCTACGGCGTCGGCGTCCAGGGGCGGTCCGTGCAGGGTCATCACGGCGGCCGGGCGCAGTTCGGCCCAGGCGCGGACGGCCTCCAGCGGTCGGGCGGCGGGCGCGCCGTGCAGGACGCCGGTGTAGCCGAGCGCGTGCAGCGCACTCTGGAAGCCGGCCAGGAACGAGCTGAAGAGGGGGCCGAAGGCGGGGACCGCGTCGGCGGGGGCGGCCAGGAGGACGATGCTGCCCCGTCCGGCCCGCAGGCTGCGGGCCGCGGCGTGCGGGACGTACCCCAGTTCCTCCGCGGCGGCCCGGACCTTGGCCTGGGTCCGGGCGCCGACACGCCCGGCGGCCTGGCCGTTGAGGACGTAGGAGACCGTCGCGCGCGACACCCCGGCGCGGCGCGCAACGGCCGCGCTGGTCGGGGGTGTTGGGAGGGCCTGCGGCCCGGCTGCGTCAGTCATGCTGCCGGGCATCCTCGCACAGGGGTTTGTGCGCCGCGCGGTGGGCCCGGGGCACCGTCGCGACACGGTTGACACGTGTAACCTCGGCGCATGCAGTTGCATACCCATGAGTGGGGCACCGGGGGCCGGATCGCGTTGCTGGTCCACGGGATCATGTCGGACCACCGCACCTGGCACCGGGTCGGCCCGGCCCTCGCCGACCGGGGGTACCGCGTCATCGGCGTCGATCTGCGCGGCCACGGCCGCAGTCCGCGCGGGGAATACGGCGTCGAGATGTACGCCGAGGACCTGGTGGACACGCTCCCGGCCGACGCGGAACTGGCCCTGGGGCATTCGCTGGGCGGTCTCGCGCTGTCCCTCGCCGTGGCGCGACTGCGGCCGCGGCGCGCGGTCTACAGCGACCCGGCGTGGGCGCTCGGCGGCTCGGGCCAGGTGGTGGACCCGGCCGTCTTCCTGTCGTTCAAGAGGGCCGGGCGCGAGATGATCCGGGGCTTCAACCCCCGCTGGGACGAGGCCGATATCGACCTCGAACTGGCCACCGTCGCCGACTGGGACACCGGCACCGCCCTCGCCCTCTCCGGCGCGCACCTGGTGGACCGTACGCCGGAGCGGCCCCTCGTCCCGTCCCTGGTGCAGATCGCGGGGGAGGGGTTCCTCTTCACCCGGGAGGCGGCCAAGGAGCTGCGCACCCGCGGCTTCGAGGTGCGCACGGTGGCGGGCGCGGGCCACACCATTCACCGCGACGACTTCGAGGGGTTCATGACGGGGCTGGAGGGCTGGGTCTGACCGGTGCCCGGCGGCGCCGGCCGGTCACCCCACCCCGGGCTCCGGCCCCGCCGGTGCCTCAGGTGTCGCAGTCCAACACCGTCCGGCACAGCCCGCAGCGCGCCCGGAGCCGGCCGCGGACGGGCACGCGGATCCGCTGGTGGCAGACCGGGCAGGGGAAGGACACCCGCAGCGGTGCGGAGCCCTCGAAGCGGTAGCCGTCGGCGGAGGTGCGGGAGGGGCCGGTGCGGTCGGCGCTCCGGGCCAGGCGGCGGTCCTTGGCATAGCGCAGGCGGGCGGCCCAGCCGGCCGCGGCCAGCGGCGGGCGGCGGGCGTCCTCGCGGGCCCGTGCCGCGCCCTTCGTGTACGCGTCGTACGCCTGCGGGCTGGTGAACCACGGTGCGGGGTCCTCACCGAAGAACTCCGCGCGCCGGGCGAGGACATAGCCGAACTCCTCCGGCGTGAGATAGCCCAGCTTCTGGGAGAACGGGCCGTGCTCGCGGTAGGCGTCCAGCAGCAGCCAGCCCGCGCCGAGGTAGGTGGCGGCGGTGTCGGTGAGGATCTCGTTGTCGCGGGTGCCGGGGAACTCCAGGTCCAGACGGTGCAGACAGACGTGTGTCACCTCGTGGGCGAGCGCGGCGCCGATGTCCTTGCGGTGGGTGACGAAGCGCTCGTTGAGTTCGATGAAGTACTCGGGTCCCGCGGTCAGTTCGACGTTCGCGGCGTGTTCCATCTCGCGGAAGGAGACGATGACGCGGGCGTCCGGCAGATGGAGGTGGCGCACCATGGTGTGGGCCACCCGCTGGGCTCCCAGGTGGATGTCCTCGGTGTCGTCGAAGGCGACGTCGACGGGCAGCACGCTGGTGTCGAAGGTGCTCACCGTGTCGTACGACAGCCGTGTGAAGAGCGCCGTGAGGGCCGAACGCACCGTGTCGAGATGCGGAAAACCGTGCGCGATCGCCCTGTCGTCCGTTGCCACCCGGCCACTGTACGGGCGGTGGGGTTCGTCCGGTATGGGCTGTACGTGGTGTGAGTGGCGCAAGGGGCAAGGCAGTTGGCCGGATGCGCACTCTTGTTCTCTGAACGCTCGCTCCACATAATCACAGGGCGCTTTACGGACTCATCCCCCACTGGGTTCGGACGCCTCGCGGCGTGCTGCCTTCTTCCGCGTCATCTCTGCGGCGGCCACGTCCGGCTCCGGTGTTGGCATGGGCTCGTCATCAACGTGCAACCCCCCACGAAAGGAAGCCCGTTGCGCCCCCACCTGAAGCACCTCAAGAGAGCCACCGCCGTCGGCGCCGTCGCCCTCGCCGCCTTCAGCCTCCAGGCCGTCTCCGCCTCCGCCCACCCCGCACCGGACAACGGTGGCAGCCACACCAAGGTCGTCGGCGGCACCAAGGCCGACCAGGGGGAATTCCCCTTCATGGTGCGCCTGTCGATGGGCTGCGGCGGCGCGCTCTACGCCAAGAACATCGTGCTCACCGCCGCTCACTGCGTCGACGGCAGCGGCCCGAACACCTCCATCACCGCCACCGCCGGCGTGGTCGACCTGGAGGACTCGAAGGCCGTCACCGCCAAGTCGACCGAGGTCCTCCAGGCGCCCGGCTACAACGGCAAGGGCAAGGACTGGGCCCTGATCAAGCTCGACAAGGCGATAGACCTGCCCACCCTGAAGATCGCCGAGGACGACAAGCTGAACAGCGGCGACTTCACCATCGCCGGCTGGGGGGCCGACAAGGAAGGCGGCGACCAGCAGCGCTACCTCCTCAAGGCCACCGTCCCGTTCGTCGACGACGCCGCCTGCCAGAAGGCGTACGGCGACCAGCTGACGCCGGGCGACGAGATCTGCGCCGGCAAGCTGGACACCGGCGGCATCGACACCTGCCAGGGTGACTCCGGCGGCCCGATGTTCCGCAAGGACGACGCCGGGGCCTGGCTCCAGGTCGGCATCGTCTCCTGGGGCGAGGGCTGCGCACGGCCCGGCAAGCCCGGTGTCTACAGCGAGGTGAGCACCTTCGCCAAGGACATCAAGGCGGGCGCCGACAAGCTGGGCGGCTGACCGCGACCACCTGTGCGGGGTCCGGGGCGCGCGCCCCGGACCCCGCGCCGTCGCGCCGTGGGACCGTCAGCTCGCGGGGACCTGCCCGGGCTCGGTGGGTACGGACGGCCCGGTGTCCTGGGCCGGAGTGCGGCGGGGCCGGGTTGTGCCGCGTCCCTCGGTGCCGGCGTCGGGCCTCGGGGCGACCGCTCGCGGCCGGCGTGCCTTCCGCGGCGGCGTGGAGAGTACGACGAGAGCGCCGACGACGAGGGCGATGCCGGCCCATCCCGGCAGCGGCAGACGTTCGCCGACAACCAGCACGGCCAGCACGGCGGCGACGGCGGGTTCCAGCAGGGAGAGCGTGGTCGCGGTGCTCGCCGGGACGTGCACCAGGCCCCGGCCGAACAGGACGTAGCCGATGAACATGGGCACCAGGGCCAGGTAGGCGCCGACGGCCGCGTTCGACCAGGAGCTGAGGAGCGGGGCGCCGGTGGCCAGCAGCACGGGCACGAGCAGTACCCCGCCCAGCCCGAAGACGCTGCCCATCGCCGCGCCGGAGGAGACACCGCGGCCGATCAGCCGGTGTGCCGCCCAGGAGTACAGGGCATAGGTCAGCCCGGCCACCAGGCCCAGCCCCACGCCGAGCACGGCCGACCGCGCGGAAGCCGCCCCGGCGGAGTGCGACGTGGCCGCTTCGGCCGCGCACAGCAGCACCGTCCCGGACAGGCCCAGGGCGGCGCCGAGCATCCAGCGGCGCGTCAGGCGGCGCCCGTCCACGGCGCGTTCGATCAGCGCCGAGGCGAGTGGGGCCGAGCCGATCGAGACCACCGTCCCGGCGGCGACCCCGGCCAGGTGCATCGAGCCGTAGAACGCCGCCGGGTAGACCGCCACCGCCACCGAGCCGAGCAGCACCACGCCGCGCTGCGCACGCAGCCCGGACGCTTCCCGGGCGATACGGGGGGCGGCGATCAGGGCCTGCAGCAGTCCGCCCAGGCCCATGGCGACGGCGCCGATCGCGAGGGGCCCCACCGCCGGGGCGAAGGTCGCCGCGGTGCCTGTGGTGCCCCACAGCACCGACGCCACGAGCACGTACAGCGACCCCACGGCCGCCGGGCCGACCGCCCGTCCGGGGGGCCGCATCACAGTCGGTCCATCAGATCCGCCGCCATCGTCCGCGCATGCTCCAGACGGGTACCCGCGCCCTCCAGCCCGGCGCGTGCCACCGCGCCCTCCAGCAGGAACGCCAGATGCTCCGCCACCGCGCGCGCGTCCTCGGGCCGTCCGGGCAGCACGTCCTCGAGGTGCCCGGCGAGCAGGGACTCGACGTCCTCCTTGTGCCGGCGCACCACGGCCCGCCCCTCGTCGCCGGCGGGCAGCTCGGCAGCCGCGTTCAGCAGACCGCACCCACGGAAGCCGTGCTCATAGGCGAAGGCCGCGTGATCGGCGTACGCGTCGAAGACGGCGAGCACCCCGCCGCGCCCGTCCTCGACCCCCTCCAGTCGCCGCCGGTACAGGCCCAGCCACTCCTCGTGCCGCGCGTCGAGGTAGGCCATCACCAGATCGGCCTTGGAGGAGAAGTTGTTGTACAGGCTCATCTTCGCCACGCCCGCCTCGGCGGTGATCGTGTCGATCCCCGTCGCCGCCACGCCGTCCGCATAGAAGCGGCGCGCCGCGGCGACGAGCAGCCGCTCGCGTGCGCTCCCGCGCCGCCTCCTGGGTGGTGTGGCCGCAGCACCGGTATCGCTCATCACGCTCCCTTTCCGATATTAGGTAGGTCAGTCTACCTAATATCCGGTCGTCCGCACTCCGGGCGGAGCTTCGGCCCGACGGCGAGCGCGTCTGCCGAGCGACCGGAGAGCTAGGGGCCGTACGACCGGGACCGGGGCTCGACGGGCCGGGTCGGTGAGTCGGGTGGGGTTTCGCGGATCCCGGTCGGGTCCAGGACCCCTGCGCGGGGTGTGACCTCCGGTGAACTCCGCCGGTCGGATCCACGGGTACACCGGGCGCGATGCCTCTTGTGCGGCATCGGACCGGCGACCGGAGGTCGGGGCCGGGCGCGCCCGCCGCCCGTTAGTCCAAGTCCTGTCCCTCCTTTGTCCATAGGCGCCCGCCCGGCCCGCACCGCACGCTGTCCGGCGACAGGCAGTGCAGGTGCGAAGGAGGACAGTGCGCGTGAACGAACAGTCAGGGCCCAGCCGCAGAAAGGTCGTCGCCGCCACCGCGCTCGCCGGGGCCGCCACGGCGCTCCCGCTCGGCGCGCACCCCGCCGCTGCCGCGCCCCGCGCCGCCGAGGCCGTGCTGCGCTCCGACGCACTGGAGGTCCGGGTCGACACGGCCTTCCCGCGCATCGTCTCCTACACCGACCGCGGCACCGGCCACGTCCTGCACGGTCAGGAGACCGCCGTCACCCAGGTCCTCATCGACGGCACCGCCCGCACCCCGAAGGTCACCCACCGGGCCCGCGCCGACCGCGCCGCCTACACCCTCGCCTTCGACGGCGGCACCCGGATCACCGTCGAGATAGCCGTCGAGGACCGGCAGGTCACCTGGCGGGTCACCGGTATCGCGGACACCGCCGCGCTGCGGGTCGGCACCCTCCAGATTCCCGACCTCGCGCTGCTGAGCGTCCGCAGCGACCAGCCCGGCGCCACGCTGCTGGCCGCCCGGATCGACCTGGACCGGGCCAAGAGCGGCGACACCCTGATCGAGGTCACCGACGACACACCCGTCGAGGCCGCGCCCACCGGATGCGCCTACGCCGTCGTCGCCACCGGAGCGCTGGCCGCCGGCCTCGAGACCAACACCGTCTACGACAAGCCCGCCGGAGCCACGACCTGGGAGAACGGGCGACTGTGGCGCCAGACCGTCCGCGGCGACGGCTTCGTCAAGGCACAGCTGTCCTGCGGTCAGTGGACCCACCGGGCGGCCGGCCAGCCCCTGGACGCGACCGACCCGCTGCCGTACGCGACCGTCGTCGTCACCCGGGACCGCAACGGCGACGGCACGGCCGACTGGCAGGACGGCGCCATCGCGCTGCGCGACGTCATGGTCGTGCCGCTGGGCGCCGACGAGCAGCATCTGCGGGTCGTCCCGCACATCCCGTACAACTTCGCCAGCCAGGCCACCACCCCCTTCCTGGCCGCGCTCGACAACGTCAAGCGGATCGCCCTGGCCACCGACGGCCTGCGGCAGTTCACGCTGGTCAAGGGCTACCAGTCCGAAGGGCACGACTCCGCGCACCCGGACTACGGCGGCAACTACAACAAGCGGGCCGGCGGCCTCGCCGACCTCAACGCCCTGGTCCGGGCGGGAAAGAAGTGGAACAGCGACTTCGCCGTCCACGTCAACGCCACCGAGTCCTACCCGGTGGCGCATGCCTTCTCCGACACGCTGGTCGACAAGGACGACGAGCAGTGGGACTGGCTCGACCAGTCCTACCGCATCGACGCCCGCCGCGACCTGGTCTCCGGCGACATCGCCCGCCGCTTCGCGCAGCTGCGCAAGGAGACCGACCCGGCGCTGAACACCGTCTACCTCGACGTCTTCCGCGAATCCGGCTGGAACTCCGACCGTCTCCAGCGGCATCTGCGCGACCAGGGATGGCAGGTCGCCAGCGAATGGGGACACGGCCTGGAGCGCTCCTCGCTGTGGTCGCACTGGGCCAACGAGACCGACTACGGCCCGGACACCTCCCGCGGCATCAACTCCCGGCTGATCCGCTTCCTGCGCAACCACCACAAGGACGTCTTCGCCGACAAGTGGCCCACGCTGCTGGGCTGCGGGCGGATGGGCAACTTCGAGGGCTGGGTCGGCAAGACCGACTGGCACGCCTTCCACAAGATCATCTGGACCGATGCGCTGCCCGCCAAATACCTCCAGGCGTACCCGATCAGCACCTGGGGCGCGCACGAGATCACCTTCGAGGGCCCCACCAGGACCTCCGTGACCGACGCGGACGGCACCCGGAAGATCACCACGGACGGGCGCCTCGTCTACGACGACGGCGCCTACCTCCTGCCCTGGGAACCCCGGCGGGCCACCGACCCGGACAAGCTCTACCACTACAACCCCCGTGGCGGGAAGACGAGTTGGCAGCTCCCGCGCGACTGGTCCGGCGGCGGCGCGGTGTACGCCTACCGGCTCACCGACCAGGGCCGCACCCAGGAGACCCGGATCCCGGTCAGCGGCGGACGGATCACCCTGACCGCCGAGGCCGGCACCGCGTACGTCGTCCACCGCACCAAGGCCCCCGCACAGGGCGGCCCCGGCTGGGGCGAGGGCACACCCGTGACCGACCCCGGCTTCCACGCGGCCGCCCTCGACGGCTGGCAGGTGACCGGGCCGGCCTCGGTCGAACTCAGCGGTCCGGGCGACTACGAACTGGTCGTCCCGGCGGGCGCCGCGGCCACCGTCGCCCAGCGACTCGCCCGGCTCGCCCCCGGCGGCTACGCCGCCTCCGTACAGGTCGAGGTCGGGGCCGAGGCGGGGGAGCGGCGGCGCGCCGGACTGGAGGTGACGACCGCCGACGGCGTCCGGGCCGCCAACTGGACCGAGACCTCCACCGCCGTCAACTACGTCGCCGCCGACCGCAAGTCCACGACCCGCTTCCAGCGTCTGTTCACCTTCTTCACCGTCCCCGAGGGCGGCGGCCCGGTCACCCTCGCCCTGACGGCGGCGGCGGGCAAGGCGCGTGTGCGGTTCGACAACGTACGGGTCGTCCCCGCCGTGCGCAGCGTCCGTGAGGGCACCGTGTGCTACGAGGACTTCGCGCAGGTGCCGCAGGGCTGGGGCGCGTTCGTCAAGGGCGATGCGGGCGACGTCAACGACCCCCGCACCCATATCGCCCAGCGGCACGCGCCGTTCACCCAGCGCGGCTGGAACGGCAAGGCGATCGACGACGTCATCGAGGGCACCGAATCGCTCAAGTCGCGCGGCGAGAACAGCGGTCTGGTCTACCGCACGGTCGCCCACACCGTCCGCTTCGCCGCGGGCCGCCGCTACCGCGTCACCCTCCGCTACGAGAACGAGAAGGCCGGCCAGTACGCCTGGGTCACCGCCGTCGACGAGCCCGGGGCCCGCGAGCTGAGCCGCACCCCGCTGCCCGTCGCCACCCGGCCGGCCGGCCACACCTACGACTTCACCGCACCGGCGGGCGGCGAGGCATGGGTGGGACTGCGCAAGGTCGGGGACGACGGGAAGGCGGAGTTCGTGCTGGACTCCTTCGAGGTGCGGGAGCTCTAGGGGGTGTCCGTGATCCCTGGGCGCGGCCTCACCCCTGCGGGTGCGGCGGTGCGCAGGGATACAGTCCGGGCGTCCCCTCCGCCGTCCCCACCAGGGGCGGGGCGCCCTCCAGTTCCCAGACCAGGAGGTCGTTGTCACCCTCGCGCAGCACCGGGCCCGGCACGAACAGGGTGCGTTGCGGGCCCACGTCCCAGTAGCGGCCCAGGCAGAAGCCGTTGACCCAGGCGAAGCCGCGGGTCCAGCCCGGGAGCGCGAGCTCGGCGTCGCCGGGGCGGGCCCCGAGGGGCAGGGTGCCGCGGTAGAGGCCCGGCCGCCCGTCCCCGTCCACCGGCCCGAAGGGCACCTCGGCCGTCGCCACGTCGGCCAGCCGCAGCCCGCGTGCCCGGACCCCGTGCAGATACTGCCGCTCGTGCAGCAGGCCCCCGGTGACGCCCTTGGGCTCGCCCAGCCGCGGACCGTAGTTGACCCGGCCCAGCGACTCCACCCACAGTTCCACCGAAGCGGGCCCGCACACCTCCCCGACCAGGGCGTCCTCGGTGTCCAGGGCGGCCACCCGCACCCCGTCGACATACGCCACCGCCCGGTCCCGCAGCCCGCGCACCCGCAGCGGGTACGGGCCGCGCGGGCCGGGTACCTCGACGCGGTAGCGGACCACGCCCCGGTCCACGCCCAGCTCCTCGAACGTCGCCGGGCCGCCCGCCGTGACCTCCGGCCCGCCCAGTGCGTCCATCACCTCGGCGGCCGGCGCCCATTCCCCGACCACCGCGCGCACCGGCGCGGCCAGTACCGGCGGCGGCTGCGGGACCGCCGGCAGCGGGCCGTCCGCGTACGGGGCCAGCACCTCCCGGAACCGCCAGAACTTCTCCGTCGGGCGGCCCCGCTCGTCGATCGGCGCCTCGTAGTCGTAGGAGGTGGCCGTGGGCAGCAGCGCCCCGTCGTGCAGGTCACCCGCGCGGTTCGCACCCGCCCAGCCGCCGAAACTGGTGCCGCCGTGGGCCATGTAGAGGTTGACCGAGCCGCCGCCCTCCAGGATCTCGCGCAGCGCCGCCGCGGCGTCCTGCGGCGCACGCGGCTCGGCCCGCCGCCCCCAGTGCGCGAACCAGCCGCACCAGAACTCCATGCACATCAACGGTCCCTGCGGCCGGTGCCGGCGCAGCGTGGCGAACGCCTCCCGGGCCCCGGAGCCGAAGTTGACGGTGGCCAGCACGCCGGGGATCGAGCCGCCGGTGAGCATGTGGTCCTCGGGCCCGTCCGAGGTGAACAGCGGGACCCGGACGCCCAGCGACCGCAACCGGTCGGCGAGGTGCGCCAGATACACGTGGTCGCTGCCGTACGACCCGTACTCGTTCTCCGCCTGCACCATGATCACCGGGCCGCCGCCCGGTCCGCCGGGCCCCGAGGTCTCGGTGCACTGCCGCGCCACGACCTGCGGCAGCAGCCGCGCGAACCAGGCGTCCACGGCCCGGAGATACGCCGGGTCCCGGGTCCGCACCCGCCGCCCCAGCGACCCCGTCAGCCACTGAGGCAGCCCGCCGTTCTCCCACTCCGCGCAGATGTACGGCCCCGGGCGGACGATCGCCCACAGCCCCGCCGCCTGCGCCGCGTCCAGGAAGCGCCCCAGCGCCTCGGGGTCGTGGAAGCGGCCGGGCCGCGGCTCGTGCAGATTCCACGGCACATACGTCTCGACGCAGTTCAGGCCCATCGCCCGCAGCATCGCCAGCCGGTGGCCCCACTGCGCCTCGTGCACCCGGAAGTAGTGCAGTGCTCCGGACAGCAGCCGCACCGGCCGCCCGTCCCGCACGAAGTCCCGCTCGCCCACCTCGAACTGCGCCACGTCTCCCCGCCCTCGCCGCCACCCCTGGTGTGTCCGGTCACCGGTCACCCTCGCCCTCTGGCGGCGCGGCGGTCCATGGACAAAGATCGGCGTTGATTGGACGGAGCGGCGGCGGCAGCACGCAGGCGACGGGAGGCACGGCGTGTACCACACCTGGATGCGGTACTTCACCCCGAGCCCGGTCCACCACCGGCTGGGACTGGTGTGCCTGGGCGTCGGGCTCCAGCACGGCACCCTGCCGACGGTCGGGCCCCGCACCCTCGACCACCACGTCGCCATCGTGATCAGTGCCGGCCGCGGCTGGTTCACCGGCCCGGACGGCCGCCGCCGGACGGTGACCGCGCCCGCACTGCTGTGGATCATCCCGGGCGTGCCGCACCACTACGGCGCCGATCCGGAAACCGGCTGGGACGAGAGTTTCGTCGACTTCGCCGGGGCCGCCGCCACCACCTACACCGAGCTCGGCTACATCGAGCCGGACCGCCCGCTGGTACCGCTCGCCGACACCGCCCAGGCCCGCGCCGCGGTCGGCCGGATCGCGCGGGCGGCCCGGCGCGGCAATCCCCTGCTGGAGGTCGAGACCTCCGCCGCCGTCCACGAACTCCTCGTGGTGCTGCGCCGCGCGCGGGCCGATACGGACGCCGACGGCGATCCGGTCCTGCAGGCCCTGGCCCGCGACGCCTTCCTGCCGCTGTCGGTCGCCGAACACGCCGCCCGGCACGGCATGACCCCGGCCGAACTGCGCACCGCGGTGCGCCGGGGCGCCGGCTGCAGCCCCAAGGACTACCTCCTGGGCATCCGGCTCGGTCGGGCCAAGGAGCTCCTGGTCGCCACCGAACTGCCGGTCGCCGCGGTGGCCCGCCGGGTCGGCTATGACGATCCCGCCTATTTCAGCCGCCTGTTCGCCCGCCGGGTGGGCACGGCGCCGGTGCGCTTCCGCGACCGGCAGTCCCGCAGCGTCCCGGGCGGCTGGTCCACGCAGATCCCCGACCCGGACAACCCGCCGCTGGTCGGCGGGTGAGGGACGCCGGGGCGGGTGCGCGCGCCGGCGGACCTCAGGGCGAGACCTCCTCCAGCGTCCGTCCCGCCGTCTCCTCGCAGAACCCGGCGGCCACCAGCGCCCCCAGCAGCGCGACCCCGCCGAGCATCGCGAAGACGCCCGGCAGCCCGGCGGCGGTGGCGTGGACCGCACCGACCACGATCGGCCCGAGGATCACGCCGACCCGGTTGAGGGCGCCGCCGACACTGCAGCCCAGGGCTCGGATCCGCGTCGGGTACAGCTCCGGTGTGTAGAGGTAGAGACAGATGTTGGAGCCGAAGAAGCACACCGCGGCCAGCGAGGTCCACACCAGCACCTGGAGGGGGGTTCGGGCCCCGAGCGCGGCGAGGACGAGGAGGACCGCGGCCGCGCCGCCCAGGAAGAGGGCGAAGACGCGGCGCCGGCCGATCCGGTCGACGGTGAGCGCGGCCAGCAGACAGCCCAGCAGTCCGGCGACCGAGGTGACGGTCGAACACAGCAGCGCGTTCGGCAGCGAGAGGCCGAAGCGGGTGCCGTAGATCGTCGGGAGCCAGGACGTGATGCCGTAGTTCACGAAGTAGCCGGTGAACCACAAGGTGCCCACGACGAGGGTGCGGCGGCGACAGCGGCCGGTGAACAGTGCGCGCAGGCCGGAGGCGGCGGTCGGGGAGGGCGGGGGAGGGGCAGCCGCCGCGGGGGCCGGCGCGGGTGGCAGCGGCCGCCCCGTCGCGGCCGCCACCTTCGCCTCGATCAGGTCCATCGTCGCCGCCGCCTCCGCCGTCCGTCCGCGATCGGCCAGCCAGCGCGGCGACTCCGGCACCGTCCGCCGCACCAGGAAGCACAGCGCTCCGGGCGCCGCGGCCAGCGCGTACATCCAGCGCCAGCCGAGCAGGGGCACGACCCACGCGGCGCACAGCGCGCCGACGGTGAGCCCGGCGGGGAAGACCAGTTCGTAGAGGAGCACGAAGCGGCCGCGCCCGTGGCTGCGGGTGATCTCGCTGATGAAGGTGGCCGCCACCGGCACCTCGCCGCCGATGGCCAGTCCCTGCACGAACCGCAGCAGCATGAAGGTGCCGGGCGCGGGGCTGGCGGCCAGGGCGAGCGAGGCCACGCCGGAGGCGCCGATGCACAGGGCGATGACCTTGACCCGGCCGATGCGGTCCGCCGCCCGCCCGGAGAACAGCGCGCCGATCAGCATGCCGGCCGAGCCGATGGTCAGGACCAGGGTGGACTCCGCCGTCGACAGGCTCCATTCCTGGCGCAGCTGGGGCATCGCGTAGGCGATCAGTAGTTGGTCGAAGGCTTCGAAGAAGGTCACCACGCCGATGACGACGCGGACGGTGACGTGCCAGCGCGACAGCGGGAGGCGTTCGAAGCGGGCCGCGATGGCGGCGCGGGTGGCGCCGGCGTCGCGGTCCGGGGAGGTGTCGAGGCTCATCCGGGATTCCTCCAGACCCGCGCGAGCGGCGGGTGAGGGACGGGGGGAGGGGCGCGGGGGGTGCGGGGCCAGGCCGTCGGAAGTTCGCTCGGTGTCCCGTCCATAAGCGCAAAGTTTCTAAGGGCTTAAGTTCTACCGACCCGAGGGGTGTGGTCGTCAAGGGTTTGACCAACCGAACTTTTTCCGTGTCCGGCTCTTGTCAGAAAATAATTAAGTGCTTAGATTCTTGGCGCTGAAGCAATTAGGGCGGCTTCCGGCACCGGCGGGCACCGCCGCCCGGCCCGTGTGCCCACTCGCCCCGCCCGATCGACCCACCGTCAGGAGGCCGCCGATGACCGTCGAGCAGCCGGTGCAGGCTCCGGTGCCCGCACCGGAATCCACCCCGGACCGGATACTCGTCGCGGGGGAATGGCGGCGCGGCGGCGGCGATCCGTTCGAGACCACCGACCCCGCCACCGGCCGCACCCTCGCCGTCCTGACCGCCGCGGACACCGCCGACGTCGACGAGGCCGCCCGCCGCGCCGCCCGGGCGGCCGCCGACCCCGCCTGGCGCGCACTGCCCGCCCACCACCGCGCCCGGCTCCTGCACCGCATCGCCGACGCGATCGACGCCCGGGCCGCGGACCTCGCGGCCCTCCAGACCGCGGACACCGGCAAGGCGCTCACCGAGACCCGCGCCCTCGTCGCCAGCGCCGCCGGCACCTTCCGCTACACCGCCGCCGCGCTGGAGACCGCCGAGGAGGCGCTCACGCCCTCGCGCGGCCCCTACGTGACGATGAGCGTGTACGAGCCGATCGGCGTCGTCGGCGCGATCAACCCGTGGAACTCACCGCTCGCCGGCGACGCCCAGAAGCTCGCCCCGGCCCTCGCGGGCGGCAACGCCGTCCTGCTCAAGCCCGCCGAGTGGACCCCCCTCGTCTCCCTCGCGCTCGGCCGCCTCGTCACCACCGCGCTGACCGAACTCGGCCTGCCCACCGCCCTGTTGTCGGTCCTGCCCGGCCGCGGAAGCCTGATCGGCGACGCGATCGTGCGCGACCCGCGCGTCGGCAAGGTCACCTTCACCGGCGGCACGGCGACCGGCCGGACCCTGGCGCACGCCGCCGCCGAGAAGCTCATGCCCCTCTCGCTCGAACTCGGCGGCAAGTCGCCGACGGTCGTGCTCGCGGACGCCGACGTCGAACAGGCCCTGGCCGGGGTGATGTTCGGGGTGTTCTCCTCCAGCGGGCAGTCCTGCATCGCGGGGTCACGGCTGTTCGTGGCCCGCGCGCTGTACGACGAGTTCCTGGCGGAGCTCGTCGCACGCGTCAAGGCGTTGCGGGTCGGCCCGGGCACCGCCTCCGACACACAGGTCGCCCCGCTCGTCCACCACGAGCACCGGGACTCGGTCGCCGCGTACGTCGACCTGGCGCGCGAGGAGGGCGCGCGGGTGCTGTGCGGCGGCGCCGCGCCCCAGGGCCCCGAGTACGCGGCCGGCGCGTACTACCTGCCCACCGTCCTCGACGGCCTGCCCAACTCCGCACGCACCTGCCAGGAGGAGATCTTCGGCCCGGTCCTGGTCGCCCTGCCCTTCGACGACGAGGACGACCTCGTACGCCAGGCCAACGCCTCGGTCTACGGCCTGGCCTGCGGCATCTGGACCCGTGACCACCGGGCCGCGTGGCGGATCGCGCGCCGCGTCGACGCGGGCACCGTCTGGATCAACACGTACAAGCAGTTCAGCATCTCCACGCCCTTCGGCGGCATGAAGGACAGCGGCCTGGGCCGGGAGAAGGGCCCGGTCGGCTTCCGCTCCTACCAGCGCCAGAAGTCCCTGTACTGGGGCACCTCCCACGCCCCGCTGCCCTGGGCCCACTGACACCCCCGGAGAACCCGATGCACCGTCCCCCGATCGCCCGGCTGCGCGCCCTGCGCTCCGTCGAGCTGCTCACCCCCTCCTTCGCCCGGGCCACCGACTTCTACGCGGACGCCTGGGGCCTGGAGGTCGTCGAGTCCGAGCACGGCGCGAGCTGGCTGCGCGGCACCGGCCCCGAGCACCACGCCCTCCACCTCACCCGCTCCGACCGGACCGGCCTCGGCCGGCTCTCGTTCGCCGTCGCCACCCCGGCGGAGGTCGACGAGGCCGCCCGGCGCCTCGAAGCCCGCGGCATCGCCCCGGTCACCGGACCGGGGCCGCTCGACCAGGTCGGCGGCGGCTACGGCCTCCGCTTCACCGACCACGAGGGCCGGCTCATCGAACTGTCCGCGCACACCTGGGCGGTCGAGCCCCGTGGCCGCGACGGCGCCGTCCCCGTGGGCGTCACGCACGCCGTCCTCAACACCACCGACATCGACGCGTCGGTCGCCTTCTACCGCGACGTGCTCGGCCTGCGCGTCTCCGACTGGTCCGAGCACCAGATGGCGTTCCTGCGCTGCAACGCCGACCACCACTGCATCGCCTTCCACCAGGCCGCGTGGGTCTCCCTCAACCACGTCGCGTACGAGATGAGTTCGGTCGACCACTTCATGCGCGGCCTCGGGCGCCTTCGCCACCACGGGGTCGTCCCGCAGTGGGGCCCGGGGCGGCACGGCCCCGGCAACAACACCTTCTCCTACTTCACCGACCCGACCGGCCTCGTCTGCGAGTACACCTCCGAGGTCGCGCAGGTCGAGGAGGACCGGTGGATCGCCAGGGTGTGGCGGCGGGTCCCGGAGCTGTCCGACCTGTGGGGCACCGCGGGCGCGCCGTCACCTCTCATCCGCCGCCACATGGCGGGCACCGCGGACGGCAGTCCGGTGCAGGCCCCCGCCGACGCCGAAGGAGTCCCCGCATGAGCACGCTGAAGGTGGGACTCGTCGGCTGGGGCGCCATCGGCCGGGTCGTCGGCACCGCGCTGAGCGAACGGAACGTCCCCGGCGCCGAACTGACGTGCATCGTCGACAACCGGCCGCTCGGCGAGGCCGCCCCCGCACCGCAGGTCCCCTTCGAGGACGCCCTCGACCGCTGCGACCTGATCGTGGAGGCCGCGGGGCAGGGCGTCGTACGGGAATGGGGCGAGCGCGTCCTCACCTCCGGGACCGATCTGCTGATCGCCTCGACCGGTGCACTGACCGACCCGGAGCTGGCCGAGCGGCTCCTTTCGGCCGGCCCCGGCCGGGTGTACTTCACGGGCGGCGCGGTCGGCGGCCTCGACCTGCTCCAGGCCGTACGGTCCCTGGGCCCCCTGGACGACGTACGCCTGACCACCACCAAACTGCCCGGCACGCTCGAACAACCCTGGATGGACCAGGAGTTGCTGACACGGCTGCGGGCGGCGCGCGGCCCCGTCGAGGTCATGGCCGGCACCGCGCGCGACGTGCCCGCGAAGTTCCCCAGGTCGACCAATGTCGCGGCCTCGGTCGCGCTCGCCGTCGGCGACCTGGACGCCGTGCGGGTGCGGGTCGTCGCCGATCCGGGCGCCGGGCACACCCGGCACGTCGTCGAGGCGTCCGGCGCGCACGGCTCGTACCGCTTCGAGGTCGCGCATCTGCCCGACCCGGACAACCCGGCGACCAGCCAGGTCGTGCCGTACGCGGTGCTGCGCTCGCTGCACGCGCTGGCCGGGCGGACGGGGCAGATCCTGTGACCGCGTCCGTGAACGCCCCCGGCGGCGCCCTGCATGTGGCGGAGGCGGGCGAGAGCGGCCCCCTGCTGCTGTGCCTGCACGGCATCGGCTCGTCGTCGGCCGCCTTCGCCCCGCAGCTCGCCGGACTCCGCGCACAGCTGAGGGTGGTGGCCTGGGACGCGCCCGGCTACGGCAGATCCCCCGACCCGCAGGGCCCGTTGGACCTCGACGGCTATGCGGACGCCGCCGCCGAGGTGATCCGCGCGTACGGTGCGTCGGCGCATGTCCTCGGCGTCTCCTGGGGCGGCGTCATCGCGCTGCGGCTCGCCACCCGCCACCCGGATCTCGTCGACTCGCTCGTCGTGGCCGATGCCAGCCCGGGCTCCGGGACGGATCCGGCGAAGGCGTCGGGGATGCGGGCGCGCGCCGCCGAGCTCGCCCGGCTCGGGCCGCGCGCGTTCGCCGGGCGGCGCGGCCCGCGGCTGGTGTCCGAGCGGGCTCCCGCCGAGCTGGTGGAGCGCGTCGTCGACACCATGGCCGCCGCCGTCCGCCTGCCCGGCTACGGGTACGCCGCCGAGTCCATGGCATCGGCCGACCTGCGCGCCGAACTGCCCGCCGTCACCGCACCCGTCCTCGTTCTGTGCGGCGAACAGGACCGCGTCACCGGCACCGACGCCGCCCAGGCCCTCGCCGGGGCCCTGCACAAGACCGCCTACGTGATCGTCAAGGACGCCGGTCACCTGGCCAACCAGGAACAGCCCGAGCGCTTCAACGCCTGGGTCCTGTCCCATCTCGACATCGTCACCACACAGCCGAACCGAGCAGACGAAGGACCGACACCATGCCTGTGACCACCACCGAGTACGACAACGGCGGCGACCTCGCCCGCTACACCGACTCCCTCATCGCCACCAAGGACTCGCGCGTCGCCGACTTCGACACCCTCTCCTTCCAGGAGAAGGCCGGCCCGCAGTACCGCCGCGGCCAGATCCGCTACGTCGGCTCCGGCGCCACCGGAAACCACGAGAACGACAACCGCATCCTCCCCTCCGGCGGCTTCACCTTCTCCAACATGCTGCTGCCGCCCGGCGCCGAGGGCCCCGAACACACCCACCACGACGTCGAGGAGGCGTTCTTCGTCCTGGAGGGACGCGTCCGGGTCGGCATCCACCGGGGCCCCGATGAGGCCGAGTACCGCACACTCGGCTACCGCGACATGATCGTCGTCCCGGCCGGCGTGGCCCGCTCGCTGAAGAACGAGGGCGACACCGACGCCCTGTTCTGCGTCGTCATCGGCACGCAGAAGCCGCAGGTGCCGACGTACCCGGAGCACTCGCCGATGCACGGCGTCACCCGTGACTGACCCGCGCACGGTCGTGATCACGGGGGCGGGCCGCGGCCTGGGACTCGCCATGGCCCGCCGCGCCGGCCGGGACGGCTTCCGGGTCGTCGTCGCCGAGCTGGAGAGCGAACGCGGCGCGCGGGCCGCCGAGGAACTGCGGGCCCAGGGCGCCGACGCCCACCACGTGCGGTGCGACGTGGCCGACCCCGCGTCGGTGGACGCACTCGCCGACGCCGTACGCGACCTCGGCCCCCTGCACGGACTCGTCAACAACGCGGCCCTCGCCAACGGCGTCGGCGGCAAGGAGTTCTGGGACATCGACATCGAGGCGTGGGACCGCCTGATGACGGTCAACGCCCGAGGTCCCTGGCTGGTGGCCAAGGCCCTGTACCCGCTGTTCGGCCCGACCGGCCGGATCGTCAACATCGCCTCGGACGCGGCGCTCTACGGCTCCCCACGCCTGGCCCACTACATCGCGTCCAAGGGCGCGGTCATCGCCCTGACCCGGGCCATGGCCCGCGAACTGGGCGACCGGGGCATCACCGTCAACGCCCTCGCGCCCGGCCTCACCGAGTGCGAGGCCACCGAGACCGTGCCGACCGAACGCCACGACCTCTACCGCACCGGCCGCGCCGTCTCCCGGCCGCAGGAACCCGAGGACCTCACCGGGCTCCTCTCCTTCCTGCTGGACGAGGAGTCCCGCTACCTCACCGGACAGGTGATCGCCGTCAACGGCGGCTTCACCATGAACTGACGTACAGGAGCACCACATCATGGATCTGGGCCTCGCCGACCGGACCGTCCTGGTCACCGGCGGCAGCTCGGGCGTCGGCCTGGCCACGGTCCGCGCCCTCATCGAGGAGGGCGCGCGGGTCGCGACCTGCGGACGGGACGCCGGCCGGCTCGCCGAGGCGGTGGCCGACCTCCGCAGCGACCGCCTCCTCACCGGGGCGTGCGACGTACGCGACGCCGACGCCGTACGGGACTTCACCCGGGCGGCCGTCCGGCACTTCGGCGGCCTCGACGGACTCGTGAACAACGCGGGGCAGTCCCGCATGAAGGGCCTCGACGACTCCACCGCCGAGGACTGGCGCGACGAACTCGAGCTGAAGTTCGCCGGCGTGCTGCACCCGCTGGCCGCCGCCCGGCCGCATCTGAGGGACTCGGACGCGGCGTCCGTCGTGAACGTCAACGCCGTCCTCGCCAAGCAGCCCGAGCCGCGCCTCATCACCACGAGCGCCGCCCGCGCGGGCATCCTCAACCTCTCCAAGTCCCTCGCCGCACAACTGGCCCCGGAGGGCATCCGGGTCAACTCCGTCTGCCTCGGCCTGATCGACACCGGCCAGTGGACCCGCCGGCACGCCGCCGCCGACCCCGGCCGGCCGTACGAGGACTGGCAGGCGGAGCTCGCCGCCGACCGGGGCGTCGCCCTGGGGCGCCTGGGCCGGGCCGAGGAGGTCGCGTACGCCGTCGTCACGCTGCTCTCGCCCCGCGCCTCCTACATCACCGGAAGCAGCATCGACGTCTGCGGCGGAGTCGGCCGCGGCATTCTCTGACCACCGAGGAGACCCACACATGCGTTACGACACCGGGGGCGATCTCCTCGTCGCCGTCCTGCGGGAGCTGGGCATCGACACCGTCTTCGGCATCGTCAGCGTGCACAACCTGCCGCTGGTCGAGGCCGTCGACCGGGAACTGCGCTTCGTCCCCGTACGCCACGAGGCGTCCGCCGTGAACGCCGCCGACGCCTACGGGCGGGCCCGCGGCACCATCGGCTGCGCCCTGACCTCGACCGGCACCGGCGCGGGCAACGCGGCCGGCTCGCTGATCGAATCCCTCTCCGCCGGCACGGCCGTCCTGCACATCACCGGGCAGGTGGAGTCCGCCCACCTCGGCAGCGGACGCGGCTTCATCCACGAGACCAAGGACCAGCTGGGCATGCTGACCGCGGTCTCCGCACACGCCGCGACCGTGCCGTCCGCCGAAGCGGCGGGCCGCGTACTGCGCATCGCGGCCCGCGCGGCACTCACCGACCCCGGCGGCCCGGCGAGCGTGGAGTGGCCGATCGACCTCCAGTACGCCCGGCAGACCGACACCGCGGGCCACGACACCGCCCCGGCCGCCCCGGCCCCCGCGGACGCCGAACTCGCCGCCGCCGGCGCCCTGCTCGCCTCCGCCCGGCGCCCCCTGATCTGGGCGGGCGGCGGCGCCGCCCGGGCGGGTACCCAGCTCGCCGGGCTGCTCACGGCGACCGGTGCCGGACTGCTCACCTCCAACTCCGGCCGCGGCGCCGTACCCGAGGACCACCCGCAGGTCGTCGGCAACTTCGCCACCACTCCCACCGGCCGCGCCCTGCTCGCCGACGCGGACCTGCTGCTGACCGTCGGCACCCACTTCCGCTCCAACGAGACCGCCGACTACACGCTCCCGCTCCCCGACGCCCACATCCAGATCGACCTCGACGCCGCCGCCCTCGGCCGCGTCCACCCGGCCCGCCACGCCCTGCACGGCGACGCGGCCGACACCCTCGCGGCCCTGCTCCCGCACGCCCGGCCCGCCGACCCGGACTGGACACCGCGCATCGCCGCCGACCGCGCCACGGTCCGGGCCGCGCTGCACGACGCCATCGGCCCGCAGGCCGCGATCTGCGACGCGCTCCACGCCGCCCTGCCCCGGCGGGCGGTGATCGCCCGCGACGTCACCATCGCGTCCAGCAGCTGGGGCAACCGGCTGCTGGAGATCCACGACCCCCGCGACAACGTCTTCCCGCGCGGCGGCGGCATCGGCCAGGGCCTGGGCATGGGCATCGGCGCCGCCCTGGCCCGCCCCCACGAACCCACCGTCGTCCTGGCCGGCGACGGCGGCCTCGCCGTCCACCTCGGCGAACTCCTCACCCTCGCCCAGGAGAAGCCCCGCCTCACCCTGATCGTCTTCAACGACGGCGGCTACGGCGTCCTGCGCAACATGCAGGACGCCCACCGTGAGAGGCGCTCCGGAGTCGACCTCGCCACCCCCGACTTCGGCCTCCTCGCGCGCGCCTGCGGACTGCCCCACGCCCGGATCGCCGCCGCCCAAGAGGCCGCCCCGGTCATCGCCGAAGCCGTCGCCGCCGACGGGCCCACGCTCGTCGAGGTGGACCTGGCGGCCCTCGGCCCCATGAAGACCCCCTTCACCCCACCCGTGAAGATCCCCACCCCGTAGGGAGGCGACTGCCATGAGCACCCAAGAGCCCCGGCTCGACCTGCTCGTCCACCGTATGACCTGGGAGGCCGACGGCGTCCTCTCCCTGGAGCTGACCCACCCCGACGGCGCCCCCCTCCCCGACTGGACCCCCGGCGCCCACCTCGACGTCGACGCCGGCGGACGGCTGCGCCAGTACAGCCTGTGCGGCGACCCCCGGGCGACCTCCGCCTACCGCATCGGCGTCCTCGACGCACCCGACTCACGCGGCGGCTCCCGCCACCTGCACACCCGGATCCGGCCCGGCGGGCGGCTCACCGTCTCCCGGCCGCGCAACCACTTCACCCTGGAGGACGCCCCGTCCTACGTCTTCCTCGCCGGCGGCATCGGCATCACCCCCCTCCTCGCCATGGCCCGCGAGGCCGCACGGCGCGGCGCCGCCTGGCGGATGGTCTACGGCGGGCGCACCCGCGCCTCGATGGCTTTCACCGACGAACTGGCCGCCCTCGACGGCGACGTGACGCTCGTCCCGCAGGACGAACACGGCCACCTCGACCTCGACGCCGCCCTCGACGGACCGACGGAGGACACCCTCGTCTACTGCTGCGGCCCCGAGCCCCTCCTGGCCGCCGTCGAGGAACGCTGCCCCGCCGGGCAACTGCGCCTGGAACGCTTCACCGCCCCCACCTCCCGGCCCGCCGGCGACGACACCGCCTTCGAGGTCGAGTGCCGCCGCTCCGGCCGCACCCTCACCGTCGGCCCCGGCACCTCCGTCCTCGAGGCCGCCGAGGACGCCGGCCTGACCGTCGACAGCTCCTGCCGCGACGGCATCTGCGGCTCCTGCGAGACCCGCGTCCTCGACGGCACCCCCGACCACCGCGACTCCCTGCTCAGCGAGGCCGAACACACCGCGAACGCCACGATGATGATCTGCGTCTCGCGCTGCGCCACCGGCCGCCTCGTCCTCGACCTGTAACCCGGAGGCCCCCATGACGCCCGACGCCTGGCCGTACCTGGACATCCACCAGTCCCGCACACACCGACCCACCCCCTACGAACGCCGGCTGGCCGCCACCCTCGAAGAGATCTTCACTCACGACGGCCACCAACTCGCCGACATCGTCGGCGGATTGAACACCCGCCAGGTCCACGCCCCCGACGGCGCCCCCTGGACCGAGGACACCTTCCGCGCCGAGATGCACCGCCTGGGAGCCTGAGATGACCCTGTCCACCCACGACACCGCCGCACACATCTACGCCACCGGCCTGCGCAACCAGTGGCACCCCGTCGTGCCCTCCCGCTTCGTCGCCCCCGGCGCGCTGCGCAAGGTCACCGCGCTCGGCGAGCAGTGGCTCCTCTTCCGCCGCGCCGACAACACCCTCGCCATGCTCGCCGACCGCTGCCCGCACCGCGGCGCACCCCTCTCCCTCGGCAGGCACCTCGGCGACCGCGTCGCCTGCTGGTACCACGGCGTCGAAGTCGAAACCGACGGCACCGTCTCCGCCGTCCCCGGCCTGCCCGGCTGCAACCTGGAGGGCAAGAAGCTCGTCACCTCCCTGCCCGTACGGGAGGCCGGCGGCGCGATCCTGGCGTACTTCGGCGACGAGGAGCACCCCGACCCGACCGAACTCACGCTCCCCGAACCGCTCACCGACCCCGCCACCGACGCGATCCTGTGCTACGCCGAGTGGAACGTGCCCTGGCGCTACGCGGTCGAGAACCTCCTCGACCCCATGCACGGCGCCTTCCTCCACCACGAGTCGCACACCATGTACGACGGCGACACCACCGCCAAGTTCCGCATCCGCGAGACCGACCGCGGCTACTTCTTCGAGAAGACCGACCAGCGGGGCGTGAACTTCGACTGGGTCGAACTGTGCCGCACCGGCGTCGACTGGGTGGACCTGGAGATCCCCTACCCCCCGTCGGCCGGCCCCGGCGGCCCCTTCGGCATCGTCGGCATGGTCCGCCCCGTCGACGAGAACCGCTGCGGCGTCTTCTTCTGGCGCTACCGCCGCGTCACGGGCTGGCAGCGCGACACCTGGCGCTTCCTCTACCGCACGCTCATCGAACAGCGCCACTGGCAGGTGCTGGAACAGGACCGGGTGATGCTGGAGGCCATGCCGGCCGACGCCGACCAGCGCGAGAACCTCTACCAGCACGACCTGGGCGTCGTCCGCCTCCGCCGCCTGTACCGGGCCGGCGCCGAACAGCAGGCCGCCGGTGACTGACCGGCCCCGGCCGAGTCAGTCCCCGGCCTCCGCCTCCAGGATGGACCGCTCCAGCTTCGACAGCAGCCGCGCCAGCTGACGGCACTCGGCGGGGGAGAGGCCGGCCAACATCCGCCGCTCGTTCTCCAGATGCTCCGCGAACAGCGCGTCGATCTTCGCCAGCCCCTCCTCCGTCAGCCGCGACCGCACCACCCGCCGGTCCTCGGCATCGCGCTCCCGCACGATCAGCCCGTCCTTCTCCAGCCGATCGATGCGCAGCGTGACCCCCGCCGACGAGATCAGCCCCGAATCCGCGAGCTGCCCCGCCGTACGCCGGAACGGACGACCCGCCCTGCGCAACGCCGTCAGCACATCGAACCCGGCCACCGACAGCCCGTGCGCCTCCACCGACGATGTCAGCCGCGCGCTGTAGCGCAGAAACGTCCGGTGCAGCCGCGCGAGCACCTCCAGCGGCGACGTGTCCAGCTCCGGCCGCTCCCGCCGCCAGTCCTCGATGATCGACGCCACCGCGTCCGGCCGCGCCGCCGACTTCCTGGCCATCGTGCCGTCCTCCCCAAGCTGCACCGCCGGACCCCGGCCCGGCTCCCGGTCACCACCAATAGTTTAGTGCTGAGAAGCCATGTGCCTAACCTTCCCGGGCTTCCCCGACCCCCGTGCACCGCCCGCCCGCCGTACGGCAGCATGACCCCATGCCCGCACTGCAGCGCGACGAGGCGCAGACCCGAGCCCGGCTCATCGACGTCCACCGCTACGAGATCGCCCTCGACCTCACCCAGGACGAGGACCACTTCGGATCCCGTACGGTCATCCACTTCACCGCCCGCGACAGCGGCGACACCTTCCTCGAGATCAAACCCGCCGCGCTGCACACCGTCACCCTCGACGGCCACCCGATCGACCCCGCCGCCCTCGACGACAACCGCCTCCCGCTCACCGGCCTGACCCCCGGCGACCACGAACTCCGCCTCGACGCACGCATGGGCTACTCCCGCACCGGCGAAGGCATGCACCGCTTCACCGACCCCGCCGACGGCGAGAGCTACGTCTACACCCAGCTCTTCCTCGACGACGTCCAACGCGTCTTCGGCGCCTTCGACCAGCCCGACCTCAAGGCCGTCTTCGCCCTCACCCTCAAGGCTCCCGAAGGCTGGACCGTCCTCGCCAACGGCATCACCGAACACCTCGGGGAAGGCACCTGGCAAGCCGCCCCCACCCCCCTCATCTCCACCTACCTCGTCGCCGTCGCCGCCGGCCCCTGGCACTCGGTACGCACCGAACACGCCGGACTGCCCTTCGGCATCCACTGCCGCCGCTCCCTCGCCCCCCACCTCGACGCCGACGCCGACGAAATCCTCGACCTCACCCGCCGCTGCTACCACCGCTACCACCAGATCTTCGACGAGCCCTACCCCTTCGACTCCTACGACCAGGCATTCGTCCCCGAATTCAACGCCGGCGCGATGGAGAACCCCGGCCTCGTCACCTTCCGCGACGAATACGTCTTCCGCTCCGCCGTCACCGAGACCGAACGCCAGACCCGCGGCGTGACCATCGCCCACGAAATGGCCCACATGTGGTTCGGCGACCTCGTCACCCTCCGCTAGTGGGACGACATCTGGCTCAACGAGTCCTTCGCCGAATACATGGGCTACCAGGTCCTGACCGAAGCCACCCCCTTCACCGGCACCTGGACCGACTTCGCCGTCGCCCGCAAGGGCTGGGGCTACGACGCCGACCAGCGCCCCTCCACCCACCCCGTCGCCCCCGCCCCCACAGACGTCCCCGACACCGCCTCCGCCCTCCTCAACTTCGACGGCATCTCCTACGCCAAGGGCGCCTCCGCACTGCGCCAACTCGTCGCCTGGATGGGCGAAAAAGCCTTCCTCACCGGCATCAACGACCACTTCGCCCGGCACCGCTTCGCCAACGCCACCCTCGCCGACTTCATCGACTCCCTCGCCCGCGCCACCGACCGCGACGTCCACACCTGGGCCGAACGTTGGCTGCGCACCACCGGAGCCGACACCCTCACCCCCGTCGTCGGCGACACCGGCGACGGCCACTGGACCCTGCGCATCGACCGGACCGGCAGCCAGGACGGCACCCGCCCCCACCACCTCACCGCCGGCCTCTACGACCAGGACCCCACCACCCCCGGCCGCCTCCTGCCCCGCACACCCCTGTCCTGCGACCTCCCGGGCGACACCACCCGCACCCTCCCCGGCCGCCGCCCCGCCCTGCTCCTCCTCAACGACCAGGACCTCACCTACGCCAAGGTCCGCCTCGACGCCGACTCCTGGGACACCGCCCTACGCGCCCTCTCCGCCCTCCCCGACCCACTGACCCGCGCCGTCGTCTGGAACGCCGCCCGCGACATGGTCCGCGACGGCGAACTCGCCCCCACCGCCTACCTCGACGCCGCCCGCGCCCACCTCCCGCACGAAACCGACCTCGCCGTCGTCCAGGGTGTCCTCGCCTTCGCCCGCACCCAGATCGCCGACCGCTACCTCCCCCCGGACCACCGCCACACCGCCCTGGTCACCCTCACCGCCATCAGCCGCGACCTCCTGCGCCGCACCGAAGGCCCCGCCCACGGCACCCACTCCGGCCTGCGCCTCACCGCCGTCCGCACCTTCATCGACAGCGCCACCACCCCCGAAGCCCTCCAGGACTGGCTCGACGACGGCAGCGTCCCCGGCAGCCCCCACCTCGACGCCGAACTGCGCTGGCGCATCCTCCGCCGGCTCACCGTCCTCGGCGCCGCACCCCTGGACCGCCTCCACGACGCCATCGACGCCGAACTCGCCCGCGACCCCAGCGCCACCGGCCGCCAGGGCGCCGCCCGCTGCCGCGCCGCCCTCCCCGACCCCGCCGCCAAAGCGGCCGCCTGGCAGGCCCTGTTCACCACCGACGACCGGGCCGCCCTCTCCAACCACCTCTTCACCGCCACCGCCACCGGCTTCTGGGCCCCCGAACAGCACGACCTGCTCACCCCCTACGTCGCCCGCTACTTCACCGACGCCCCCGCCCTCGCCGCCCACCGCGGCCCCGCCCTCGCCGCCGCCGCCGGCCGCGACGCCTTCCCCACCACCCACACCGACCCCGAGACCCTCCGCCTCGGCGAAGCCTGCCTCGCCGACGGAGCACCCACCCCCGCCCTGCGCCGCAAACTCGTCGACCAACTCGACGACCTGCGCCGGGCGTTGCACGTCCGCACCACCACCGGCCACCGCTGACCGGCCCGGCGCCCGGGTGCCGCCCCGCCGGCCGGCCACCGCCGGCGGCACCCGAACAACTGCGGCAGGCCCGTAACACAAAAGGGTGGCACCACCGCCCGTACGAGTGGTGGTGCGGCGACCGGCGCCTACGCACCGTGCAGGGAAAGTAACTTAGGGCGGCCTTGGTCCCGAACGGACCACCACCCGAACTCCCCCTGAAGAAGAGCGCATTGATCTCCGTGCCCCCTGCCGGTACCGCCCTCGCAGGCGGCACCAACGGCCCCCGCGCACTCCGCCCCCTCCTCGACACCGTCCTCGACGCCCTCACCACCGGCGCCGAGCACCGCGCCGGCCCCCTCCCACCGGGCGGACCCGACGCCGTCGCCCACGCCGTCCGCGCCGCCTGCGCACCCCTGCTCCCCACCGACGGCACCGGCGCCCACCAGGCCCTGCGCACCCTCGTCCACACCCTCGCGGCCGGCGCCGCCGACCCCGCCGACCCCCACTGCGCCGCCCACCTGCACTGCCCGCCGCTCGCCCTCGCCACCGCCGCCGACCTCGCCGCCGGCGCCCTCAACCCCTCCATGGACTCCTGGGACCAGGCCCCCGCCGCCTCCGCCCTCGAAGCCCTCACCTGCCGCGAACTCGGCGCCCTCGTCTACCCCCAGGCCACCGACCCCGACGCCCTCGTCACCACCGGCGGCACCGAGTCCAACCAACTCGCCGTCCTCCTGGCCCGCGAGGCCGCCCCGTACGGCTCGGCCACCGAACCCCACCGGCCCGCCACCCCCCTCCGGATCGTCTGCGGCGCCAACGCCCACCACAGCATCCACCGCGCCGCCTGGCTCCTCGGCCTCCCCGAACCCCTCACCCTCCCCACCCCCGACGGCGTCCTCACCCCCGACACCGTCCACACCTGCCTGGCCGCACTCACCGGACGGACCGGCCCCCTCCTGCTGACCGCCACCGCCGGCACCACCGACTCCGGCGCCATCGACCCCCTCCACGACCTCGCCGACGTCGCCGAACAACACGGCGCCCGCTTCCACATCGACGCCTCCTACGCCGGCCCGCTCCTCTTCAGCGACACCCACCACACCGCCCTGCGCGGCCTCGCCCGCGCCCACACCGTCACCCTCGACCTGCACAAACTCGGCTGGCAGCCGGTCGCCGCCGGCCTCCTCGCCGTCCCCGGACCCGCCACCCTCACCCCGCTCGCCCACCAGGCCGACTACCTCAACGCCGGCGACGACACCGAAGCCGGCCTGCCCGACCTCCTCGGCCGCTCACTACGCACCACCCGCCGCCCCGACATCCTCAAAATCGCCGTCACCCTCAAAGCCCTCGGCCGCACGGGCCTCGGCGACCTCGTCGACCGCACCCTCGGCGCCGCCCGCACCCTCGCCGACCTCATCGACGCCCACCCCCGCTACGAACTCCACTCCCGCCCCACCCTCTCCACCGTCCTCTTCCGCCCCACCGGCGCCGACCACGCCACCCTCGCCACCATCCGCCGCACCCTCCTCACCGACGGACTCGCCGTCCTCGGCCGCGCCACCACCCCCACCGGCCTCTGGCTCAAAGCCACCCTCCTCAACCCCCACACCCAACCCGGAGACCTCGCCACCCTCCTCGAACTCGTGGAAGGCCACACCCCCCGATGACCCCTCCCGACACCACCGGCCCCGACACCCCCCTCGACCTCGCCGGCATCGGCATCGGCCCCTTCAACCTCTCCCTCGCCGCCCTCGCCCACCCCCTCACCCACCTGCGCACCGCCTTCTACGACCAGCGCCCCGCCTTCCACTGGCACCCCGGCCTCCTCATCGAAGGCGCCACCCTCCAAGTCCCCTTCCTCGCCGACCTCGTCACCCTCACCGACCCCACCAGCCCCTGGACCTTCCTCAACTACCTCAAAACCCGCGAACGCCTCTACCCCTTCTACTTCGCCGAGCGTTTCCACATCCACCGCACCGAATACGACGCCTACTGCCGCTGGGTCAGCGAGAACCTCACCGGCCTCCACTTCCGCCACCAGATCGACGCCCTGCGCTGGAACCCCGAACGCCGCTCCTTCGAAGTCGACTTCACCCAACTCGACACCGACGGCGAAGCCGAAGCGCTCGGCCGCACCTACGCCCGCAACCTCGTCCTCGGCATCGGCACCGCCCCCCACATCCCCGAACCCCTGCGCCCCCTCGCCGACGCCCCCACCGTCCCCGTCCTCCACTCCGCCGACTACCTCGACCACCGCGAACGCCTCCTGGCCGCCGACCACATCACCGTCATCGGCGCCGGCCAGTCGGGCGCCGAGATCTTCCTCGACCTGCTCCGCGCCCGCCCCACCGGCCACGAAGGCCTCCACTGGCTCGCCCGCACCCCCGCCTTCGCCCCGATGGAATACAGCAAACTCGGCCTCGAACACTTCACCCCCGACTACACCCGCTACTTCCACGCCCTGACCGAACCCGTCCGCGACGCACTCGTCCCCGGCCAATGGCAGCTCCACAAGGGCATCGACCACGACACCCTCACCGCCATCCACGACGAGCTCTACCGCCGCACCCTCCACGGCAGCTGGCCCGACGCCACCCTCACCCCAGGCGTCCGCGTCCGCACCGCCGGCCGGGTCGGCACCACCAAGATCGAACTCCACCTCGACCACGCCGAACAGGGCACCCGCTCCCGCCTCAGCACCGAAGCCGTCATCCTCGCCACCGGCTACCGCGAACGCCGCCTCGACACCCTCCTCGGCCCCCTCGCCACCCACGTCCGCCGCGACCACTCCGGCCGCCCCCGCGTCGACGAACACCACCGCCTGGTCCTCGACCCCGCCATCACCGGCGCGATCTACGTCCAGAACGCCGAGACCCACACCCACGGAGTGGGCGCCCCCGACCTCGGCCTCGCCGCCTGGCGCAGCGCCACCATCCTCAACAACCTCACCGACACCCCCGCCTACCCCCTCCCCACCCGCACCGCCTTCACCACCTTCGGCCTCACCCCACCCCCCACCCGCCCCACCGGAACCGTCCCGCGCCAGGGCTCCACCCTCGTACCCCGCCGCTGACCACTCGCCCCACCGCCCCCGTCCGGCCGCCAGGACCCACGGGGCACGGACGGGAACGGCCCCCGCCCGCACCCCACAAGCCCCCAGGTCGCGAAAGAAGCCCGCCGGCCTCGGAAGCCGGCCGACCTCAGAACACCGGCACCCCGTCCCGCGTCAGCCTCCACCCCACCGACGCGAACACCGCCGGATCGATCCCCCCGCTCTCCTGCACCCACCCAATGATCAGATTCCGGATCTCGTCCGACGTCGACCACACCTGCCGCGCCGCCGCCACATGCGGGAAACCCCCACCCCCATTGGCCCGGTAATTGTTCACCGCCAACACGAACTCCGCCGTATCGGTCACCGGCTTCCCCTCGAACTCCAGCTTCCCGATCCGCTCACCCACCGGCCTCGCGACATCGATCTCGTACGACACCCCGCTCACCACGTCATAGTTGTAATCCGGCGTACCACCCGCATTCGTGAGCTTCGACGGATCCACCGGACCACCACCGGCCGTCTGCACGTAATACCGCGCCGAAAACTCCAGATACTCCCGCAACTGAACACCCGTCAGCACCCGTGCCTCCAGCGTGTTGTCGAACGGATACAGCGCCGCCATCGACCGGATGGTGACATCCCCCTCCGGAACCTCCGCAGTACGCGAAAAACACGACGCCTGCGACAGCACCGGCAACGCCGCCTCCGACGAACCCGCCAACGCCTTGCGCACCACCGCCGCCTGCACAAACGCGATGAAATCCAGAATCGGCGTGTCCTTCACCGGCGCCTCGGCTGCCGTCATCGCCACCTTCGACCGGCCGATCACCCGGTTCACATAGGCCACGACCCTCCGGTGCTCCGCCCGCAGCAACCCGGTGATCCGAACGTCCTGCGCCACCGCATTCGCGTTCAGGACCCGCGAGGCGACCGACCCCACCTCCCACCGGCCCCGCCGCCACTCCACCACCACATCGAACAGCGTCAGCCGCTGCCCCCACTTCAACGGCTCCGACAGCACCACCTCGCGACCCGACTCCCGGTTCACCACCCGCCGCTCGGGCACCTCCACATGCGCATGGCCCACCAGCACCGCATCGATCCCCGGCACCTGCTCCGCCACCAACACCGCCGCGTTCTCCACATACGGCAACTGATCCCCGTACGACGACGTACCGCTCATCCCCGAATGCGCCGCCACCAGCACCACATCCGCACCCATCGAACGCAGCCTCGGCACCCACTTCGCCGCCTGCTCCACCAGCCCCGGAAACGCCAGCCTGCCCTGCACATGCGCCTTGTCCCACAGCGCGATCCCCGGATTCGTCAACCCCAGCACCGCCACCGTCACCACCCGCCCACCGGGCGAACGCAACTGCTTCATCACATACGGCGGGAACGCCGGCCGCAACGACTTCGCATCCACCGCATTCGCACCCAGCAGCGGAAAATCACAGCTCTCCTCGAATTTCCGCAGCACCTCGATCCCGTAATTGAACTCGTGATTCCCCAGCGCCGCCGCGTCATAGCCGATCGCATTCATCGCCCGCGCCATCGGATGCACCGGGCCGTGCGGATCCGTGATCGGATCCACCTTCGCGTAGTAATACGCCAGCTGCGTGCCCTGAATCGTGTCCCCGGCATCGATCAGCAACGTGTTGTGCCGGCCCTTCTCCCGCCGCACATCCGCCACCAGCGTCGAAATCTTCGCCAGCCCCACATCATTGTGATCCGCATCATCGAACTCGGCGTCCGTGGCGTAGTCCCAGTTGAAGACATTGCCGTGCAGATCCGTCGTCCCCATCACCGTGAACGCATACCGCTCACCCCGCCCGGAGCCGCGGCCACCGTGCCGCTCCGCCTCCATGGCCGCCGCCGCCGGCGCACCCGCGGCCCCTGCCAGCACCGCCCCGGCTCCCGTCACCACAGAACTCCCCAGGAACTTCCTACGGTCCAACCCCATGCCGACTCCCTCGTACACACCCGGATGAACACGGACGCACACCGCCCCGGACACCGGGCGACGCGCGTAGATGACGCGCCGAGATTCTGACGCAACGACCCCCCACGCAACACCCCTCCACGCCCACCGCCGACAACACCCGCCCCTGATACGCCCCGATGTGCGATTCTCACCACCACATCCGAACGCCCGCGTCCCCCATCGAACGCCGACCACCCCACGCCGACCCCCGGCACTCCACCCCCGGCACCCCACCCCCGACCACCCCACACCGGAGCCGCCCCGCCATGACCGCCCCCCTCCACCACCGCACCACCCCCGACGACACCACCCCAGGACCCACCCCCCTCCCGTACGGCACACCCGACACCCCCCGCCTCGCCGTACGCGGCGAAGCCCGCCTCGAGGTCGACCCCGAGATCGCCCGCCTCTTCGTCACCGTCACCGCCCGCGGCACCGACCGCACCGCCGCCCTCGCCGACCTCACCCACCGCAACGACGAAGCCCTCGCCCTCATCAAGAGCTACGGCTCAGCCGTCGAACGACTCGAAACCGGCGCCTTCAGCGTCACCCCCCAGCTCACCGACAGAGGCCGCAACGAACGCATCCGCGCCTACCACGGCAGCGTCACCCTCACCGCCACCCTCAACGACTTCACCGCCCTCGGCGAACTCACCACCCGCCTCGCCGACCTCGACCTCACCCACGTCGCCGGCCCCTGGTGGAACCTCCGCCCCGACTCACCCGCCCACCGCGCCGCCCGCACCCAGGCTGTCCGCGAAGCCGTCCAACGCGCCCGCGAATACGCCGAGGCCCTCGGCGCCCGCCTCGACGCCATCGTCGAACTCGCCGACCTCGGCGCCGAAAACGCCCTCCCGCCCACCCCGCCCGCCATGTACGGCTACGGCGGCGCCCCACAGAACCCGGGCGGCGCACCCAGCACCCCCGCCCTCGACCTCCAGCCGCAACGCCAGACCGTCCACGCTCACGTCAACGCACGCTTCACCATGACCCGTCCCGCACTGTGAGACCAACCCGCACCGGACCGAAATTCCGCTCATCGGAGCACCTCGGCGCGCATTCCAATACTTGTCAACAGCCTTTCATCAAAAGGCCGTTGGGCAGTCACTTCTTCACAGTTCCCTACCGCCCGGTAAGTCATAGAGTCGAAACATGCGCCGAGCAAAGATCGTCTGCACACTTGGACCCGCCACCGACTCATACGAGCAGATCAAAGCCCTCGTGGACGCCGGAATGGACATCGCCCGCTTCAACCTCAGCCACGGCACCTACGCCGACCACGAAGCGCGCTACGAGCGGGTCCGCAAAGCATCCGAAGAAACCCACCGCAGCGTCGGCGTCCTCGCCGACCTTCAAGGTCCGAAGATCCGCCTCGGCCGATTCCGCGAAGGACCCGTACTTCTCGAACGCGACGACGAGTTCACGATCACCGTGGAACCCTCCGTCGAAGGCGACCGCCAACTCTGCGGCACCACCTACGACGGCCTCGCCGACGACGTCACCACCGGCGAACGCATCCTCGTCGACGACGGCAAGGTCACCCTCGAAGTCACCGGCGTTGACGGACCCCGCGTCCACACCAGGGTCATCGAAGGCGGCATGGTCTCCGACCACAAGGGCCTCAACCTCCCCGGCGTCGCCGTATCCGTCCCCGCCCTCTCCGAAAAAGACCGGAACGACCTCCGCTGGGCCCTGCGCACCGGCGCCGACATCATCGCCCTCTCCTTCGTCCGCAGCGGCCGCGACATCGAAGACGTCCACCGCATCATGCGCGAAGAAGACCGCATGCTCCCCGTGATCGCCAAGGTCGAAAAGCCACAGGCCGTCGACAACATCGACGACATCGTCGCCGCATTCGACGGCATCATGGTCGCCCGCGGCGACCTCGGCGTCGAGATGCCCCTGGAAACCGTCCCCATCGTCCAAAAGCGCGCAATCAAGCTCGCCCGACGCAACGCCAAGCCGGTCATCGTCGCGACCCAGATGCTCGACTCGATGATCGACAACTCCCGGCCCACCCGCGCCGAAGCCTCCGACGTCGCCAACGCCGTCATCGACGGCACCGACGCCGTCATGCTCTCCGGCGAAACCAGCGTCGGCAAATACCCCACCGAAACCGTCAAGACGATGAGCCGTATCGTCGAGGCCGCCGAAGAGGACCTCCTCGCCAAGGGCCTGCCGCCCCTCACCGTCAAGAGCAAGCCCCGCACCCAGGGCGGCGCCGTCGCCCGCGCGGCCGCCGACATGGGCGACTTCCTCGGAGCCAAGTTCCTCGTCGCCTTCACGCAGTCCGGCGACACCGTCCGCCGCCTCTCCCGCTACCGCTCCCCGATCCCCCTCCTGGCCTTCACCCCCGACCCGGCCACCCGCTCCCAGCTCAACGTCAGCTGGGGCGTCGAGACCTTCCTCGGCCCCACCGTCGACTCCACCGACGAAATGGTCGCCCAGGTCGACGAGCAACTCCTCAAACTCGGCCGCTGCCAGAAGGGCGACGTCGTCATCATCACCGCCGGCTCCCCGCCCGGCATCCCCGGCTCCACCAACCTCGTCCGCGTCCACCACATCGGCGAGGACGATTCCCCGAAGTAACCCGTAGGTGCGCCCCGTATGCGCTGGGCCGAGGTATCTGACTGCCGTCCCTGTCAGTACTTCGGCCCGATGTGTCGGTCCATGAGCGCCACGGAGCCCTTGCTGGCCACGGAGATGTTCTGGGCCTTTCGCGCCTGGTGTGTGGCCCTCCACGCGACCCCGACCTTGTCGAGGGTGTCCGTGAAGAGGCGGATGATGTCGGTAGACGTATTCGTGAAGAAGTACCGCGGGTATGCGTAGCGCTTGAGCTCCCCGCCCACGATCCGCGTTGTCCAGTTGGTCATCCGGCAGCCGTCGGAGTGGATGAGTCCACGTAGAAGCTCCCAGGGATGCTCGGCCACGATCCGCTGTTGCCAGGCTTCGAGGGCGATCGGCCGCTCGTGTTTCTTGCCGGGGCCGTGCTGGGGGAAGAGGCAGGGCCAGTGGCGGCTGTAGCTCGTCACCATGACGCAGCCTTGATTCTGGACGATGCACACGCTGTTCGCCGGACGCACCGCCTTGATGGCCTCACGGCACGCCGTGATCAACCCCGGCCATGCGTCCGCACCCGCGACGCGGAGCGCGTACCCGCGCCGTCCGGGCTGTCTGCTGATACAGCCGTCGCCGAGATAGAGGCCGAGTAAGTACGCGTACGCCATGGCCGCGTCAGGTGGTCGCGGTACCGGCTCACACCTCGGGCATTCGGCTTTGCGGGAGACCGGCGCGATCCTGGTCTGCCAGGAGCGGATTGCATAACGGGAGATCCCGGTCTGCCTGCTGACGGAGTTGAGGCTGCGGCCTTGGCCGACGAGAGCGAGGGCCTGTTCGCGCTTGTGGTGATCGCACATACATACGAGGATCACGCGGGATGCGCGTCAGGGGCACCCATTCGGGCTTATGTTCGCCTCATTGGGCGAACCTTCGCTCTTCGCGAGTGACCTTGGAAACGAAGGCAAAAGTGCCCCGGGTCGGACTCGAACCGACACTGTATGGGTTTTGAATCCATTGCCTGCTGCCAATTGGGCTACCGGGGCCAACGGAATCCAAGGTTAATACCTACCTGCTGTGGGACCACCCTACAGGAGATAGGTAGGCTCATGGGGCACCACCTTCCTGGAACGAGGAGTCCCGTGAGCGCCGCCGAGCCCGAGCAGCCTGTCGCCGACGACGATCAGTCGCACGTCCCGCCGCTGACCACCCGCGTGGTGATCGCCGAAGACGAGGCCCTCATCCGTCTCGACCTCAAAGAGATGCTGGAGGAAGAGGGCTACACCGTCGTCGGTGAGGCCGGGGACGGTCAGAAGGCCGTCGAGCTGGCTCGGGAGCACCGGCCGGATCTGGTGATCCTGGATGTGAAGATGCCGGTCCTGGACGGGATCTCGGCGGCCGAGCAGATCGCCGAGGAGAGCATCGCCCCGGTGTTGATGCTCACCGCGTTCTCGCAGCGTGAGCTGGTGGAGCGGGCGCGGGACGCGGGCGCGATGGCGTACCTCGTGAAGCCGTTCTCCAAGAGCGACGTGGTGCCGGCGATCGAGATGGCCGTGAGCCGCTTCACCGAGCTGAAGACGCTGGAGAAGGAGGTCGCCGACCTCAGCCAGCGGCTGGAGACGCGCAAGCTGGTGGACCGGGCGAAGAGCATTCTGCAGACGCAGTACGGGCTGACCGAGCCCGCCGCGTTCCGGTGGATCCAGAAGACGTCGATGGACCGGCGGCTGTCCATGCAGCAGGTCGCGGAGGCGGTCATCGAGGACGCCGAGGAGAAGAAGCAGAAGGACCAGAAGGACCAGAAGGACCAGAAGGACCAGTAGTGCTCGGTGGAGCGTGTGAGCGGCCCCGTACCGGTGATCGATCCGGTGCGGGGCCGCTCGCGTGGTGCGGGGTGTGGGTGGTTCAGTCCTCGCCCAGGTAGGCCTTGCGGACGGATTCGTCGTGCAGGAGGTGTTCGCCGGTTCCGGAGAGCACGATGCGGCCGATTTCCATGACATGTCCTTGGTCGGCGAGGGAGAGCGCGGCTTGGGCGTTCTGCTCGACGAGGAGGATCGTGGTGCCTTGGGAGCGGAGTTCGCGGATGGTCTCCATGATCTTCTGCATCATGATCGGTGAGAGGCCCATGGAGGGCTCGTCGAGCATGAGGAGTTTGGGGCGGGACATCAGCGCGCGGCCCATGGCGAGCATTTGCTGTTCGCCGCCGGAGAGGGTGCCGGAGGCTTGTTTGCGGCGTTCTCCGAGGATGGGGAAGAGGTCGTAGACGCGCTGGATGTCCTTTTCTATGCCGCCGGTGTCCTTGCGGAGGAAGGCTCCCAGCTGGAGGTTCTCCGCGATGGTGAGGCGGGGGAAGAGACGGCGGCCCTCGGGGGAGTGGGCGAGGCCGCGTTCGACGATTTTGTGGGCGGGGACGCCGTTGAGTGGTTCTCCGTCGAAGGTGATTTTTCCGGCGAGGGGTTTGAGGAGTCCGGAGAGGGTGCGCAGGGTGGTGGTTTTTCCTGCGCCGTTGGTGCCGATGAGGGTGACTGCCTGGCCGGCTTCGACGGAGAAGGAGATGCCCTTGACGGCTTCGATCTTGCCGTAGGCGACGCGGAGGTCCTCGACTTCGAGTAGTGCGGTCATGGGGTGTCTCCGGTGTGTGCGTCGGTGGGCCGGTCCGCCGCGTCGGTCGTGTCCGCTGTTTTCGTGGGGGGCGTCGTTTCTGTGGGGGGCACCGTTTTCGTGGGGGCCTCGGTTTTCGTGGTGCCCGCCGGGGGTGGCGTTTCGGAGGGTCCCGTTGTGTCGTCGAGGGGTGTTCCGAGGTAGGCGGCGACGACGCGTTCGTCGGCTTGGACGACGTCGGCGGTGCCTTCGGTGAGTTTTTGGCCCTGGACGAGGACGGCGACGCGGTCGCAGAGGTTGAAGATGAAGCGCATGTCGTGCTCGATGACGAGGACTGCGGTGCCCTGGTCGCGGATGGCGAGGACGAGGTTCTGGGTGGCGCGGGTTTCCTGGGGGTTCATGCCCGCGGTGGGTTCGTCCAGGAGGAGGAGTCCGGGGTCGCTGGCGAGGGCGCGTGCGATTTCGAGCTTGCGTTGTTCGCCGTAGGGGAGGTTGCGGGCGAGGTGGTCGCGTTTGTGGGCGAGGCCGGTGAACTCCAGGAGTTCCATGGCGCGTTGTTCCGAGGTGCGTTCGGCCTTCTTGAAGCCGGGCCCGCGGAGCAGGGCTGACCAGAGGCCCTCTTTGGTGCGGGTGTGGCGGCCTACGAGGACGTTTTCCAGGACGGTCATGTTGGCGAAGAGGCGGATGTTCTGGAAGGTGCGGGCGACGCCGGCCTGGGTGACGAGGTGTGGTTTGCGGGAGAGCCGGGTGCCTCGGTAGCTGACGGTTCCTTCGGTGGGGACGTAGAGGCCGGTGAGGCAGTTGAAGAAGGTGGTTTTCCCGGCGCCGTTGGGGCCGATGAGGCCGACGATTTCGCCGGCGCCGACGGTGAGGTCGACGCCGCGTACGGCGGTGAGTCCTCCGAAGCGCATGGTGACGCCGACGGCTTCGAGGACGGTGGCGGTGGCGGTGGTGGGTGTGGTCATGGTGTCGTCACGCCTTTGCCTGGGTGGCGCCGAGGGTGGTGTCGGTGTCGGGGAGGCGCTGGTCGGGGACGTCGAGCTGGCCGGTTTCGTGGAACTCGAGTTGCTTGCGGCGGTCGGGGATGAGTCCTTCGGGCCGGAAGCGCATCAGCAGGACGAGGGCGATGCCGAACAGGAGCAGTTGGTAGTCCTGGAGGAAGTCGAGTTTGGCGGGGATGAGGAAGAGCAGGGCCGCGCCGACCAGGGGGCCGCTGAGGGTTCCCATGCCGCCGAGGATGACGGCGGCGAGGAGGAAGGCGGAGTTGGGGGGTTGGGGGCCGGCGAACTGGAATTGTTCGGGGGTGGCGGTGGTTACTACGTGTGCATGGACGGTTCCGGCGAGTCCTGCGAGTGAGGCGCCCAGGGCGAAGGCGAGCAGGCGCAGGCGGAAGGAGTTGATGCCCATGGCGATGGCGGCGGTTTCGTCTTCGCGGATGGCGATCCAGGCGCGGCCGATGCGGGAGGCGGCGGCGCGGCGGAAGACGAGGACGACGAAGGCGGTGACCAGGATCATCAGCAGGTAGTAGTTGCCGTAGGTGGCGACGGGGATGCCGAGGATGTGGTGGGGCTCGCCGAAGTTGAAGCCGAGGATTTCGAGGTTGGGGATGTTGGGGATGCCCATGGCGCCGTTGGTGATGTCGGGGCCGGTGGTGCCGTTGAGGTTGAGCATGGCGATGCGGAAGATTTCGCCGAAGCCGAGCGTGACGATCGCGAGGTAGTCGCCGCGCAGTCGGAGGGTGGGGGCGCCGATGAGGACGCCGAAGACGAGGGAGGCGGCGGCGCCGGTGAGGAGGGCCGCCCAGAAGGGGAAGTGGAAGCCGAGGGCGGATTCGGGGGAGCCGGAGACCAGGGCGGCCGCGTAGGCGCCGACGCCGAGGAAGGCGACGTAGCCGAGGTCGAGCAGGCCGGCGAGGCCGACGACGACGTTGAGGCCCAGGGCGACGGTGGCGAAGATCAGGATGTTGGCCCCGATGATCGTGTATTGGTCGGTGTCCTGGGTGAAGGGGAAGAGGGCGGCGGCGATGAAGGCCGCGCCGAGGGCGACGCCGCGATGGGAGTGGGTGAGCGCGGTGAGGCGTGCGATGAGGCCGGCCCGGTGGAGGGCGGGGAGGGCGAGGACGACGAAGAGGAGGTAGCCGACGAAGGGTGCGCCGTCGTCGGTGTCGATGCCGTAGGTGAAGGCGAGGAGCCCGGTGGCGAAGGCGGCCGTGATGATCAGGATCTCGGCCCAGGCGGGGAGTTCGCGGGTGCGGCGCCGTACGGGTGTGGCGGCGAGGGCACCGGTGAAGCGTTGCCAGGGGGTGGCGGGGGTTGTGGTGTCCGGGGTGTCGGGGGGTAGGGCGAGGGCGCCGAGGAGGGTGACGAGTGCGGTGGCGCCGGCGACGAAGCCGCCGGCTTCGAGGTTGATGAGGCCGCCGAGCTGGATCGCGATGGCTCCGAGGGTGAACCAGGTGGCGGCGAAGGTGGCGAGGGCGGCCAGGAGGACGGGGGCGTTGCGTCCTGCGGGGGTGAGCCATTGCAGGCCGCGGGTGCCGAGTCCGGCGGTGGCCAGCAGGAGGGTGAGGACGCCGCCGACGAGGGTGACGACCTGGAGTCCGGCGGGCGATGCGTAGTAGGTGAGGTCGCCGGGGAAGTCGCTGCTCCAGGTCCAGGCGAGGCCGGTGGAGGCGGCGGTGGCGAGGGCGCCGGCGGCGGTGGTCAGCCGTGCGGTGCGTTCGGGTAGCGGGAGGAGGCCCGGGGCGGTGGTGTGGGTGGTGTCGGTGGTCATCGCTATCACGCCCGATCCGCGACGCGTTCGCCCAGCAGCCCTTGTGGCCGTAGGAGGAGTACGAGGATGAGGAGGACGAAGGCCCAGACGTCCTTCCAGGCTCCGCCGCCGAATTGCTGCATGCCGGGGATCTCTTCGATGTAGGCGGTGGCGAGGGCTTCGGCGATGCCGAGGACGACGCCGCCGAGCATGGCGCCGTAGATGTTGCCGATGCCGCCGAGGACGGCGGCGGTGAATGCCTTGAGGCCCATGATGAAGCCCATGCGGAACTGCACTTCGCCGGTGCGCAGGCCGTAGGCGACGGCGGCGACGCCGGCGAAGGCGGCGCCGATGGCGAAGGCGAGGACGATGATGCGGTCGGTGTTGATGCCCATGAGCTTGGCCGTGTCGGGGTCCTGGGCGGTGGCCTGCATGGCGCGGCCGCTGCGGGTCTTGGCGACGAAGAGGCCGAGGGCGATCATGCAGGCGGGGGCGGCGACGAGGACGAAGAGGTCGCCGCGTTGGACGGTGGCGCCCAGGATGTCGAAGGAGTGGCCTTTGAACTGGGGGAAGACGCGGGCCTGTTTGCCGTCGGGGTACCACTTCCAGATGGCCTGTTGGAGGGCGATGGACAGGCCGATGGCGGTGATGAGCGGTGCGAGGCGGGGTGCGCCGCGTAGCGGCCGGTAGGCGAAGCGTTCTGCGGCGACGCCGACGAGGACGGACACGGCGATGCCGCCGATGAGCATGATCGGCAGGGCGAGGGCGAGCGAGGTGCCGGTGGGGAGGGCGAGGTGGACGCTGAGTGCCCCGAAGCCGCCGACCATGAAGATCTCGCCGTGGGCGAAGTTGATGAGCTGGACGATTCCGTAGACCATCGTGTAGCCGATCGCGATGAGTCCGTACATCGCGCCGAGGATGAGTCCGTTGGCCAGCTGTTGCGGCAGTTCGGTCACCGCAGGGCCTCCGTTGGGTGTGAGGGTTCCGGTACCGCTGGAAGTTGACGGGGTGGCGGTGTGCCGTGGCCGCGCCAGGGGTGGTTGCGCCCTGGCGCGGCACGGTGGTGGGCCGTGCGAGCGGTCAGCTCTTGTCGAACTTCTTGAATTCGGCGCTGAAGCGGGCGGTCCAGTTGCCCTTGTCGACCTGGTAGGCGGTGATCATGGTGTTGGTGGTGTCGCCGTACTTGTCGAAGGCGACCTTGCCGGTGACGCCGTCGAAGGTGACCTTGTTCATGGCCTCGACGACCTTGCCGCGGGCGTCGTCGGGGAGTGTGCCGTCGTTGTCGGCGACGGTCTTCTTGACGGCCTGGATGATCGACCAGGTGGCGTCGTAGGTGGAGCCGCCGTAGGCCTCGTAGGCCTCCTTGAAGCCGGCTGCTTTGTAGTCGGCGATGAACTTCTTGGCGGAGGCGAGTTGTTCGACGGGCTTGCCGACGGAGGAGGCGTAGTCGCCCTGTGCCTTTTTGTTGAGCTTGATGTAGTCGCCGCTGTACATGCCGTCGCCGCCCATGAGGGGGACGGTGACGCCGCCGTCCTTGAGCTGCTGGCTGAGTGGGCCGGAGGCGGGGTATTCGCCGCCGTAGAAGACCAGGTCGGGCTTGGCGGACTTGACCTTGGAGACGACGGCCTTGAAGTCGCGGTCGTCGGGGCTGATGTGCTCGGTGCCGGCGATCTTGCCGCCGAGCTTGCTGAACTGGTCCTTGAAGGAGGAGGCGAGGCCGACGCCGTAGGTCTTCTGGTCGTCGATGACGTAGACCTTCTTGACCTTCATCTTCTCCCAGGCGTACTGGCCGTCGAAGGCGCCCTGGACCTCGTCGGTGGTCGCGGTGCGGAAGTAGGTGGGGAACTGCCGGGCGCGCTTGTTCTGCCGCCAGTCCTTGCCCTGTGTCAGGTCGGGCGTGGTGTTCGCCGGGGATATGAGTGTGACGTTGTTCTGCTTGGAGACCTGCTGCATGGACTGGGCGACGCCGGAGTTGAGCGGGCCGACGATGCCGAGGACGTCCTTGTCGCCGGCGAGTTTGGTGGCGTTCTGCTGGCCGACGTTGGGGAGCGCTTTGTCGTCGAGGGCTTCGAGTTTGAAGGTGATGCCCTTGACCTCGCCCGCCTTGTTGGCGGTGTCGACGGCGAGCTGGGCGGAGTTGCGGATGCCCAGGCCGAGGGCCGAGAGCTCGCCGGTGGTCGGGGCGTCGAGGCCGATGACGACGGTGGTCTTCGAGCCGTCGCCGCTCTTGTCGTCGCCTCGGGAGCCGCACGCGGAGAGCGTGAGGGCGCCGGTGGCGACCGCGGTGGTGAGAATGATCAAGGAACGGTGACGCACGATCAGTCCTTTCCCTGGCGCGGCCACGGCTGTCGCATGGCCGTTTCGCGCGGGCTGTACGGAGGGGTACAGCGGCCGTGCTCGCAGCGCGCCCCTCGGCGCGGTGACTGGCGGTGAACTCTAGAGCGCAGTTCGGCGCCCCGGCAGAGGCGCTGTGCAGGATGTGACGCTCTTGTTATGACCTGCGATGAGCGTTATGCCCTCATGCTCCTTACACGCTGGGGCGAACGCGGTGCGGAAGGCGAACTTGCACTTCCCCGCGGGAAACTGGTCCGGGCGGTCGGTGCGCCGTCCGGAAAGCGGACGTGGTGGGCGAGGGGGTGGCAACGCCGTTGCGGGGCCGGGGAGATGGCGCCGGTGCGGGATGAACGGCGTGTTACGCAGTGTGACGAAAATGCGTGCGGCCCCGCTCCCGGTCGACGGGTGCGGGGCCGCGGTGTCGCGGTGCGAGTGGCTCAGACGCGGTAGGCGTCGGCGTCGACCTCGCGCAGCATGCAGGTCAGTCGGGCGGTGCACACCCGCTTGTCCTGCTCGTCGGTGATGGCGATCTCGTAGGTGGCGGTCGAGCGGCCGCGGTGCACGGGGGTGGCGACGCCGGTGACCAGGCCGGAGCGGGCGCCTCGGTGGTGGGTGCAGTTGAGGTCGACGCCGACGGCGAGCTTGGTGGGGCCGCCGTGCAGCATGGAGCCGACCGAGCCGAGGGTCTCGGCGAGTACCGCGGAGGCGCCGCCGTGCAGGAGTCCGTAGGGCTGGGTGTTGCCCTCGACCGGCATGGTGCCGACGACCCGCTCCGGGGCGGCCTCCAGGACCCGTACGCTCATCCGCTCGCCGAGGTGCCCGGCGGAGAACAGGGCGGGCAGGTCGAGGCCGAGACCGGCCCACTGATCGAGGATCTCCTGCGGAAACTTGGTCGTGCTCTGCTCACCCATGGCCCTACGGCTCCGTTCGCTCGCCCGTGATCGTCGTCGATCCGTGCCTGTTCCTATCAGTCCCCTGAGCGGGCGCTCAGCGCGGGGTGTCCGGCCCGGTGCTCTCCAGCCGGATCACCACGGACTTGGCCGCCGGGGTGTTGCTGGTGTCGGCGGTGTGATCGAGCGGGATGAGGACGTTGGTCTCGGGGTAGTAGGCGGCCGCGCAGCCGCGGGCGGTGTTGTAGTGCACGACCCGGAAGCCGGGTGCGCGCCGCTCGCTGCCGTCCGTCCATTCGCTGACCAGGTCCGCGTACGCGCCGTCGGCCAGGCCCAGGGCCTTGGCGTCGGCGGGGTGGACGAGCACCACCCGCCGGCCGTTCTTGATGCCGCGGTAGCGGTCGTCGAGGCCGTAGACGGTGGTGTTGTACTGGTCGTGCGAGCGCAGCGTCTGCAGCAGCAGCCGTCCCTCGGGGACGGCGGGGTACTCGACCGGGGCGGCGGTGAAGTTGGCCTTGCCGGTGGCGGTGGGGAAGCGCCGGTCGTCGCGGGGGGCGTGCGGCAGGGCGAATCCGCCGGGGTGGGCGACCTTGGTGTTGAAGTCCTCGAAGCCCGGGATGACGTGGGCGATGCGGTCGCGGACCGTCGCGTAGTCCTTCGCGAACTCCTCCCAGGGGGTGCGGCTGGCTGCGCCCAGGACCCGCCGGGCCAGGCGGGCGACGATCGCCGGTTCCGACAGCAACTGGGGGCTCGCGGGTTCCAGTCGGCCGCGTGAGGCGTGCACCATGCCCATGGAGTCCTCGACGGTCACGAACTGTTCGCCGGCGTCCTGCCGGTCGCGCTCGGTGCGGCCCAGGGTGGGCAGGATCAGGGCCCGGGCGCCGGTGATCACGTGTGAGCGGTTGAGCTTGGTGGAGACGTGCACGGTGAGGCGGGCGCGGCGCATGGCCGCCTCGGTGACGTCGGTGTCGGGGGTGGCGGAGACGAAGTTGCCGCCCATCGCGAAGAACACCTTGGCCTGCCCGTCGCGCAGCGCGCGGATGGCCCGTACGACGTCGAGGCCGTGCTCGCGGGGCGGCGCGAAGCCGAACTCCTTCTCCAGGGCGTCCAGGAAGGCGGGCGCGGGACGTTCGAAGATGCCCATGGTGCGGTCGCCCTGGACGTTGCTGTGGCCGCGCACGGGGCACACGCCTGCGCCGGGGCGGCCGATGTTGCCGCGCAGCAGCAGGAAGTTGACCACTTCCTGGATGGTGGGGACGGAGTGCTTGTGCTGGGTCAGGCCCATCGCCCAGCACACGATCGTGCGCCGCGACGCGAGGATCATGGCCAGCGCGCGGTCGATTTCCTCGCGGGTCAGACCGGTGGCGCGCAGCGTCTCGTCCCAGTCGTCGCCGGCGCGGGCGGTGCGCGCGAACTCTTCGTAGCCGTGGGTGTGTGCACGGACGAACTCCTCGTCGACGGCTGAGTCGGTGTCGAGGATCAAACGGTTGAGGGCGCGGAAGAGTGCCTGGTCGCCGCCGAGGCGCACCTGGAGGAAGAGGTCGGTCAGGGCGGTGCCGCCACCGGCCAGGCCGCGGGGGGTCTGCGGGTTCTTGAAGCGCTCCAGGCCGGCCTCGGGCAGCGGGTTGATCGAGATGATCTTCGTGCCCCCGGCCTTGGCCTTTTCCAGGGCGGTGAGCATCCGCGGATGGTTGGTCCCCGGGTTCTGCCCGGCGACGATGATCAGGTCCGACTTGTAGAGGTCCTCCAGCAGGACGCTGCCCTTGCCCACGCCGAGGGTCTCCGTGAGGGCCGAGCCGGACGACTCGTGGCACATGTTGGAGCAGTCCGGCAGGTTGTTCGTGCCGAACTCGCGGGCGAAGAGCTGGTAGAGGAAGGCGGCTTCGTTGCTGGTGCGGCCGGAGGTGTAGAAGACCGCCTCGTCGGGGGAGTCGAGGGCGGTCAGCTCCTCGCCGATGATGTCGAAGGCCCGCTCCCAGGGGACGGGGACGTAGCGGTCGGCGCCCTCGGCGAGGTACATGGGGTGGGTCAGGCGGCCCTGTTGGCCGAGCCAGTAGCCGCTGCGGGAGGCGAGGTCGGCGACGGGGTGCGCGGCGAAGAAGTCCGGGGTGACGCGGCGCAGGGTGGCCTCCTCCGCGACGGCCTTGGCGCCGTTCTCGCAGAACTCGGCCGCATGCCGCTTGTCGCCCTCGGGCCAGGCGCAGCCGGGGCAGTCGAAGCCGTCCTTCTGGTTGACCCGGAGAAGGGTCAGGGCGGTGCGCTTGACGCCCATCTGCTGCTGGGAGATGCGCAGCGCGTGGGTGATGGCCGGCAGGCCGACGGCGGAGCGCTGGGGCTCGCTGACCTGGGGCGCGTCCTGGACGGGGTCCGACGCGGGCGGCTTGCCTGCCATGGCGCTCTCCCTTGAGCCGTGAGCTGTGCCGGGTCCGCCGGGCCGGGCGGATCGTTGCCGTGCACATCGGATCCTGTCACGGACGGCGGGGGAGGGGCAGGGGGGATCCGCGGGTGGTGCGGGCGGGGGCGGGGCGTCCGCGGCGGGGATTGTCAGTGGGGCGTGGCAGGATCGGGGGCGTGGCAGCAAAGGCAGCGAAGAAGAGCGAAGCGACCGGCACCGAGGCGGCGGCGGGCGGTCGTCCCCGCCTGCTCCTGATGGACGGGCATTCCATGGCATACCGGGCGTTCTTCGCCCTGCCCGTGGAGAATTTCACCACCGCCACGGGGCAACCGACCAACGCGATCTACGGCTTCGCGTCGATGCTCGCGAACACCCTGCGTGATGAGGCGCCCACGCATTTCGCGGTGGCCTTCGACGTCTCGCGCAAGACCTGGCGCTCCGAGGAGTTCCCCGACTACAAGGCGAACCGCTCCAAGACGCCCGACGAGTTCAAGGGCCAGGTCGAGCTGATCGGCGAGCTCCTCGACGCGATGCACGTCAAGCGGTTCGCGGTCGAGGGCTTCGAGGCGGACGACGTCATCGCCACGCTCACCCACCAGGCCACCGCCGAGGGCTTCGAGGTCTCCATCGTCACCGGCGACCGCGACTCCTTCCAGCTGGTCTCCGACGACGTCACCGTCCTCTACCCCACCAAGGGCGTCTCCGAGCTGACCCGCTTCACCCCCGAGAAGGTCTTCGAGAAGTACGGCCTGACCCCCGCCCAGTACCCGGACTTCGCCGCGCTGCGCGGCGACCCGTCGGACAACCTCCCCGGCATCCCCGGCGTCGGCGAGAAGACCGCCACGAAGTGGATCAACCAGTTCGGCTCCTTCGCCGAGCTGATGGAGCGGGCCGAGGAGGTCAAGGGCAAGGCGGGCGCCAACCTCCGCGAGCACCTGGAGGCGGTCAAGCTCAACCGCCGTCTGACGGAGATGATCCGCGACGTCCAGCTGCCCTGCGGCCCCGGCGAACTGACCCGCCAGGCGTACGACCGCGAGGCCCTCAAGGTGTTCCTCAACGCCCTGGAGATCCGCAACCAGGGCCTGCGCGACCGGCTGCACGCCGTCGACCCGGGCACCGCCGAGGAGGCCGCCGAGGAGACGGCACCTGCCGGCGGCGTCGAGGTGGACGGCACGGTCCTGGCCGCCGGCGCACTCGCTCCGTGGCTGGAGGCACACGGCACCGGCCCGCTGGGCGTCGCCACCGTCGACGTCTGGACCCTGGGCAGCGGCAGCGTCGCCGAGGTGGCCCTGGCCACCCCCGGGGGCCCGGCCGCCTGGTTCGACCCCGCCCAGCTGGACGAGGCCGACGAGCGGGCCTTCGCCGCCTGGAGCGGGGACCCGGCCCGGCCCAAGGTGATGCACAACGCCAAGGGCCTGATGCGCGTCTTCGGCGAGCACGGCTGGCTCATCGAGGGCGTCACCATGGACACCGCCCTCGCCGCCTACCTGGTCAAGCCCGGTCGCCGCTCCTTCGCCCTGGACGCCCTGTCCATCGAGTACCTGGGCCGCGATCTGGCCCCGGCCGCCGCCGGCGACGGCCAACTGGCCTTCGGCGCCGAGGAGGAGGCCCAGGCGGACGCCCTGATGGGGCAGGCGCGCACGGTCCTCGACCTGGGAGACGCGTTCGGGACCAGGCTCGCCGAGGTCGGCGCCGCCGAGCTGCTGCGCGACGTGGAACTGCCCACCAGCGCCCTGCTGGCCCGGATGGAGCGGGCCGGTATCGCCGCCGACCGCGGCTGGCTGGAGCGGATGGAGCAGCAGTTCGCGGGCGCGGTCCAGCAGGCCGTGCAGGAGGCCCACGCCGCCGCGGGCCATGAGTTCAACCTCGGCTCGCCCAAGCAGCTCCAGGAGGTCCTCTTCGGTGAACTGGGCCTGCCCAAGACCAAGAAGACCAAGACCGGTTACACCACCGACGCCGACGCGCTCGCCTGGCTGGCCGCCCAGACCGAGAACGAACTCCCGGTGATCATGCTGCGTCACCGCGAGCAGGCCAAGCTGCGCACCACGGTCGAGGGCCTGATCAAGACCATCGCGACGGACGGCCGCATCCACACCACCTTCAACCAGACCGTCGCCGCCACCGGCCGGCTGTCCTCCACCGACCCCAACCTCCAGAACATCCCGGTGCGCACGGACGAGGGCCGGGCGATCCGCCGCGGCTTCGTCGTCGGCGAGGGCTTCGAGTCGCTGCTGACCGCCGACTACAGCCAGATCGAGCTGCGGGTGATGGCTCATCTCTCCGAGGACGAGGGCCTGCTCGAGGCGTTCACCTCCGGTGAGGACCTGCACACCACCGTCGCCTCCCATGTCTTCTCGGTCGCCAAGGACCAGGTCGATCCGGAGATGCGCCGCAAGATCAAGGCGATGTCCTACGGCCTGGCCTACGGCCTGTCCGCCTTCGGCCTCTCCCAGCAGCTGGGCATCCAGCCCGACGAGGCCCGCAAGCTGATGGACAACTTCTTCGAGCGCTTCGGCGGGGTGCGCGACTACCTCCAGCGCGTCGTCGCGGAGGCCCGCGCCACCGGCTACACCCAGACGATCCTCGGCCGTCGCCGCTACCTCCCCGACCTCAACAGCGACAACCGCCAGCGCCGCGAGATGGCCGAGCGGATGGCTCTGAACGCCCCCATCCAGGGCACCGCCGCCGACATCGTCAAGATCGCCATGCTCAAGGTCGACGCGGCCCTGCGCGAGGCGCGGCTCCAGTCGCGGATGCTGCTCCAGGTCCACGACGAAATCGTGGTCGAGATCGCCCCCGGCGAACGCACGAAGGTCGAGGAACTGGTCCGCCGTGAAATGGCCGCCGCGGTCGAACTGAGCGCCCCCCTGGACGTCTCGGTCGGCTCCGGAAAGGACTGGGAGTCCGCGGCGCACTGAGCGCCGCGGAGCGGGGCGGCCCCGGTCAGCCGCCGGCGGCCGGCCCCGCCGCCCGACCCGCCGAGCCCGGGCCTCCGTCGGCACCGCGCCGGCGGCGCGCACGGCGGTGCAGCAGCCGGGCGGCCACCGCGGCCACGGGCAGCCCGGCCGCAAGACCGGCGCCCGCGCCGAAGAGCGCGGACGGGAGGTAGTCGAACCACGTGGCCCGGGTGCCGTAGACGGCATACGCCCGCAGCGTGCGGCCGGCCGCACCTGCGACGACGCACAGCGCGAGCGGCCCGGCCAGCAGCAGCCGCTGCCGTACGGTCAGGGCGGGTACGGCGGCCGAGGGCGCCTCGCCCCGTCCGCCCCGCAGCGCCGTCCACACGAACCAGCCGATGGCCGCCAGTGCGAGCGCCGAGGTGGCGGACTGCACGTAAGCGGCGACCGGCCTGCCCCAGGCCCAGGTGTTGAGCACGGGAACCAGCCGGGTGCCCCAGCGGCCCGGGTGGGTGAAGGCATCCCAGACGACATGGGAGGCGCAGCCGAGCACCGCGGAGACGACGAACCAGGCCGCCACCGCGGCCAGTTGGCGCGGACCCCGCCCCCGCCAGGGGCGGCCGTGGGCGAACCGGTACACCCGCCCCTGCCAGGCCCGCGGCAGCATCGCCACCATCGGCTCGCGCACCAGCAGCCAGCCCGCGACCAGCGCCGCGGTCAGGGCGACATCCACGGTCAGCACGCCCGGCAGGCTGTGTGTCACCGCACCGAACGCCATTCCACCGGGCACCACCGAGTCCGCGTAGTACGGCAGATCCGGCGCGAACGAGCCCGCCACAAGAGCAGAGGCGACCAGCCGGCCCCGCCCCTCGCCCGTGCGGCGGATCCCCGGAAGCACCGCGGCCGCATGACTGAGCGTGAACGGCATGGCCCTCTCCTTGATCGATTCGGATCATTATGTCGGTCGATGGGAGTGGTGGCTGCTCGGCCCGAGTTGTCGTAATGTCACCTGAGTTGGAGCGCCGGGGGGCGCGATACCGCGCGGCTCGCGCGGTGGGTCAACGGGGAGGGGACGGCACGCATGGCAGCCACATTCGGGCGACGGCTCCGGAGGAAAGCGGCGTCCACGGCCGTGGCGGCGCTCGCGCTGGCCGCGCTGACCGCCTCCTCGGCCCCGCCCGCCACGGAGAGCGCGGCCGCCCGCGAACCGGACCCCACCCCGCCCCCCATCGACGGCGGCTCGGGCTACTACGCCGACCTCCCGCCCCTCAACAGGCCCGCCCCGCACAGCCCTTCCCCGCACCCGGGCACCGGTCCCGCCGCCACCGGCCCCGCCGAGGCGGGCATCCCGGCCACCGTCCTGGCCGCGTACAAAAAGGCCGAGGCGCGCATCGACGCCGCCGACCCCGGCTGCCGACTGCGCTGGCAACTGCTCGCCGGAATCGGCAAGGTCGAGTCCGGCCAGGCACGCGGCGGTGCCGTCGACGCCACCGGCGCCACCCTGGCGCCGATCCTCGGCCCGCAGCTCAACGGCCACGGCTTCGCCCTCATCAGGGACACCGACGGCGGCCTCCTGGACGGCGACCGCACCCACGACCGCGCCGTCGGCCCGATGCAGTTCATCCCCTCCACCTGGTCCGACGGCGGCCTCCAGGGGGCCGGTTGGGGCGCCGACGGCAACGGCGACGGCAAGAAGGACCCCCACAACGTCTTCGACGCGGCGCTCGCCGCCGGCCGCTATCTGTGCGCCGGCGGCCGCGATCTGTCCGCACGGGCCGACCTCGACCGCGCGATCCTCGGCTACAACGACTCCGCGGCCTACCTGCGCACGGTCCTGACCTGGTACGCGTTCTACCGCAACGGCACCCACGAGGTCCCCGACGGCAAGGGCGTGCTCCCCGCACGACGGGGCGGCCCCACCGCCACCGGCGGCGCCGCCGACGGGCGGAGCGCCACCGGCCACCGGCCCACCGCGGGCGGCACGAAGGGCAAGGGCGCGAGCCCCCACCGCACTCCCCGCAAGCCGACACCGGCCCGCCCCGGCGGCGCCACCGGAACCCCCGACGCCCCCGGCAGGCCGACCACGCCCCCGGCCCCCGGGCCCAGGCCGAGCCCCACCCCACCCCGGCCCGCCGACCCCGCACCTCTTGCCACCCTCGACCGGACCGGCGACGCACACCTGACCGCCACCGCCGGCGCCGACTTCCCGACACCGCCCCAGGTCCGCGCCCGCGATGCGCACGGCAGGCCGGTCGCCGGCGCCGCCGTCCGCTTCACCCTCCCCGCCACCACCGACACCCGCTTCCCCCGCGACGCGACCACCGTCACCGTCACCACCGGCAAGGACGGCCTGGCCACCGCACCCACACTCCACGCGGGCGAGCGCACCGGCGCCTTCACCCTCCGCGCCCGCGCCGTCGGCCGCGCCGTGCCCGCCGTCGACCTCGCCGCACGGGTCACGGCCCGACCGGCGCCCCGGGCCGACGCCCTCACCCGCACCGCGGACGCACCGCCGACGGCGACCGCAGGCCAGGCGTTCGCGGACGACGCGGTGCAGCTCAGGGCCACGTACCAGGGCAAGGCGGTGGCCGGCGTGGACATCACCGCGACCATGATCACCGATGACCCGGAGAAGCCCGCCGAGAACGACAAGGGCCCCTACTTCACCGACCCCCACGCCACCGGCGCCGACAAGGACAAGCCGGTACGCATCCTCACCCACCTGACCACGGACGCCGACGGCCTGCTGACGCTCCCGGAGATCCGCACCGACACCCACACCGGGACGTTCCTGCTCCGGCTGACCACCGCCGACGGTGCCCGGCTCACCGTCGAACTGAAGGTCACCCCGCCCGCCACGGACTGAACCCGGCCGCGGACCGCATCCCGTCACGGACCGACCTCCGTCAGGGACCGGCCCCGCCGCACCCCACCCGCCCGTCGCCGTCCGGCCCGCCGTCCAGGGCCGGACGGCGACGCCCTGTGCAACGTGTTCTCATCTCGACCGCCCGTTGCTACGGTGCCCCCGCCCTGACGCCGTATCAGCTCCGTGGGAGGCCGACCATGCGCGCCCTGACAGCAGCCGCCGTCGGCCTGGCCGCGGCACTCGCCCTCGTCTTCACCATCACGGCGATCGGCGCCCCCAGCGGATCCACCTCACCCAAGCCGCTGCTGACCACCGTCCCCGAACACCCCTAGGGAGGGACGCCGCCGCATGCGCCGCACAGCCAGCCTGATCCTGCTCGCCCTCGCCGTCTTCTTCACCGCCCTGTCCCCCCTCCTGCGGTGGTACGCCTTCCCCCGGCTCGCCAAGATCCCGCCCAGCCAGTACCAGGACATGGTCCTCGAGGCGGCACCCGCCACCCTCGTCGACTACGGGACCATGAAGGCCAAAAAGGTCCCCAAGATCACCATCGTGCAGACCCTCAAAGGCGACGTCGCCGCCTCCGACCGCATCGAACGGACCGCCGGCCGCGACGTCGTCGTCTGGGACACCCTGTCCTACGTGGCCGGACCCGACGGCAAAATGGTCTCCGAGATCCCCGAGCGCTACATCTTCGACGCCCACTCCCAAGAACCCGTCCACGCCACCGGCGAGAGCGTCGACGGCAACCGGGTACGCCGCGAGGGCATCGAGTACAAGTGGCCCTTCCTCACCGAGAAGCGCGACTACACCTACTTCGACGCCCAGACCCGCACCTCCGCCCCCATCCACTACAAGCGCACCACCACCTTCCACGGCCTGGAGGTCTACTACTTCGAGCAGACCATCCCCTGGACCAAGGTCCCGCTGCCCCGCAAGATGCCGGTCAAGGGCATCACCCCCGAAGCCGTCGAAAAAATGGGCACCACCCGCTGGTACACCACCAAGCGGATGTTCTGGGTCGACCCCGTCACCGGAGCACCGGTCAACGGCCAGGAGATCCACAAGGAAGAGCTGCGCGGCGGCCAACTCCTGCCCGGCGGCGGCAAGGTCACCGCGTTCGCCGGCCATGTGAAGATGCGCGACGACTACGTCACCTCCACCGTGGCCCTCGTGAAGTCCCAGCGCACCCTCGTCCTGCTGCTCACCAGCTACCTGCCCTGGGGATTCCTCACCCTCGGCGCCGCCCTGCTGGCCCTGAGCCTCCTCCTCGAGGCGCGCAGTCGCCGCCCCCGCACCGCCCCGCCCCCACAATCCGCCCGGCCCGAACTCAGCCCCGCCTGAACCGTGCCGCCGTATACCGGGTCGGCTCGGCCGCCGACGGATCCTCCGGCCACGGATGCCGCGGATAACGCCCACGCAACTCCGCCCGCACCGCGCGGTACCCGTCCCGCCAGAACGACGCCAGATCCGCCGTGACCGCGGCCGGCCGCCCCGCCGGCGACAGCAGATGCACCAGCACCGGCACCCGGCCACCGGCCACCCGCGGCGAGACCTGCCACCCGAACAACTCCTGCAACTTCACCGCCAGCACCGGCTGGTCACCGGAGTAGTCCACCCGCACCCGCGAACCACTCGGCACCTCGATACGCTCCGGCGCCAGCTCGTCGAACCGCACCGCCTCACCCGTCGCCCACGGCAGCAACCGCGCCAGCGCGTGCCCCGCGTCGACCCGCGCCAGATCCGCCCGCCGCCGCGCCCGCCCCAGCTCCACCCCCAGCCACTCCTCGACCCGCTCCCACAGCGCCGCATCCGACACATCCGGCCACGGCGCACCCACCTCCCGGTGCAGAAAGGCCATCCGCTGCCGCGCCGACTCCGCGGCCGCCGACCACCGCAGCAGCGACAGCCCTTCCCGCCGCAGCCCCGCCACCAACGCCTCCCGCACCAGCGCGGAATCGGGCGCAGCCAGCGGCCGGACCGCCAACTCCACCGCCCCCAGCCGCGTCACACTCCGGGCCACCACGTCCCCGTTCGACCAGCGCACCTCCTCACCCGACACATACAGCGCCCGCGCCGCGGCAACGGCCGTCTCCTCCCCGATCACCGCCGCCAGCCGCACCCGGGCCGACGCCGCCGCCACCGGCCGGTCCGCCACCGCGACCGCCAGCCACGGCGCATCCCGCAGCGCCGAGCCCTCCCCACCGAGCTCGGCCCCCGTCCCGGACGCCATCAGAAAGCTGCCCGCCCCCCGAGCCCGCGCCACCCGCTCCGGAAACGCCAGCGCCGCCACCAGCCCCGCATCGGCATCGTCCCCGGCCCCCGACCCGCCACCGTCGACCGCACCCTCGGCCGCCGCCGTCAGCCGTCCCGCCTCCTGCCGCCACCGCGCCGCGTACCCGTCACCACCCCGGCGCGCCGTACGCCACGCCGCCGCCAGATCGTCCCCATAGGCCCGCGGCGGCTCCTCGCTCAGCAGCGCCACCACCTCCGCGGCCCGCCGCACCCCGACCTCCCGCGCACCGTCCAGCAACGCCCGGCCCAATCGCGGATGCAGTCCCAGCCGCGCCATGCGGGCTCCCCGCCCGGTCGCCCGGCCGTCCGCATCCACCGCGCCGATCGCCGTCAGCACCTCCCGCGCCGCCGCCAGCGCACCCGCCGGCGGCGCGTCCAACAGCGCCAGCCCGGACGCCGTCGGATCACCCCAACACGCCGCCTGCAACGCGAACGCCGTCAGATCGGCCACCTTGATCTCCGGATCCGGGAATCGCGGCAGCCGTCCGTCCTCCCCCTCCGACCAACACCGGTACACCACCCCCGGCTCCAGACGTCCCGCCCGCCCGGCCCGCTGCCGCGCCGCCGCCTGCGACGCCCGCACCGTCGTCAGCGCACTCAGCCCCCGCGCATGATCCATCCGCGGCACCCGCGCCAGCCCGCTGTCCACCACCACCCGCACCCCGGGCACCGTCAGACTCGACTCCGCGACCGACGTCGCCAGCACCACCCGCCGGCCGCCGTCCCCGCCCGCCAGCACCGCGTCCTGCACCTCCGCCGGAGCCCGCCCGTGCACCTGCAGGACCTCGGCGTCCACCCCGGCCAGCCGGCCCGCGACCCGCCCGATCTCCCCGACACCCGGCAGAAAACACAGCACATCGCCGCTCTGCTCACGCAGTGCCCGCCGCACCACCGCCGCCACATGCGCCAGCTGCGCCGGATCCACCCGTATCCCGTGCGGCGGGCGTACCGGCCGCTCCGGCGGCGCCCACACCACCGCCACCGGATGCGCCACACCCGCCGCCTCGACCACCGGCGCGGCCGCACCCGAACTGCCCAGCAGCCGCGCCCACCCTTCGGCATCCGTCGTCGCCGACGCGGCCACCAGCCGCAGCTCCGGCCGCAGCGTCTCCCGTACGTCCAGGAGGAAGGCCGCCGACGTATCGGCGTCCAGATGCCGCTCGTGGCACTCGTCGAGCACCACTACGTCCACCCCGGCCAGCTCCGGATCCCGCTGCAGCCGCTGCAGCAGCACCCCGGTGGTCACCACCTCCACCACGGTCCGGGGCCCCACCCGCCGCTCGCCACGCACCGTGAAACCGATCCGGTCGCCCGCCTTCTCACCCAGCAGCCAGGCCATCCGCCGCGCCGCCGCCCGGGCCGCGATCCGCCGCGGCTCGGCGACCAGCACCCGCCGCGCCGGCCCCGCACCCGTCAGCCCCGCCAGATCCAGCGGTACCAACGTCGTCTTGCCCGTCCCCGGCGGCGCACAGAGCACGGCCGCACCGACCTCTTCCAGCGCCTCCCGCAAGGCGGGCAGCGCCTCCCGGACCGGCAGCCGCTCCAGAGCCTCGCGCCGGATCACGGGGCCTCGCACACGAAGATTGCCGTCCCCGGGATCAGATTCCCGCGCAACGGGGACCAGCCGCCCCACTCCTGAGAGTTCCATTCCGGCCATTCCGGCTCGACCAGATCCACCAGGCGGAACCCGCCGGCCACCACATCCCGCACCCGGTCGCCCACCGTGCGGTGATGCTCCACATACACCGCCCGACCGCTCTCGTCCTGCTCCACATACGGTGTCCGGTCGAAATACGAGGCCCCCACCGACAGCCCCTCGGGCCCCGGCTCGTCCGGAAACGCCCAACGGATCGGATGCGTCACCGAGAACACGAACCGGCCACCGGGCCGCAGCACCCGGCGCACCTCACGCAGCACTCGCACCGGATCCGCGACGAACGGAATCGCGCCGTACGCCGAACACGCCAGGTCGAAGGAGGCATCCCGGAACGGCAGGGCCCCGGCGTCCGCCTCCACCAGCTGCGGCTCGTCCACCGCCCCGTCCGCGATCCGCAGCGCGTGCTGCAGCTGCCGGTGCGACAGGTCGAGCGCCACCGGTCGTGCACCCTGCGCCGCCAGCCAGCGCGAGCACTGCGCAGCACCGGCCCCGATCTCCAGGACCCGCCGCCCCTTCAGCTCCGCCGCCGGGCCCAGCAGTCCCGCTTCCGCCTCGTCCAGCCCCTCCGGCCCCCACACGAACCGGTCGTCCCCCAGGAACGCGCCGTGCTCGCTCTGGTACTCGTCCGCATTGCCGTCCCACCAGCCCCGGCTGGCTCGGTTGCTTTCCGTGTCCGAGGCGTCACGTCGGGTCGCCTCCGGCTCGTGCTCTTGGTTCATCGCGCCCGTCGTCGTAGTCTTCGCTCTGCTTGGAGCTGCAGGGACTGTGAGGCCGTTCGACCTCGCGGAACATCGCGTGTGCCGGTTATGGGGCGTTCCACCCCTGGCGTGCGCGTTCGCGCATTGACCGTGTCCGGCTGCGCCCGTATGCTACAAGTTGCGCTGCGGGCTTGCGCGCCTCAGACGGAGCAGGCCGCGCTCGCATCTGTATGCACCTCTCGGTTTTTGAGGCGCCTTTGGATGTTCCGGTCAAGGTCGGGGCGTCCGGAGAGTGCGCCTCCGACGCTGTCCGGCTTGTGCAGAGGCGATAACGGCTCTCGGCGTAGCAGTACCTACGACTTCAATGTCCGCACCGGAGCCTTTACCCACATGACGAGCAGCACCGAGACCACCGCCACCACCCCGCAGGTTGCGGTCAACGACATCGGTAACGAGGAAGCCTTCCTCGCCGCGATCGACGAGACGATCAAGTACTTCAACGACGGCGACATCGTCGACGGCGTCATCGTGAAGGTCGACCGGGACGAGGTCCTGCTCGACATCGGTTACAAGACCGAAGGCGTCATCCCGAGCCGCGAGCTCTCCATCAAGCACGACGTCGACCCCAACGAGGTCGTCGCCGTCGGTGATGAGATCGAGGCCCTGGTTCTCCAGAAGGAGGACAAGGAAGGCCGCCTCATCCTGTCCAAGAAGCGCGCTCAGTACGAGCGTGCCTGGGGCACGATCGAGAAGATCAAGGAAGAGGACGGGATCGTCACCGGTACCGTCATCGAGGTCGTCAAGGGTGGTCTCATCCTCGACATCGGCCTCCGTGGCTTCCTGCCGGCCTCCCTGGTCGAGATGCGCCGCGTGCGCGACCTCCAGCCCTACGTGGGCAAGGAGCTCGAGGCCAAGATCATCGAGCTGGACAAGAACCGCAACAACGTGGTCCTGTCCCGCCGTGCCTGGCTGGAGCAGACCCAGAGCGAGGTCCGCCAGACCTTCCTCACCACCCTCCAGAAGGGTCAGGTCCGCTCCGGCGTCGTCTCCTCGATCGTCAACTTCGGTGCGTTCGTGGACCTGGGCGGCGTCGACGGTCTCGTGCACGTCTCCGAGCTGTCCTGGAAGCACATCGACCACCCCTCCGAGGTCGTCGAGGTCGGCCAGGAGGTCACGGTCGAGGTCCTGGATGTCGACATGGACCGCGAGCGCGTGTCCCTGTCGCTCAAGGCGACCCAGGAAGACCCGTGGCAGCAGTTCGCCCGGACCCACCAGATCGGTCAGGTCGTCCCGGGTAAGGTCACCAAGCTCGTTCCCTTCGGTGCGTTCGTGCGCGTCGACGAGGGCATCGAGGGCCTGGTCCACATCTCCGAGCTGGCCGAGCGCCACGTCGAGATCCCGGAGCAGGTCGTCCAGGTCAACGACGAGATCTTCGTCAAGGTCATCGACATCGACCTCGAGCGCCGCCGCATCAGCCTCTCGCTGAAGCAGGCCAACGAGTCCTTCGGTGCCGACCCGTCGGTGGTCGAGTTCGACCCGACCCTGTACGGCATGGCCGCGTCCTACGACGACCAGGGCAACTACATCTACCCCGAGGGCTTCGACCCCGAGACCAACGACTGGCTCGAGGGCTACGAGACCCAGCGCGAGGCCTGGGAGAACCAGTACGCCGAGGCGCAGCAGCGCTTCGAGCAGCACCAGGCTCAGGTCATCAAGTCCCGCGAGGCCGACGAGCAGGCGGCGGCCGAGGGTGCTGCGGCTCCCGCGGCGACCGGCGGCGCCAGCAGCACCGGTGGCGGCGGCAACGTCTCCGGCGGCTCGTACTCCTCGGAGTCGGCGGACAACTCCGGCGCCCTGGCGTCGGACGAGGCCCTGGCCGCGCTCCGCGAGAAGCTGGCCGGCGGCCAGAGCTGAGCTCTTGCCACTAGGCACTAGCCGATAGGCGAAGGCCCGTTCCCCTCCCCGGGGAACGGGCCTTCGTCGTGTCCGGGGAGGGGACCGGGGTCCCGGGACGGTGCGGGTCCGGGACTCTGCCGTCTCGGGCTTGGCGGGTCGGGGCTCTGCGGCGTCCCCCGGATCCGGACGATGGCGAGGCCCCGGGCACGGCGTTCGAGGCGCCGTCCGAGTGCAGCCCGTAGCCGAACCGCCCGCCGTGAGCACGGCCTTCGACGAACCGGTGAGAGCGATCCGGGAGGCCACGCCACCCGCGCCACCCGCGGTGGAGGCATCGAGCGCGAGGGCGGTGGCGAAGGCAAGGGCGGAGGGGTAGGGCAACGCGGCGTGGAGGTTGCCGAGTTGAGGTCTTCCGCCCTTGCCCTGTCCCTCTTCCTGCCCCTTGCTTTGGCTCTGTGGACTCATGCATGTGGACATGCTGGGCTCTGGTGAACGGCTTGGGCGTGGGGGAGTTCACGTCACCACACCTCGCCGGGCGGACTCCGTGGGCGGGCCCGGGCGCGGGCGCGGGGGAGGGGGCGGGGCGGGCGGTGGGCATGGTGCGGGATGGCAGCGCCGTGGAAGGCGGTTTTGCGCCGTGCGTGGGCACGGAGCGCCACCACGGGAATGTGAGCCCGTGCCCGGACGTTCTTGCCCACGGATACGAGGAGGAGCGGTCACTGTGTTGGATCCCCAGGGGTTGTACGAATGGGAGCCGAGTGGGCTCGCAGCGGTCGAGGCGGCTGCCGCCACGGACTCCGCCGGACTGGTGCTGCTGTACCACTTCGACGGTTACATCGACGCCGGTGAAACCGGCGACCAGATCGTGGAGCGGCTGCTGGACGGCCTGACATCCCGCGTGGTCGCCCGCTTCGACCACGACCGGCTGATCGACTACCGCGCGCGGCGGCCGCTGCTCACCTTCGAGAGCGACCGCTGGACCGACTTCGAAGCACCCAGCATCGATCTTCGACTCGTCGAGGACGCGACCGGCGCACCCTTCCTGCTGCTCTCCGGGCCCGAGCCCGACGTGGAATGGGAACGCTTCTCGGCGGCGGTGCGCCAGATCGTCGAGCGGCTGGGGGTGCGTCTGTCGGTCAACTTCCACGGCATCCCGATGGGCGTCCCGCACACCCGCCCCGTGGGCATCACTCCCCACGGCAACCGTACGGACCTGATGCCCGGACACACCAGCTTCTTCGACGAGGCGAAGGTGCCCGGCAGTGCGGAGTCGCTGATCGAGTTCCGGCTGGCCGAGGCCGGACACGACGTCCTGGGCGTCGCGGCGCACGTCCCGCACTACATCGCCCGCTCCGCGTACCCGGACGCCGCGCTCACCGCCCTGGAAGCCGTAACGGCGGCTACGGGCCTGGTGCTGCCCGGCGCCGCGCACGCGCTGCGCACGGAGGCGCTGCGGACGCAGGAGGAGATCGAGCGCCAGATCTCCCAGGGCGACGAGGAACTGGTCGCTCTGGTCAGCGGACTGGAGCATCAGTACGACGCGGTCGCCGGAGCGGAGACTCGGGGCAACCTGGTCGCCGAAGCAGTGGAACTCCCCTCGGCCGACGAGATCGGCCGCGAATTCGAGCGCTTCCTGGCGGAGCGGGAGTCCGAAGGCGGCGGGGGAGCGGCTTGAGGGCACCGGCCGGCGGTGGGAGCAGCGGGATTGTCAGGCTGCTGCGGGGCCGTCCTTTCCGTGACGTCCTGTGGGACCGAGCCGCTGCCACCCGGTGATCAGCCTCTTCCTGGCCCTTCCCGGCGTTCGGCCGATGCCCGATGCCCGATGCCCGATGCCCGATGCCCGATGCTCGATGCCCGATGCCCGATGACGCTCTGTGTTTCGCTTGGAGGCCGGCCCCTGTGCGGTGTCCGGGGACCGTATAGCGTGGGCGCATGGTGAAGGTGGGGCTGACCGGTGGGATCGGCGCAGGCAAGAGCGAGGTGTCGCGATTGCTGGCGTCGTACGGAGCGGTGATCGTCGACGCGGACAAGATCGCACGTGAGGTCGTCGAGCCGGGAACGCCCGGCCTCGCGGCGGTGGTCGCGGAGTTCGGGGACGACGTACTCGCCCCGGACGGGACCCTGGACCGGCCGAAGCTGGGCGGCATCGTCTTCGCCGACCCCGAGAAACTCAAGGCGCTGAATGCGATCGTCCACCCCCTGGTGGGTGCGCGCTCGGCCGAACTCGAGGCATCGGCGGGGCCGGACGCCGTCGTCGTCCATGACGTGCCGCTGCTGACCGAGAACGGCCTGGCGCCGCTCTACGACCTCGTCGTCGTCATCGACGCCGCCCCGCAGACCCAGCTGGACCGTCTGGTGCGCCTGCGCGGAATGACCCAGGAGGAGGCCGCCTCCCGGATGACCGCACAGGCGTCCCGCGAACAACGGCTGGCGGTCGCGGACCTCGTCATCGACAACGACGGCCCGCTGGAAGCGCTGGAGCCCCAGGTCCGCGAGGTATGGGAGCGACTGCGCGGCGCCTGAGGCCGGAGGATAGCCTCGCCGCCATGACTGCTACCGATCTCGCCGCCCAGGCCCCCGACACCGACGAGGCCACCGCCGCCCCGGCCGATTCCCCCGCCGTGGGTGCCGCGCCCGCGCCCGCCTCCTTCGTCGTGAACATACCCGGCATCGCTGACGCCGATCTGGAGCCGGAACCGCTGGACCCGGACCAGATCGTCTCCGGTGAGCCGGAAGTGACGGGCAAGGTCCTGTGGGAATCGCCCGACGGCAAGCAGATCCGGGGCATCTGGCAGATCACACCCGGCGTGGTGACCGACACCGAGGCCAACGAACTCTTCGTGGTCGTGAGCGGACGCGCCACCATCGAGGTGGAGGGCGGTTCGGTGCTCGAGGTGGGGCCGGGCGACGCCTGCGTCCTGCGTGAGGGCGACCGGACCCAGTGGACCGTGCACGAGACGTTGCGCAAGGCGTACCACATCAGCCTGTAACGGGCCCGGTGTCCGTAGGGGCCACAGCCCGGTTCCTGCCCCTTCCGGGCGGGAATGCGGTGACTGACGCAGTTGTTGTGCCGCACGTAACGCCGTACGGGTGGCCGATCAGGGTCGCCCGTACGGCTACGGAGAGGAGACGACCCGTGCCCGAGCGCAGCCCCGAGACGCACGTCATCGACTTCCGCGCGGCGGAACACCTGCTGGCTGCCCGCGATCCGCGCGGAGCGATCCGGCTGCTGGATCCGGTCATCACCGCCCACCCCGAGAACACGGCGGCCCGCCTGCTGCGCGCCCGCGCCTTCTTCCTGGGCGCCCAACTGCGCTCGGCGGAGCTCGAGTTCCAGCTCGTCCTGGAGCGCGAGCCCGCCAACGCCTTCGCCCATTTCGCCTTGGCCCGCACGCTGGAGCGCGCCAACCGAGCCGATGAAGCGCTACGCCACTTCCGTCTGGCGGCTGCCCTGGAGCCCCGCCCGGAGTTCCTCGAAGCGGCCCGCTTCGCGCCCGGACGCGGGAGCGGCGAACAGGGATCTGGCGCGGGCGACGGTTCCCAGTAGCGGTCTGCTGCGGGGATGTGCGCGTTGGTGGGGTGGGGGTTGGGTTGGTTGGGGGTTGGGGGTTGGGGGGTGGGGGTTGGTGTTCGGTCGGGGGCCAGGTGGGCTCGGTGGCCCTTCATCCGCCCCGCCGCCTCCCTTCCCCCTTCCCCCTTCCCCCCTTCCCCCCTTCCCCCCGCCCCCTCCCTCCCCCGCCTCCGCCCTCCCCAGGCCCCCGCCCCCAACGTCTCGACGTTTCCGCGAAAGTCTCGGCCTCTGCGCCCGACTCTCGCCCTCAGTCCCACCCCCGTCGCCCTCTGAACGCTCTCGCCCCATGGGTTTGCTCGCGCGCCCGGCCCTCGACCCCGTTCGTGGCGCGACCCGCTCGTGGCAGGAGTCAGCCATTGTGGTGCGTGGCACCGCGGCGTTTCCCCGCAGCTCTCGCCAAGGGCTCGGGGGCTGCCTTCGATCACTGCGACCGGATCGGCGTACTGGCCAGGTCACCGGTGAGCCGGTAGTGATCGAGACGCTTCTTGACGCGGGTGGGTGGTGATGGCGCGCATGGTTCGAGCAGGTGGTGGCGTGGCGATGTGCCCACGGCAGGAAAGTGGGTGTGGGGCAGCGCGGACACAGGCTCCGTCGTCGCGCCGGTCTGAGGCCTACGGCTTGGTGTCACGCCTGTGGCGGCGGGTGGTCCAGCTCCCGAAAGCTTCGTTCCTGCCCCGGTCCGGCTCGTAGGGCGGTATCTCCTTCCCCGGCTGGTAGTGCGGTCCCTGGTGGATGTGCCGTATCACGAGGGTCAGGTCCGTGGCTGCCAGCATCGCCACGGCGGCACACGCCGCTGCCCACTCCGGTCGGCCGGCCATCGCAAAGGCAACGGCTCCTGCGACGGCCCACAGCATCCCCCACAACGCCAGACCGCAGCGGATCTTCAGGGGGCTGCGTGCCTGCAGCGGCTCATTTCCTGTACGCATGGCATCCATCTCCCACCTCCAGGATCCTCCCGATCGACGCGTCAGCCACTGGTCGGAGATCGCTGACCACTGACCCGGGCCACTGATCGCCGACCATGCGGCCACAGCACCTGTCTGGTGTTCCGGGCGCATCGGTTGCCTGAGCGGTGTGAGTCCTGGTCGCTTCCCCCGGTTTCCGGGCTTCCGTGTTCCCGTTCCGGAGTTCGGGTGTTCTGGTGTTCGGGTGTTCGGGTGTTCCGGAGCTCCCGTGGTCCCGAGTGGTCATCGGTCACCTCCTGCTCGGTCGTTGCGCAGTGCCGGACCGTGGTGGGTGGGGCTTGTCGCAGCCGGAGGGGTGGAGGCGGGGCGTGGATCGCCGGCCGGGTGGCTGTTGATCCAGGACAGGCCCCCGAGGTCGAGTTGCGATCGGGCGCGGGTGATCGCCACATACGCCAGGCGCGCCTCGTCCAGGTCGATCGGGCCGGGGAGCGGGGTTCCGTCCTCTGCGCGCTCGTCGAGATCGCCGGGGCCAGTGAAATCGTCGGCGATGCGTACGCTCGCCCACTCCCGCCCCTTGGCGCGGTGCGCCGTGGACACGGTCACCTCGGCGTAGTTCGCCGGTGAGAGCCGGTCCAAGGCGCGTAGGACGGCCGCCGTGCCGTGCTCGTCCACGAGTTCCACCAGAGGCAGCAGATCCCGTCCGGCAGGGTCACATTCCGCGTACTCGCGCAGTTCCGGCCAGGACTCGAAGAGCATCAGCTCGGGATGCGTGGTGCGCCGACCCGCCTCGAGGTCGTGCACGGCCCGGGCCAGGGCGCTCAACGTCTCGCCGCCGCCGGCGAGTGCGACTCTGCGATGCGCCTCCAGTTGCCGTATCACCTCCACCATGGCCCCGACATTCGACCGGCACAGGACGGCCTCCGGCGCGGGCACCGACGTCAACTCCGTTGCCAGCTGCGGCGAGCCCGCGAGCCGGATGGGCGCGCCGATGATCGTCAGCCACCGGTTGGCCTTCGCTGCCAGAGCCTCCCCGAAGCGGAAGGAGCGGGAGAGGGTGAGCTGTTGGCCGTCGAAGCCCGTCATGACATCGCGTGCTCCGCGCCAGCCGTAGACGGCCTGGGCGGAGTCGCCGACGAGTACCAGCTGCGCATGGGCACGCTGGGCCGCGAAGATCTGCTCGACGACGGGATTGGTGTCCTGCGCCTCGTCCAGAAGCAGGAAGTCCGCCCGGATCAGGGGTTCTCGCAGCGCCCACATCTTGAGGTAGTGATCGTGCTCGAAGCGCACCACGCCGCGATCCCGATGTTGTAGGTCGGCCCATGCCTTGCGCGCGTACGGCAGGACGAGACCGGCGAGTTGATCATGCTGGGCCGGCGATTCGGCTCCGCGTAAGGGTGGGATGTGATGGCGCGCGATCTCCTTGTCGGCCGACTGGCAGAAGCGGGTGACCGTGCGCAGGACGGTGTGGGAGAGCGCTCTGTTGTCGACCTTGCGGGCGCCGATGCGCACCCACATGCCCTCGTCGATACCGAGCGCGGCGCCCGTCCGCCAGCCGGCCCGTCGGGGGGCGTTCATCCGCGCTTGGTAGTTCCTGCCGACCGACGCGTATGCGAGGGCGTGCGCGGTCCCGCAGGTCACTCCGGCGGGAAATCTCCGGGCGGCATCGCGGGCGATGGCTCTGTTGAAGGCGATATAGCGGCCGAGCCGCCTGTCGCGCCGTGTCGCATGCGCGAGCATCGCGAGGGTGGTCGTCTTGCCCGTGCCGGCGCCGGCCTGCAGTACGAGGTGTGCACCGGCGCGGAAGGCGTCGACGGCTTCGCTCTGCTCGGGAGTGGGAGTGGGAGTGGGAGTGGGAGTGGAAGTGGGAGTGGAAGTGGGAGCGGGTGTGGGAGCGGGTGTGGGGGTGGGCGTGTACATGGTGGCTCCCTGGGAGATTTCGATTACTTAGAGTGACGATGTGGTCGACTGTAGCGGCTTGCGGCGTGTGGCGGGGAAGTGCGGTGCGGCCTGTGGATAACTCCGCTCGCGGGGTGCGGAGACGAAGTCGTCCGCATTGCGGGGCCGGCTACTTCGCTGCTGTTCAACTGCGGAAATCGGGGTGGGGAGGGACAGCGGAACGGCGTTGTCAGTGCCCTGTGTTTCCATCGGTTTCAGGCAGAGCTGCGGCGGCGGAAGTGCCGTCGGCCGGTGACTGCGGGCCGCTCGCCCGCCCGGCACGGCCTGCGGTGAGTGCGACCGTAGACTCGCAGGTCGGGGGCGTGGGGGTGAGCCGTGCGAAGTGCAGCGAGCGGGCGCGGAGGCCGATGCGGGAGCGATCAAGAGGCAGGACGAGAGGACGGCATGGCGAGGCGGTGGGAGGCGGGCATGGCAGATGCGGTGAGCGGTGCTGCGGCGCGAGCCGTCGCTGTCGCGCCGACCGTGCCGGGGGCAGGTGGGCACAGCGGCGGAGCCGGTGCTGCGGCGATGCGATGTGCCGTGACCTTCGTGCCCGCCCAGCTGCCGCGCGCGGGGAAGGTCGCCCTCTGGCGGCCTGACGGCGGTCCGCTCCCGGACGTCGGAGCGGGGCCGGGCGGCGGTGACGTGCCGGCGACGGCCGGTGAGCCCGTGGAACTGACCGTTGCCCGGCGGCACGGCAACGGTGCCCGTGGCCGCACGGTTCCGGCGCTGCTGGTCCCCCTGGCCGACGCGGTTCCGGTGCTGGTCGGGGCCCGGCACGATCCGGCGGCCCATCCGGCGGCCGCCTGCTGGGGCGCGGCCGCGCTGCACGCCCTGCATCTCGCCGCGCGCGGCAGGCTGCTGCCCGGACTGACCTCCGAGGACGCCGACGCCTGGCGCGCCGGCCCCCTGGATCCCGATGACATCGCGCACCTGCGGGCCGTCGCCGCGGCCATGCCCGGTGAGGCGTTCGCCGTGCCGGTCCCCGGCAGCCGCCCTCTTCGGCTTCCCGACCCGGTGGCACTGGTCCGGCTGTTCGTGGACGCCGTCGTCGACGGTCTGCCACGTACTCCGGCCGCCGAGCTGGTGGCCGGCGGCGCCCCGTTTGCGGCGAGCGCGCCGCAGCGGCTTCCCGGTGCCCGGGAGTGGGCCGCCGAGGCCGCGGCCGGCATCGACGCCGGGGTACGGCTCTCCCTGCGCCTCGACCTCGCCCCGCACAAGGTCTTCGACGGCGGGGAGGTACGTGCGGGAGACTCCGAGGAGCGCAGCGCGGCGGCCGTCGTCCTGCAGGTCCACAGCCTCACCGACCCCACCCTGATCACCGACGCCCGCCAGCTGTGGGAGGGAGAGGAGCCCGAGCACTTCGGGCCGCGGTCCCGCGTCGACACCCTCCTCGCGCTGCGGCGCGCGGCCCGCATCTGGGAGCCGCTCGCCCGTCTCCTCCAGCGGCCGGTTCCCGACGTACTGCCGCTGGACGAGGACGAGTTGTACGACCTGCTCGGCCCGGCCGCGCCGCGCTTGGGCGCCGCCGGGGTGGCCGTCCACTGGCCCAGGGAGCTGGCCCGTGGCCTGACCGCGGCGGCGGTACTGCGCCCGGCGCCAGGCTCGGCCGCGGACGGCTTCGGCTTCTTCGACACCGATGAACTGCTCCAGTTCCGCTGGCAGGTGGCGATGGACGGTGAACCGCTGACCGAGGCCGAGATGGACGCCCTCGCCGAGGCCCACCGCCCCGTCGTCCGACTTCGCGACCAGTGGGTCCTGGTCGATCCCGCCCTCGTACGCAAGGCCCGCAAGCGCGAACTGGGCTATCTGGACCCGGTCGACGCCCTCGCCGCGACGCTGGGCGGCACCACGGAGGTGGACGGCGAAGAGGTCGAGGTGGTGCCCATGGGGGCCCTGGCCGCGTTGCGGGCCCGCCTGACCACCCCGGCACCGCCGCTGCCCCAGCCGCCCGGCCTGCGCGCGACCCTGCGCGACTACCAACTGCGGGGCATGGCCTGGCTCGACACCATGACCTCACTCGGCCTCGGCGGATGCCTCGCCGACGACATGGGCCTGGGCAAGACCCTCACCGTCATCGCACTCCACCGCCATCGCCGGCCCACCGCGCCGGTACTCGTCGTCTGCCCGGCCTCCCTGCTGGGGAACTGGCAGCGGGAGATCGAGCGCTTCGCCCCCGGCACGCCCGTCCGCCGCTTCCACGGCAGCGGTCGCACCCTGGAGGGCCTGGCCGACGGCTTCGTCCTGACGACCTACGGGACGATGCGCAGCAGCGCCGCCCGGCTCGCCGCCCACAGCTGGGCCTGGGTGGTCGCCGACGAGGCGCAGCACGTGAAGAACCCGCGGTCCTCGACGGCCAGGGCGCTGCGTGGCATCAAGGCACCGGCCCGGATCGCCCTCACCGGCACCCCGGTGGAGAACAATCTCTCCGAGCTGTGGGCGCTCCTCGACTGGACGACCCCCGGACTCCTGGGGTCGCTCAAAACGTTCCGTGCGCTGCACGCCCGTGAGGTCGAGAGCGGGGAGGACCCGGAGGCGGCGGCCCGGCTGGCCGGTCTGGTGCGGCCCTTCGTCCTGCGTCGCAAGAAGTCCGACCCCGGGATCGCGCCGGAGCTCCCGCCCAAGACCGAGACGGACCATCCGGTGGCGCTGGGGCGCGAACAGGCCGCGCTCTATCAGGCCGTCGTCCGCGAGGCGCTTGCCCGGATCGGGGCCGCCGAGGGCATCGAACGCCGCGGCCTGGTGATGAAGCTGCTCACAGCCCTCAAGCAGATCTGCAACCACCCCGCGCAGTATCTGAAGGAGGCCGCGCCCGGCCTGGCCGCCCGCTCCGGGAAGCTGGAACTCCTCGACGAACTCCTCGACACCATCCTCGCCGAGGGGGGCGCCACCCTGGTCTTCACCCAGTACGTGGGGATGGCCAGGCTGCTGGAGCGGCATCTGGGTGCCCGCGGCATCCCGCATCAGCTCCTGCACGGCGGTACCCGCGTCGCCGAACGGGAGAAGATGGTCGACCGGTTCCAGGCCGGCCACGCCCCGGTCTTCCTGCTGTCGCTCAAGGCCGCGGGCACCGGCCTCAATCTGACCCGCGCCGGGCACGTCGTCCACTACGACCGCTGGTGGAATCCGGCGGTCGAGGAGCAGGCCACCGACCGTGCCTACCGCATCGGCCAGACCCAGCCGGTCCAAGTGCACCGGCTCATCGCCGAGGGCACCGTCGAGGACAACATCGCCCAACTCCTCGCCGCCAAGCGGGCACTGGCCGACGCGGTGCTCCTGGGGGGCGAGACCGCCCTCACCGAGCTGTCCGATGCCGAGCTGGCCGATCTTGTCTCCCTGAGGAGGTCCGCATGAGCCGGTTGGACCGTCCCGGCGGCAGGACCGGCCGGGAGCGGGGGAGTCCCCGCCCCGCCGCCGGCGACGACCGCGGCCGCGTCCTCGCGGACCGGCTGGCGCGCGCGGACCGCTCCCGGACGTTCCCGCCGCTGCCCCTCCGCACCGGGGCCCGCGGGCTGTTCGCCGAGTCCTGGTGGGGGAACGCCTGGCTGGACGCGCTGGAGACCAGCGCCCTCGACAGCGCCCGGCTCGACCGCGGCCGCATCTACGCGCGCGACGGCCACGTCGACACCATCAACGTCACGCCCGGCCGCATCGTCGCCACCGTACGAGGCAGCCGGCCCCGCCCCTACAGCGCCGAGATCCGCCTGCAAACCCTGTCCGACCAGGAGTGGGAGAGCCTGCTCGATGCCATCACCGCGGAGCCCGCGCAGCTGGCCGCGTTGCTCACCAAGAAACTGCCCGGCGCACTCGCCGAGGGGGAGGTGCGCCTCCTCCCGGGCCCGGGCGACCTCGTCCCCCGGTGCACCTGCCCCGACCACGGGCGGCCCTGCAAACACGCCGCGGCGCTCTGCTTCCAGACGGCCCGCCTCCTGGACGCGGACCCCTTCGTCCTGCTGCTGATGCGCGGGCGCGGTGAGCGGGAGCTGCTGGACGAGCTCTCCCGCCGCCATGCCACGCTCCCGGCCCGCGAGACCCACACCGACGCCCCGGGCCCCGCCGCCGCGCCGGCCGCCACGGCCCCCGGCGAGCCCGCCCCGACGGCCGATGCGACGCGGCCCGCCCCACCACGCGGCGTCCTCGCCCGGGACGCCCTCGCCGACCGCCTGCGGCCGCCGCTTCCACCACCCCTGCCCCTGCCCGCCCACCCCGGGCAGCCACCGGCCCTCCCGGATGCCGGCCACCTCCCCTTCGACGCGGCCGCCCTGGAGTTCCTCGCCGGCGACGCCGCGGCCCGCGCCCACACCTATCTGTCCGCTCCCGGCCCGGGCCCCGGTGCCGGACGGCAGCCGGCCCGCAGCCCGTTCCCCCGGCTGCCCCCGTGGGAGGACGCCATCCGCCTCGCGGCCACCGCCCACCCCACGGCCGGGCTGACCTCCGCCACCCGGGCCCTCTACCGCGACCTCGCGGCCGCCACCGACCGCACCCCCGCCGACGTGGCGCGCGCCGTGGCCGCCTGGCGCCAGGGCGGCCCCGAAGGGCTCGCCCTCCTCGAAACCCCATGGAACCCCCCGGCCGGTGACTTCGACCGGGCCCGCAGCGCCCTCACCGCCGCGGACCTCCCGGTGCTGCGCCCGCGCCACAACCACCTCACCGACCCCGAGCGCGGCATCCAGCTGCGCTTCGGCCACGACAACCGCTGGTACCCGTACGAATCCGAACCGGGCGCCGAGGACTGGTGGCCCACCGGGCCACCGGACCCCGACCCCGTGGGCGCCCTGACCACCCTGCTCGCGCGATGACTAACCTCAGGGCCGTGGAAGGTCTCGACACACTCACCCGATCCCTCGCCCGGCGCACCCCTCAGCAGCTCGCCGCGCTCCTCACCCGCCACGCCGAGCCGCTCGCCCGCCGCCCCGCCCCCACCCGACTGCGCGGCCTGGCAAGCGCGTTGTGGTCGTACGAAACCCTCCACGAGCTGGTGCTCCACCTCGACCAGCCCCGATTGCAGGTGCTCGCCGCCGCGGCCCGCATCAGCCAGGAACGGACCGGGCGCGCCGCCCCGGCACCGGCCGCCCCCGCCCCGGGCGCCGACTACCAGTCCCTGATGGCGCACCGCCTGTCCTTCGCCCACCTGGCCGGCGAACCGGTACCACCCGAGGACGTCTACGACGCCCTCGGGACGACCATGCCGGGCCCCGGGCGCACGGCCGCCGAGGCCGCGCTGTGCTCGCTGTTCGAGGACGGCCTGGCCGCGCCGGCCGAGGACGGCGCCGTCGTCGTCCCGCCGCGCACCCCGCAACTCCTGGCCGCCACCGCCCTCGGCCCGTTCGCCGCGCACGCCCCCCGGTACGACCCACCGCCCGCCCCGGAGGGCCCCGTACGGCCGCCGACGGCGCAGGCCCTGGCAGACGAGTCGCGGGCCGCCGCCGCGACCCTCGCCGCCGCCCTGGAACGCCTCCTCGCCTCGCTGGCGGCGCAGCCCGCCGCGCTGCGCAAGGCCGGCGGACTGACGATCCGCGAGATCAAGCGGCTGGCCAAGGCGGCCGGCGCGACCGAGCCGCACACCCGCCTCCTCCTGGACCTCGCCCTCGCCGCCGGCCTGATCGCGCTGACCCGCACCCCGCAGGGCATCACCGCCCTGCCCACCAGCGCCTACGACGACTGGCTGGCCCGCCCGCCGGGCGAGCGCCTGGCCCCCGTGCTCGCCGCCTGGTCGGCCCTGTGGGACATCCCCACCCACACCGCCTTCGGCGAGACACCGACCGCGCTCGTACGGGGCCATGACCGGCACGCACCGGCCTTGCGGCACGCCCTGCTCGCCGCGCTCGCCGATGTCCCTCTCGGCGCGGGGTTCGCCCTGCCGCCGGAAGCCGCGGACGACGGCCCCCCGCGCGGCCTGCTCGCCGCCGCGGACTGGCACCGCCCCCTCGCCGTCACCGCGCAGCCGATGGCCGAGGAACGCGCCGCCCGTACCCTGCAGGAGGCGGCCTTCCTCGGCCTGGTCGCCCACGGAACCCTCACCCCCCTGGGCCGGGCCCTGCTCGCCGATCCGTGGTCGCTCGACGCACCGCTGCGGGATCTGCTGCCACCACTCCTCGAACAGGCCCACTTCCAGGCCGATCTGACGGCCGTCGTGCCCGGCCGCCCCGCCGTCGCCCTCGCTGGACTGCTCGCCGCGGCCGCCGACCGCGAGTCCGAGGGCCACGCCGTCACCTGGCGCTTCAGCCCGGCCTCGGTACGCCGCGCCCTGGACACCGGCCGTAGTGCCGACACCCTGCTCGACGACCTCGCCGTCGCCTCGGCCACCGGTACCCTGCCGCAGCCGCTGGGCTACCTCATCCGGGACACCGCCCGCAGCCACGGCCGGATGCGGGTGCTGCCCGCCGCCTGCTGCATCCGCTCCGACGACGAGGCCCTGGTCCGCGAGCTCGCCGCCCATCGCGCCCTGCGCGACCTGGGGCTGCGCGCCATCGCCCCGACCGTCCTGGTCAGCGGCCTCCCCCCGGCCGCCACCCTGGCGGCCCTGCGCGCCGCCGGCTACGCCCCCGCCCTCGAATCGGACACCGGCGGCACGACCGTCGAGCGGCTCCCCGCCCACCGCTCGACGGCCCCCGCACCGGCGCGCGACCCGGGCGCCCCCCTCGCCCTCGCCCGCCGCCTCCTGGCGGCGGACGCCGACGCCTGACCGCCCGACCGCCCGCCCGACCGCCGGGCGGGCAGTCGGCTACTCGTACTCCGTGCCGCCCTTGCGCGTCAGATAGGCGCTGCCGACCACCTTGGCGATGGCGCGGCCGCCCACCGCCGGGCTGTAGCGGTCGGTGAGGGGCCGGACGACCACCCCTTCGCGAAGGTGCACCGCCCGCCCGGACAGCGTCTCGCGACCGTCGGCCAGCTCCATCACCCGGTGCGCGTCGTAGGGGCCCGTGAACAGCGTCGGCACCACCGGCAGCCGCCCGGCCAGCACGGCCGTCAGCTCCCGCGGCGCCAGCCAGCGCACCTGCCCGTCGACCTCCACCGAGACGTCGAAGACGGCGTATGCGGGCTCGCCGCGGCGGCTGTCCGCGCCGTACCCCAGATCCTGTACGCCGTCGCCGTACACCTCACCGAAGACACCCACCCGCGACGCCTCCAGCTCCGCGGCGATCTCCGCCGCGACCCGGGGCGCGCCATGGGCGTGCACCGCCCGCCAGTACAGGTTCTTCGGGTCCTCGGCCAGGGCCAGCCGCTGCGCCCCCAGCCCCTTGGACGTCACCCGGACGCGGTCGTCCCCCGAGCGGTAGGTCAGACAACACGCGGTGCCGTGCACCTTCTCCGTGACCGCGACCGGCTCGCCCTCGGCGAACACCTCCGGATACCGCTTCAGGTTCTCGATGTCGATCCACGGCAGCAGGTCGGGTGCCGCCTCGACCTCACCGCTCATCGAAATCGGCACCGGCGGCACCCATTTGACGATGCCGAGCTCCGCCGCGAAGTCCGTGCCGGCCTCGCCCGCCCGCGCCAGGTCCCTGCCGTGCAGCGCCCGCGGCCGGCAGACGATGCCCTGGGAGAGCTCGCCGCGCAACCGGATCGCCTTGACCCGGTCGGCCGCCGAACCGGCCAGCTTGCCGGTCAGCCCCAGTTCGGCCACCAGCTCCTGCGGGAGCACGGCCTGCTCGGGGATGTAGAGGGCGAAGTCACCGGTGCGGTAGACCCCCTTGGCGACGACGGCACGGTAGAGACCGACCTGGGCGAGCTCCAGCGCATCGGCGTGGGGATGCTCGTGAATCGTCACTCTCTCCGCCGTGACGCGCAGCGTCGACATGTCGGAACCCCGTTTCTGTGCACAGCCGTCGGCGGCGCACGTCGCGCCGCCCGGCACCACTGTGGTCTGCCGACGGGCCCCGGGCGAACGGATTTTCCCGTGGAGCGGGAGCGTCCGGCCGTCAGCGCCCGGCCGGTCCGCGTCTGCCGGACGCGGCCGCTGCGGATTCCGGCACGGCCGCGGCCGGGCGTGCGAAACGGCCCTTGGGCAGGACCGGCCTGACCACGTCGACATAGGCGCGGCAGACCGGGGGGCCGCCGATGGCGGTGCCGAGGACGCCGTCCACGGCGCCGCGCACCAGGCGGGTCGCCGCCGAGGGCCGCGACCCGGCGGGGGCGGCGGGGGTTTCCTGGCCGGCCGCCGTCCACGGTGCCTGAACGACGCGCGCGACGGACTGCTGCACGGCGCGGGCCAGCGTCGGATCGTCCAGCCCGCGCCGGCGCACCGCCTCGCGCAGGGCGAGGCCGCTGTGGGCGGCGATGGACAGGCCCTGACCGTAATCGGGAGTGAAGGACGCCACCGCGCCGCCCAGGGCGACGAATCCGGTGGGCCAGGACCGCAGCTGTTCGTAGCGCCGCAGTCGACTGGCGGTGTCCCGGGTCAGGCGCACCTCGCTCAGCGGCTCGGCGTCCGCGATCAGGTCTCCGATGACGCAGTGCGGTAAACGACGGGCGAACGGCACGAAGCGGTCGGCGTGTTCGGTCGGGCGGTCGCCTCCGGTGCCGGTGAGGGTGACCAGCCAGCGGCCGCCCTCGATGGGCACCAGGGTCGCTGTCCGGCCCGGCGCACGGCCGCCGTCCGCGCCCGAACGCACGCTGATCACCAGGCGGTCCTCGGCGCCGGGCGGGGCGCGGAAAATACGGGTGGCACAGACGATCCCGGCGTCGGCGGTCTCCTCGTGCACGGCGGGCAGGCCCAGTGCGGTGAGCCGGTCGGGCGTGGTGGAGCGGTGACCGGTGGCGTCCACGACCAGATCGGCGTCCAGCCGGCGGCCCTGCCCGGTGACCGCGTCGCGGACGTGCACCCCGGTGATGTGCTCCGCGGTACCGGTCAGTCCCTCCGCCTCCGTTCCGTCGAGGACGGTGACACCGGGGAGCGCCGGCACCTGCTCGCGGACGACCCGGTCGAGCAGATCACGGGAGCAGGTGATCACGTACTGCGCGGGCCGGCGGGACAACCGGCCCTGCGGAACGCGGTCGGCCGGGCCGGAGGGCAGCGGCAGGGAACGGGCGCCTTCGACGAGCCACTGGTCGAAGACGCCGGGCAGCAGCGCGTCCACGGTCCGGGCGCCGTCCGCGGACAGCAGATGCGCGTGCCGGGCCTGCGGCAGGTCCGTGGGTAAGGCGGGGGTGCGCGGCAGCCGTTCCCGCTCGACGACGATGACGTCGGCGTGCCGGGACAGCGCCGCGGCGGCCAGCATCCCCGTGAAACCGCCGCCCAGGACCACGGCGAGATGCGGGTGGGTGAACTGGAGCCCGGTGGTGCTCGTGGAGCTGGACGCGTTCATGGGCAGTGCCTTTCTCGGCGGGGACGCGCGGTTCCGCGGCGGTAGCGGGTCGCGTCCAGAAAAGGCGGTGCCGCTTTCGTGCGGGAGTGCCGGCGAGCGGCGGCGATGACGGCGTCGGTGGCGGCCGTGATCGAGGCCGTCAACGAGGCGGGCAGGGAAGCCGAGGCGGATCTCAGCAGGCGCAGTGGTGCCGGCGGCAGCGGTTGTGCCCTTTGCAGTTCCCGGCAGGCCGGCGCGAACGCCGGCCTGCCGCCCCCCGTCTTCCCCCTCATGATTCCCCCTCAGGCCGTGCCCCCCGCCAAACGCGGGGCTACGCCCTCCACCCCCGCCGGTGGTCACCGGGCGGAGCGGACCGACGCGACCGCCTCGCGGGACGCGCCGTCCCGATGGGCGCGGCCGTCACGTCCGGTCGGCGGCGGACACAGCTCCGGATCGTAGGCGGCGGCGATCACTTCCGGTAGCCGGAAAGAAACGAAGGACGCGCAAAGGACGCGTAGGAGCCACCTCCCACATACCGATGGGTAGATCTATGGCAAACCGGTGTAAATAAGGGAAGAGCATGCCATTGCTTTCTCGCGACGCGAGAAAGCTGCCGGATATGCGTCGCGGAATGCGCGAAGAGGGCGTCCCAAAGCCCTGATGGTTGGCGCGATTTGATCGCATGACCGCAGGTCGGCGGATGCCGTGCCTACCCTGTGCGGGCACAGCACCTGAGAACCCGAGGGAGAGTCGTGCGCGCGATTGTGATGCGAGAATTCGGCGGCCCGGACGTGCTGCGGCTGGAGGACGTACCCGAGCCCGGGCCCCGCGGCGGCCATGCGCTGGTCGATGTGACGCTGGCCGGCATCAACTACGCCGACGTGCACGTGCGGGGCGACACCTACCTCGTGCCCGTCGACCTGCCCTACGTCCCCGGCAACGAGGTCGTGGGAACCGTGGACGGCGGCCGCCGCGTCGTCGGGCTGTGCCGGGGCGGCGGCTACGCCGAGCGGGCCCTGCTGCACCGCCGCGTCACTTGGGACGTGCCCGACGCCGTCACCGACGAACAGGCCGTCGCGCTCGCTCTCCAGGGCAACAGCGCCTGGCATCTGCTGTTCACCTCGCTGCGCATCACCGAGGGCGAGAGCGTCGTCGTCCCGGCCGCGGCCGGCGGCGTCGGCTCGCTCGCCGTCCAGCTCGCCGCGCACGCCGGCGCCAAGGTCATCGCGCTCGCCGGCTCCGAGGCCAAGCGCAAGCTGGCGGCCGAACTGGGCGCCCACGCCGTGGTCGACTCCACGGCCGAGGACCTGACGGAACGCATCCTCGCGGCCGCCGGCGGCCCCGTGGAGGCGGCGCTGGACATGACCGGCGGTGCCACCTTCGCGCGGACCCTCGCCGCCGTCGCCCCCCGCGGCCGGATGGCGGTGTACGGCTTCGCCGGCGGTGAGTTGACGAACGTGGCGACCCGGGCCCTGATGGAGCGGTCCCTCACGCTCTCCGGCTTCTGGCTGCCGCAGCTCTACGCGGACCGCACGGCCCTGCCCACCTCCATGCGGGCCCTGTTCGGCGCCGTGGCCGACGGTCGGCTCCAGCCGCTGGCCGGCGGCACCTACGCGCTCGGCGAGGCGGCGCAGGCGCACCACGACCTGGCCGCGCGCACTCCGACCGGGAAGCTCGCCCTCGACGTCGCCCGGTAGACCGGGGCGCGGGACGGGCACAACGGCTTCGACAGGGACCCCGCAGCCGCCCACCCGGGGCCGCAGCGGGAGCCGCGGGCGGCGCACTGCCGGCTCGCACCAGATATGCCGTGCGCCTTCGGGCGCGGAACACTGCCAGGGGAGAGCACACGATGGGCAACAGCACCACAGCGTCGGGAGGTACGGCCTCGGCCGTCGCCTCCCCCTCCGCAACGGGCACCACGGCAACGGCGAAGCCCGCCCCGGGCCCCGCCACACCCCCGCGTCAGGCGTCGGGGCGGGCGTCCGTCGGGGGAGCGCGTACGTCGGGATCCAGCCATGCCGAGCGGGTCTTCCTCGTCCAGACCGCCTTCGCCGAACTCGGCGGCCATGCCCACGGGCCGGGGGAGATCGGCGAATTCACCGGCCTGGACGACTCCGTCGTCTACCGCATCCTGCAGTCCGGTATCTACCAGCGCATCTTCGAACGGGTGGACCGCGGCCTCTACCGACTGCGGACCTCCGCCGCCCAGCTGGCCTTCACCGCGCTCGACCACCGACTCGACGGCGACACCACGCAGACCGTACTGGGCGAACTGCGCGCGGCCACCGACAGCGGTCTGGCGTTCCTCTACATGGTCGCGCCGTTCTCCGGGGTGCAGCGCCAGTGCGTCGACATGGCCGTCGGCGACTCCGACCTCGCCGAACTCGGCATGACCCCGCGCGACGTGCTGTCCGTGACCCGCTCGCTGCGCACCGGCGCCTCCGGCCGGACGATCCTCGCCTACCTGCCGGAAGTGGTCCAGCAGCGGGTGCTGGCCGAGCCCGTACCCGACCAGGCGGGGCCCGGCGTCTTCCGGGACAACGACGCGCTGCTGGCGTCCCTGGCGGAGGTGCGCGACCTCGGCCATGCGCTCGGGTACGAGGAGTGCATGGCCGGCTGGAACTCCTGCGCGGCGCCCATCATGTGGGACGGCTCCATCATGGGCGCCGTCCTGCTGCTCAAGCTCAAGTCCGTGATGCCGCACGCGCCCGAGGGCGTCATCGAGGCGACGAAGGAGGCGGCGGCCCGCCTCAGCCGCTACGGAGCCGCCGCCCCTGCCGCGGGCGGGGTCTGAACCAGGGCGGTCGGCCCGATACCTGGTCATGGCGGGGGCCGCCTCCCTACGGTGGCACCGACGGCCGGAAGTCCGGCGAACGACACACAAAGGGGTCCGATGGAGCCGGAGTTGACGGCGCTGGCGACCGCGGGGGCGACGGCGCTGGTGCAGCAGATGACGACGGAGGCATGGGCGACCGTACGCCGGAGGATGGCCTCCTTCCTCGCCCGGCGCCGAGGCACGGCGGACGAAGAGGTGCTCGAGGGAGAGCTGGAGGGCTCGCGCGCCGATGTCGTGACCGCCCAGGAGGAGGACGACGCGGAAGGCGTGACGGGCGTGACCCTGGCCTGGCGGCTGCGGCTGCGGCGCCTGCTGAGCGAGGATCCGCAGGCCGCCGCCGAACTGCGCGCCCTGTTGGACGAGTTGCAGCCCCCGGGAGGCCCGGCGCATGCGCCGTCGGTGACCAATTCCATCACCGGGGGAGTGCAGCACGGCACGGTGATCCAGGCGGGCACCGTCTCCGACCTCACGATCGGCGCCCCGGGCCGGCCGGCGCCCCAGTGACCCGGCGTGCCCCGCCGTGGGGCGCCGGGCACAATGGCGGGGTGCGGCTCGAAGCGATCACCTGGGAACGGCTGACCGACGCGCTCGCCGGGCACCTCACGACGATGACGGCGCAGGACGGGAGCCCCTGGCTGCGAGTGGCGATCGACGGGGCTCCCTCCCCCGAGCTCTCGGCCCCGCTCGGGCAGGGGGCGCCCCCGGCGTCCCCGGCCGAGCTGGCCGGGGAGCTCGCCGAGGCGCTGCGACTCCGGGGGCGGGCGGTGCACAAGGCCGGCGCCTTCGGATTCCTGCGCCCCGCCTCCCTGCGGCTGGAGTACGGCCGGGAGGACCCCGACGCCTACTACGACGAGTGGTTCGATCGACAGGCCCTGTGGCGTGAGGTGTTCCAGCCGCTCGGCCCGGGCGGCACCGGGCGGGTGCTCGGCGACCTGTGGGACCCCGTCACGGACCGCGCCACCCGCAGCCCGTACGTCCGGCTGCCACCCGGCGGGATCCTGCTGCTGCACGGCCCGCTGCTGCTCGGCCACTGGTTCCCCTTCGATCTCACCGTGCACCTGAGTCTGTCGCCCGCCGCACTGGCCCGGCGTACGCCGCGGGACCGGCGCTGGACGCTGCCCGCCTTCGCCCGCTACCAGGAGGAGACGCGGCCCGAGCAGGCGGCGGATGTCGTCGTGCGGGCCGACGACCCCCGCCGGCCCGCCTGGAGCGGCCTGCACTGAGGGCCGCGGAGACCACATGGACCCGCAGCTGTCCGCCTTCCTGGACGCGCTCCACCACGATCCCGGAGGCGGCGGCCGACTCGACGCCCCGGGCGTCTTCCTGGCGGCTCCGGCCTGGGCCTGCTCCCGCGTCGGGCAGGCCGAGTTCTGCTGCTGCCCGGCCGCGCCGATCCGCCCGTAGCGGACCGAGACGACCGTGCCCGCGACCGACACCTCGCGGAACGTGCGGGCCCCGCCGCCTTCTTGGGACGGCCCCGGATACGCGGTGCTCCCGGACATGGCGAACTCACCTCCCCCGGGCGGCCCCAGCGGCCGTTCTCCCGCTGCTGAAAACCGTACGGGCGACCACTGACAACGGGCCTTCGCGTGCGGGCCGCGGACCGCTGTCCGGCCGCCCGGGGGCGGCGGTTAGCGTGAGGGCGTGACCACTTCATTCGATGCATCCGACCAGCCCGCGGAGCTGCCCGGCCGGACGGGCCCCACCGCGACCGTGGAGGCCCGACCCGGCTCCGTCGGCACCGTCAGGACGTCCTACGCACCCGACCACGACGGCGACCCGGACCCCGGCGAAATCGTCTGGACCTGGGTGCCGTACGAGGAGAACGACGGCCGGGGCAAGGACCGGCCCGTGCTCGTCGTCGCCCGCGAGACGCACGGCACGCTGCTGGCCGTCCAGCTGTCCAGCAAGCGGCACAGCAACGACTGGGAGTGGGTGCCCATAGGCGCCGGCCCGTGGGACCGGGCGGGCCGCGACTCGTGGGTGGCGGTGGACCGGGTGCTGCGGGTGCACCCGACCGGCATGCGGCGCGAGGCGTGCGCCCTGGACCGCGGGCGTTTCAACCTGGTCGTCAACCGGCTGCGCGAGCGCTACGGCTGGCGCTGACGGCGCGGACACCGAACGTGCTCAGGCGTCCGCCAGGGCCAGGAGTTTGGTGACCGTGTTCCAGTTGCGGGCGGTGGCCGTCACCCCGAGCGGGGCGCGGGCCACCGCCGCGGCGAGCTTGGAGCGGCCGACGCCGCCCGGGCACCACAGATACAGTTCGCGCCCGGTCAGTCGGAACCGGTCGGGCGCGAACGCGGCCTCGTCGAGCGCGTCCAGCGGGGAGGTGTCGGCCGGCGCCGACGACAGGAACGTGACATGCAGGTGCTTGGGCTCCGGCAGGGCCTCGGGGAACGGATTCGCGGCGGCGACGGCGGCCAGCTCGGCCCCCGTCCGGACGACGACCGGGACGGTCAGGCCCAGGTCGGCGGCGATCCGGTCGCGGAGGATCCGTGCCGTCTCCTGCGGGGGTGTCCCGGGGTCGGCGAAGACGATGTTGCCGGTCTGCAGCAGGACGCAGACGTCCTTGAGGCCCAGCGACTCGGCCAGCTCCAGCTGTTTCGCCTTGGGGAAGGAGTTGTGTCCGCCCACGTTGATGCCGCGGAGCAGAGCGATCTGACGGGACATGGCACTGCCCTTCATCGAACCTTCAGGAATCTTCATGGAGCCGACGTCGGCGGGGCCGCACGCGGTCAGAACAGGGGGGCGGGCAGGACGCCCTCGAGGGCCAGCAGCAGCCGTTTGGTCTCCACACCGCCGCCGAAGCCGCCGATCCCGCCGTCGCTGGCCACGACCCGGTGGCAGGGCACGACGACCGGGAGCGGATTGGAGCCCATCGCCACCCCCACCGCCCGGGCGGCACCCGGCTCCCCGACCCGGTCGGCCAGGTCCTGGTAGCCGACGACGCTGCCGTACGGGACGCCGTCGGCCAGGGCGTGCAGGACACGGGCGTTGAAGCCGCCCGACAGCGACCAGTCCAGGGGCACCGTGAAGGCGCGCAGTTCGCCGGAGAAGTAGGCGGTGAGCTCGGCGGTGGCCGTCGCCAGGTGGGGTGTCTCCCCGAGCGGCGGCCGGCCGAAGTACTGCTCCAGTCGGGTCAGCTCGCGGCGGCCGGTGCGCTCATGGGCGTGGAAGACCACCTTGACCAGGCCGTCGCGGGTCGCGGCGAGCAGCAGCGGACCGATGGGGGAGTCCAGGCGCGTCCAGCCCCAGTCGCGGCCGGCCGTGCGGTCGGGGTCCGGAACCGGCCCGGGCGAGGGCGCCGGTCCGGCGGTGGGCTCGGAATTCGTCACGCAATCAGAGTAGGGCCCGGCACTGACAACGAGCCGGGGAACGGCCACCGGCCGGGGGGGGGCGGCGCACCGGGGACCGGGCCCGGGGGCCGGAGTCCGGTGCGGGCCGGACAGGGGCAGCGCCCGTCCCGCCCGCCGGCCGGCGTGATCAGCTGTCGTCGGCCTCCAGCGCCTCGCGGATCTCGTCCGCCTTGTTGCTGATGATGCCGTCGGCACCCATCCGGGCGAGTGCGACCGCCTTCGCGCCGTCGTCCACGGTCCAGGTCAGGAGCTCCATCTGCCGTCCGTGGGGGCCCTTGAGCCCGTGGACGGTGTTGACGTAGCTGGGCGTCACCGTCGTGTAGTTGGGGTTGATCTGGTCGCAGTACTCGGCGTACGCGGGCAGGTCGGCGACCGACGGATTGCCCAGGAAGCCCGTCTTGACGTCCGGCCGCAGGCTGTGCACCGTCTTGATCGCGCCGGCGTTGAAGCTCTGGATGATCAGACGGCGCTTGACGTGGCCGCGGTCCAGCCAGCCGGCGCGGCGCAGCTCCGTCAGGGTCTGCAGCTCGATGCCCGGGTAGAGCTCCGGGGACTTCAGCTCCAGCAGGAGCCGCTGGCCGTTGTCCTCGACCTCGTCCATGTAGTCCTCGAGGGTGGGCACCCGCTCGCCTTCGAACTTCGGGCTGAACCAGCTGCCCGCGTCCAGCTTCTCGACCTCCTTGAGGGTGAAGTCCTTGACGTTCCAGGGTTTGCGGTCGGGGAAGACCTGCTCGACGTTGGTCGTCCGGGCCAGCGAGTTGTCGTGCAGGACGACCAGCTCGCCGTCCCTGGTGCGCTGGACGTCGTTCTCGACCCAGGCGTCGCCGAGCTGTCGGGCAGCGTCGATGGAGGCGAGGGTGTTCTCGGGGGCATGCGTCGGGGCGCCGCGATGGGCGATGGCGACGGTGGTGTGCCCGCCGGCCGCGGCCTGCGCGGTGGCGGTGGAGAGAACGAGCGCGGACAGACCCATGAGCGCACCGGCGACAACGGTGGCGACGGGGCGAATACGCATACGGACTCCTCGTGACGTCGGGGACGTGAGCTGACCTGGAGTGACGTGCACCGGTCATGCGGTCGGAGACTCGCAGCCGGGCCGTAGCGGTAGGTAGTCGGAGGATGGCCGGGGACTGAAGAAGACGTGGCCGGTTTCCGTGTGAGCGCCGTAGGTGCAGGATGCCCGGATCCGCCGTGCAGCAGACGTACGCCCGATGCCGTCCAACTTGCCGGAGCCGCGGCAACCGCGCATCTCGACCGATGCCGCGTCACCCGTCGCGCCTCTGACCGGTTTTGCCCCGCCGTCCGGGCCCCGTGCCGCCGTCGCCGCGCCCGCCGGACCGCCTCCCGCACCCGACCTGGCGAGGTCAGACCCGCCGCACCGGTCCCGGCTCCGCCCGCCCGCCCGACGCCGGCCGGCCGCGGCCCGGCGGCGCCGGCAGGGCGTCGAGCGCCCGCGCGAGGGTACGGCCATCCGTGCGAATCCGCTGGTCGAAGGGTTTGCTGGGCCGGTTGTCAGTGCCTGGTCGTACGGTGGATCCCATGCGGCCCGTATCAAAGATCGAACGCACGGTGGCGCCCTTCGAGGTCGTCAGTCCCTACCAGCCCAATGGCGACCAGCCGGCGGCCATCGCCGAGCTCGAGCGGCGCGTCCGCGGCGGTGAGAAGGACGTCGTCCTGCTGGGCGCGACCGGCACCGGCAAGTCGGCGACCACCGCGTGGATGATCGAGAAGCTGCAGCGCCCGACGCTCGTGATGGCGCCCAACAAGACCCTCGCGGCCCAGCTCGCCAACGAATTCCGCGAGCTGCTGCCCAACAACGCCGTCGAGTACTTCGTCTCCTACTACGACTACTACCAGCCCGAGGCGTACGTCCCGCAGTCCGATACGTACATCGAGAAGGACTCCTCCATCAACGAGGAGGTCGAACGGCTGCGTCACTCCGCGACGAACTCGCTGCTCACCCGGCGTGACGTCGTCGTGGTCGCCTCGGTGTCCTGCATCTACGGCCTGGGCACGCCGCAGGAGTACGTCGACCGGATGGTGCCGCTGAAGGTCGGCGACGAGATGGACCGCGACCAGCTGCTGCGCCGCTTCGTCGAAATCCAGTACACGCGCAACGACGTGTCCTTCGCCCGCGGCACCTTCCGCGTCCGCGGCGACACCATCGAGATCTTCCCGGTCTACGAAGAGCTGGCCGTCCGGATCGAGATGTTCGGCGACGAGATCGAGGCGCTGTCCACGCTCCACCCGCTCACCGGCGAGGTCATCAGCGACGACCAGCAGCTGTACATCTTCCCGGCCAGCCACTACATCGCCGGCCCCGAGCGCATGGAGAAGGCCATCGCCGGGATCGAGGCCGAGCTGGCCGACAGCCTCGCCACGATGGAGAAGCAGAGCAAGCACCTGGAGGCCCAGCGGCTGCGGATGCGCACCACGTACGACATCGAGATGATGCGGCAGATCGGCTCCTGCTCGGGCATCGAGAACTACTCGATGCACATGGACGGCCGTGAGCCCGGATCCGCGCCCAACACCCTCATCGACTACTTCCCGGAGGACTTCCTCCTGGTCATCGACGAGTCGCATGTCACCGTTCCGCAGATCGGCGCGATGTACGAAGGCGACGCCTCCCGCAAGCGCACCCTGGTCGAGCACGGCTTCCGGCTGCCGTCGGCCATGGACAACCGGCCGCTGAAGTGGGAGGAGTTCCTCGGACGCATCGGCCAGACCGTCTATCTCTCCGCGACGCCCGGCAAGTACGAACTCGCGCGCGGTGACGGCTTCGTGGAGCAGATCATCCGGCCGACCGGCCTGGTCGACCCGGAGGTGGTCGTCAAGCCCACCGACGGGCAGATCGACGACCTCGTGCACGAGATCCGGGCGCGGACGGAGAAGGACGAGCGCGTCCTGGTCACCACTCTGACCAAGAAGATGGCCGAGGACCTCACGGACTACTTCCTGGAGCTCGGTATCCAGGTCCGCTATCTGCACAGCGACGTCGACACGCTGCGGCGCGTGGAGCTGCTGCGCGAGCTGCGGGCGGGTGAGTACGACGTCCTGGTGGGCATCAACCTGCTGCGGGAGGGCCTCGACCTGCCCGAGGTGTCCCTGGTGTCCATCCTGGACGCCGACAAGGAGGGCTTCCTGCGCTCCGGATCGGCCCTGATCCAGACGATCGGACGCGCCGCGCGCAACGTCTCCGGCCAGGTCCACATGTACGCGGACAAGGTCACCCCGGCGATGGAGAAGGCCATCGACGAGACCAACCGCCGCCGGGAGAAGCAACTGGCGTACAACAAGGAGCGCGGCATCGACCCCCAGCCGCTCCGCAAGAAGATCGGCGACATCGTGGCGACGATCGCGCGTGAGGAGATCGACACCCAGGAGCTGCTGGAGACGTCGTACCGGCGGCCTGCCCAGGCCACAGGCGGCAAGGCGGGCAAGGGCGCCAAGGCCCCGGTGCCGGCCCTCGGCGAGAAGGCCGCCAAGGGGGCGAAGGGCAAGGCCGGTGCGACTCCGACGGATCGGCCGGCCGCCGAACTGGCCGAGCTCATCGAGGAGATGACGGAGCGCATGCGGGCCGCCGCGGCGGATCTGCAGTTCGAGGTCGCGGCCCGGCTGCGCGACGAAGTCGGTGAACTCAAGAAGGAGCTGCGGCAAATGAAGGAGGCGGGAGTGAAGTAAGGGGCGTCGCCGCACGTCGGCGGGGCCACGGTGTGTTGCAGAAACGCCACAAAACGCGGGGCTGAGACGCCCTTGCCCCGCCGTCGTGCATAGGGTCGAAGGCGCCGCCGGAAACGCGGGCGGAAAGTACGGAGAGGGGACGGCGCATGACGGTCAATTTGTCCAAGGGACAGGGCATCAGCCTGCAGAAGTCCGACGGAGGTACCCTGACCGCGGTGCGGATGGGGCTGGGTTGGCGTTCGGCGCCGCGCCGTGGCCTCTTCGGTCGGCGGACCAACGAGATCGACCTCGACGCCTCGGCGGTGCTGTTCGCCGACAAGAGCCCCGTCGACGTGGTGTTCTTCAAGCACCTCATCAGCGACGACGGTTCGGTGCGGCACACCGGCGACAACCGCGTCGGCGGAGCGGGCCAGGGCGGCGACGACGAGGCGATCCTCGTCGACCTGGCGCGGGTGCCGGTGCACATCGACCAGATCGTGTTCACCGTCAACTCCTTCACCGGCCAGACCTTCGCCGAGGTGCAGGACGCCTTCTGCCGGCTGGTCGACGAGAGCAACGGCCAGGAGCTGGCCCGCTACACCCTCACCGGTGGCGGCCAGTACACCGCGCAGGTCATGTCGAAGGTGCACCGCGCGGGCGACGGCTGGGCGATGACCGCCATCGGCGAGCCCTCCAGCGGCCGCACCTTCCAGGACCTGGTGCCCGCAATGCTGCCGCACCTGTAACCAGCACACCGCAGCAGCGCGCACCGGGCCGCGCCGCCGCGGACCGGGCGCCCATGGCCCGGCCTTCCGCCCGGACGCACGCACATCAGGGGGAACAACGATGACGGCCGAGCTGGTCCGTGGGCAGAACCATCCACTGGACCGGACCCGTGTGGAGATCCGGGTCAGGGCGGGCGGCCCCGTCATCGCCGGGGTCACGCTCGGCGATGAGCAGGGCAGGCTGTCGGGCGTCGAGGCGGTGGCCCATCCCGGGGCGCCGCGCCGCACCGGCGTCGAGGTTCCCCGCCAGGCAGCGTCCGAGCACCGCGTCGCGGTGGACCTCGGCGCGCTGCCGGAGGCCGTCCACCGGGTGAGCGTGCTGCTCGCGTTGCCCACCAGGACCGGCGCACCGGCCGGATTCGGCGCGGCCACCGCGCCCCGTGTCACGGTCACCGGCCTCGACGGCACCCACCTCGCCGGCTACACACTCACCGGCCTGGGCGCCGAGTCCGCCGTCGTCGCCGTGGAGCTGTACCGCAGGCAGGACGCCTGGAAGGTCCGCGCGGTCGGCCAGGGCTACGCCGGCGGCCTGGTGGCCATGCTGGTCGACCAGGGGCTGCCCCGGGCGGCCGAGCTGGCCGCGGAGATCGAGGAGGCGATCAGCCGGGGCCAGGCCCGTGCGGTGCCCTCCCCCAAGGTCCCGGTCCCGCTCGAGCAGCAGCCTCCCGAGACGGCGGCGGACGCCGCCGCCCCGCCGGCCGACGGCCCCGTCGACTACCGCCACCCCCGGCGCCGTACCGCCCCCGCCCCGGCCCCCGCGGCGTCCGCGGCCCCGGCCGCACCCGAGGACCCGCCCGCCCCGGTGGCCGGCGACGCCGCAGGCTGGGACATGGACGAGCGGCTCTACAACCAGGTCTGGGGGATGTTCGAGGACCTGGCCCGCTCGGTGGCGGCCTACCGCAGCGCCTCCGACTTCGCCGAGTCCCGTCTGGAGCAGGAGCTCGACAGGGCCCTCGCCGACCCGCGCAACCGTCTGGGCACGGCCGCCGATGCCGCCCGCGCCGCCGCCCACGACAAGCACACCGCCCTGGTGGACCAGGCCCGCGCCGCCCTCGGCCGCGACCTCGCCCAGCTCGCCGCCGAATCGGACGTCGTCGAGCCCGCGCTGCCGCCCGCTTTCGCCCGCTGGGACAGCCCCGTATGGCAGGGCTATCACGTCCCGCTGGAGCGCCCGATGGCGCTGCGGCTGGGCGATCTGCGTCTTCCCGAGGTCGGGGACCTGCGCATTCCCATGCTCGTTCGCCTCCCGCTGGAGCGCGGACTGTGGATCGACAGCGGGCCGGCCGCCCCTGTCCACAGCCTCGATCTGGAGCGCGAGTATCCGCGCCGAGAGCTCGGCAGTGCGCTCACCGAGGGGCCGCCGGACGACGCCGAGGTGCGCCGCCTCGCCCTTGACGCCGCCGTGGCGGTCGCCGCCCGGCTGCTCGCCGTCCACCCGGCCGGGGAGTTCGCCCTCCAGGTCATCGACCCCGGTGGTACGGCCGTGTCCGCACTCGCCCCGCTGCTGGAGACCGGAGCGCTGCGCGAGCCCCCGGCGGCCGGCGCCCAGGCGGTGACCGCGACGCTGGAGGCGCTGACCCGGCGGGTGGACCTCGTCCAGATGGCGGTGCGCAACCGCGCCGCGGATTCCCTGCCGCCGGACGTCGACGTCGCCGAACAGCTGCTGATCGTGCACGACTTCCCGCACGGCTTCGACGACCGCGCCGTCACCCAACTGCGCTATCTGGCCGATGAGGGGCCCTCGGTCGGGGTGCATCTGCTGATGGTCGCCGACCGGGCCCAGGCCCACGAGTACGGCCCGGTGCTCGACCCGCTGTGGCGCTCCCTGCTGCGGATCACGCCGATGCCCGAGGCCCATCTCGCCGACCCCTGGGTCGGCCACGCCTGGACGTACGAACCGTCGCTCGCGCCCCGGGGCAGCCAGGTCCTGCGCCAGGTGCTCGGCCGCCTGGCCCAGGCGCGCCCCGCCCCTCGCCCTTGACCCGAATCGCCGCTGTTGACCTGGAGCACCGCTCCTGACCAGCCATTTTGGCTCTTACTTTACCATTGCTTGGTCTTCCTTTACCCTTTGATGTGCGGAGGGGAGTATTCCTGCTATCCCTGCTACGACGTACCCGTCATCACGGATCGAGAGTGTGACGAGATCCCGGGGCGTCGGCCCGATGCACTGACCGCGGTCGGTGCGGTACCGGGTGGAAGAGACCTCCGGCAGCGACGACGCTGTGAGTGCCGTACGAATCTGCCGGAGGAGCAGTGGACGTTTCCCTGACCATGTGGGCGCTGACCATTCTCGGTCTCTGCGCCCTGATCGCCGCCGATTTCTTCATCGGCGGCCGAAAACCGCACGAGGTCTCCATCAAGGAGGCCGGTATCTGGACCGGCGTCTGGATCGCCCTCGCCGCGCTCTTCGGCCTCGGGCTGCTGCTGTTCGGCGGCGCCGCGCCGGCCGGTGAGTTCTTCGCCGGCTTCATCACCGAGAAGTCCCTGAGCGTCGACAACCTCTTCGTCTTCGTGCTGATCATGGCGAAGTTCGCGGTTCCGGCGGTCTATCAGCAGCGGGTGCTGCTGGTCGGCGTACTGATCGCGCTCGTGCTGCGGGCCGGCTTCATCGGTGCGGGCGCCGCGATCATCGCCAACTTCTCCTGGGTGTTCTACCTCTTCGGCGCGTTCCTCATCTGGACCGCGTGGAAGCTCATCAAGGAGGCGCGCGCCGAGGAGGAGGACGAGGAGTTCGAGGAGAACCGCTTCCTCAAGACGGTCGAGAAGCGGTTCCCGTCGACCGACACGTACCACGGCACCAAGCTGTGCGTCGTCGAGAACGGCCGACGCCTGATGACGCCGATGCTGATCGTCATGCTGGCGATCGGCACCACTGACGTCCTCTTCGCGCTGGACTCCATCCCGGCGATCTTCGGCCTGACCCAGGACCCGTACATCGTCTTCACCGCCAACGCCTTCGCCCTGATGGGCCTGCGGCAGCTGTACTTCCTGATCGGCGGGCTGCTCAAGAAGCTGGTCCACCTCTCGTACGGCCTGTCGATCATCCTGGGCTTCATCGGGGTGAAGCTGGTGCTGCACGCCCTGCACGAGTCCGGGGTGGCCGTTCCGGAGATCAGCATCCCGGTCTCGCTGGGCGTCATCTGCGCCGTGCTCGTCGTCACCACCCTCACCAGCCTGCGCGCCTCGAAGAAGCAGGCGGCGGAGGTGAAGGCCAAGAGCGACAGCCGCGTCTGACGGCGGCGCGCGGCTGGTGGACCGGATCGTTCCGGGCTACCAGCCGCGCTCGCGCCACTCCGCCAGGTGCGGCCGCTCGGAACCCAGCGTGGTGTCGTCGCCGTGGCCCGGGTAGACCCAGGTCTCGTCGGGCAGCAGGTCGAAGAGCTTGGTCTGGACGCCGTCGATCAGACTGGCGAAGTTCTCGGCGCTGCCCCAGGTGTTGCCCACGCCACCAGGGAAGAGGCAGTCCCCGGTGAACAGGTGCGGGGCGCCGTGCGGGTCGTCGTAGACCAGGGCGATGCTGCCCGGCGTGTGGCCGACCAGGTGGCGGGCGGTCAGCTCGACCCGGCCGACGGTCACGGTGTCGCCGTCCTCGACCGGGACATCGGTGGGGACGGGGATGCCCTCCACGTCGAAGCGCCCCGCGTAGGTCCGGGCGCCCGTCGCATCGACCACCTCGCGCAGCGCGCCCCAGTGGTCGCCGTGCCGGTGCGTGGTGACCACGGAGGCGATGCCGCTGTCGCCGATCAGCGCGAGGAGGGAGTGCGGCTCGGCGGCGGCGTCGATCAGCAACTGCTCGTCGGTCGCCCGGCACCGCAGCAGATAGGCGTTGTTGTTCGTCGGGCCGACCGCGACCTTCGAGATCATCAGGTCGGTCAGTTCGTGTACGTCGGCCGGTCCGCCGACCTTTACTGCTCCGCTGTAGGCCATAAGGCCACTTTAGAGCGGCGGCACCGCAGGCAGGGACGGGCCCGGGACATCGAGTCCGGCGCCGTCACCGCGTCCGGTCAGCCAGCCCACCAGGTCGGCCGGGGAGCCGGTCACCACCAAAGGAGCGGCCCCGCCGCCGACGGTGGCGGCCCCACGTCCGGTGCGCCAGCGGCGACCGTCGAGGGTCCGCAGCTCCAGGGCGGGCAGATCCGGATGGCCGGCGAATTTCACCGTGGCGAGGAAGTCGAGCTCACCGTCGACGAACACGGGCAGCAGCTGGTCGAGGGAGTGGCCGACGCCGAGATCGATGTGGTGCAGCTCGACCTCTGCCAGCCGGCGCAGTGCGAGCCGTTCGGCGCGCTCGGTGACGCCGTTGCGCATCTCGACCTCGTACCGCCGGCGACCTGCCGGCAGCGCGTCGGCGGCCGCGTCGAAGCGGGCGGCGCTCTCCCGGAGATCTTCCAGGTGGTCGGCCAGCGACCGGTCGGCGTCCCGCTCGATGTCGCTGTCGCGGGCCGTGTCGCTCGCGTACATCGGTGTCCGGACGTCCGTCCGCGCCCAGGTGAGGAGGTTGGTCAGGGCGTCCGCGTTGCGGGCGAGATGGGCCAGGACGTGGCCGCGGGTCCAGTCGGGGAGCAGGGACGGTTCGGCGATCGCCTCGTCGTCCAGTTTCCCGACCGAGACCAGGAGCCGGTCGGTGGCCTCGCGGACGGCTGACGCGTCGCGCGGGAAGTCTGGCGCGGTGGTGGTCATGCTCCGAAGTTAGCGCCACCGGGGCGAGTTGGGGAGTCGGCCTGCAGGGTTCGGGGCGTACGCGGGTGGCGGGGGAGGGGCGGGTGGCGGGCCGGACGTCGCGCCGCCCGCCCGCCCGTCAGGCCGCCGTGTCGTCGGGCGCCCCGAACCACCGGCGCAGCGCGGCGTCGAGCCCGTCCGCGGTGTCCCCGGCGTCGGCCGCCCAGGCGGTGCAGCCGTCCGGGCGCACGAGCAGGGCGGCCAGGTCGGGCCGCCCCGGGCAGGCGGCCGTGTGCACCCGTACCCGGCCGCCGTACCCGGCGGCGCGCCTGCGCAGTTCGGGGTCACCGGCCAGGTCGAGCAACAGCGCCTGCCCGCCGTGCAGTTGCTCCCCGAGCCGGGTGCCGTCGGACAGCTCCAGGTCGGGGGCGCTGGCGCCGGTCAGCGGATGGCCGCCCGGCAGGTCGTAGCGTTGCCAGACGCCGGAGATCTTCTTCGCGAAGAAGGTGGTGGCATCGACCGTGCCGGTCAGTTCCGAGATCACCTCGCGCAGCGCGCGGGCATGACGTTCGGGCCGCATCAGTGCCACCTGGGCCCGGGTCCATTCCAGCACCCATGCCCCGATCGGGTGGCGCTCGGCGGTGTACGTGTCGAGCAGGTCCTCCGGTGCCCGGCCCTTGATGGTGGCGGCCAGCTTCCAGCCCAGGTTCATTGCGTCACCGAGGCCGAGGTTGACGCCCTGGCCGCCGAACGGTGAGTGCACATGCGCCGCGTCACCGGCCAGCAGCACCCGCCCCGAGCGGTAGTCGGGCACCTGGCGCGCGTTGTCGGTGAAGCGGGTCGCCGTGATCACCTTGGTGATCGTGACGTCCGGGACGCCGGACACGCGCCGCAGCGCGGTCTGCAGCTCCTCGGCGGTGACGGGCGCGCTGCGGTCCGCGGGCGGTCCGTCGAACTCCACGGTGAGGATGCGGCCGGGCATCGGGCCGTGCACATAGGTGCCGGCCCCGGTCCAGTTCCAGCCCACCTTCAGGGCGTCGGCGCCGGCCAGCTCGACGATGGCCTGGTGACCGGTGATCTCGGGGTCCGTACCGGGGAACGGGAAACCGGCGAGCCGGCGGACCGTGCTGCGGCCGCCGTCGCAGCCCACCAGCCAGCCGGTGCGCAGCGGGCCGTCCGAGGTGTGGACGTGCACGCCCGCCTCGCCGGCGTCGAAGCCGGTCAGCGTCACCCCGCGGCGCACCTCGACGCCCAGTTCGGCGGCTCGTGCGGCGAGCTGACGCTCCAGGGCCTCCTGGGGTATCAGGCCGAGCTCGCCGGCCGGGCCCGTCCGGCCGAAGTCCGGGTCCGACTCGTCCAGGAGGTCGCCGCGCAGCATGATGCCCGCGAAGTGCCCGGCGAACTTCGGCGGCGGCTTCACCTGCGAGGCGCCGGCGGCCTGGCGCCGGCGCATGAACGAGCTGAAGTGCTCGAGCGCGGTGCGCTGCACCTCCATCAGCGGCGGGAGCATCCCGCGCCGGTAGAGCGCTTCCGCGCTGGGGGAGTTGATCGCTCCCGCCTTGATCGTCACATCCACCTCGGTCAGCCGTTCCAGGACGATCACCGAGGTGTCTGCCAGTGCGAGTTCGCAGGCGAGCATCAGCCCCACCGGGCCGCCCCCCGCGACTACCACGTCTGCGTCATGGTTCATGGATCGAAGTGTAGTCACTAAAAAATTATGGCGGCTACAATTTTGGCCATGCGAGAGAAGGAACGGTCCGACGGGACAGCGGTCGGGCGCACCGGGGAGCGCGGGTATGCCTGGGAGCAGGCATACGGCGAGGAGGCCGGGTATGCCGAGGGGGACGGGCGGCTGACGCTGCGCGAACGCAAGAAGCGGCGGACCCGGCAGCGGATCTCGGGCGAGGCCACGCTGCTGTTCGTCCGGCGCGGCTTCGACAACGTCACGGTCGCCGAGGTGGCGCGGGCCGCCGAGGTGTCCACGATGACCGTCTTCAACTACTTCCCGCGCAAGGAGGACCTCTTTCTGGACCGGATCCCGGAGGGGCTCGCGCTGGTCACCCGCGCGGTCCGGGGGCGGGAGGCGGGCGAGACCCCGCTCGCCGTGCTCCGCGGGCTCGCCTTCGACCTTCTGGCGCGGCGGCATCCGCTGGGCGGCGTGGGGGAGGGGTTCGCGTACTTCTGGCGCACGGTGCTGGACTCGCCGGCGCTGCGGGCGCGCGGGCGCGAGGCGGTGGAGGAGCTGGAGGTCGCGCTGGCCGGGCTGCTCGACGAGGCGGCGGGCGGTGTTGGGGCGGACGGCCGGGCGTCCGAGGGTTCCCGGCTGGCCGCGGCGCTGATCGTCGCGGCGTACCGCGTCGCCTACGCCGGCGCCGCGGCCCGGCAGCTGGAGGGTGACCTCGTCGACGCGGTGGCCGTTGAGCAGGAGGCGGTGCTGCGGCGGACCTTCGAGGTGCTGGAGCGGATGCTGCCCGGCGGGGGGTGAGGGGCGCCGGGCGGGGGCGGGGCGGGCCGGGAAGATTGTGGGGCCGCCACACGTTCGGGTGAAGAGAGTTTGCGCGTGACGCAAATCGAATGCGCGTGCTATAGGCTCGTTAGGGCATCACAAAGACAGTGCCGCGGCGGTCCCCCTACCCTGGGGCGGGGACTCCGCTCCGCTCCGCCGCCTCTGCTCGCTCACCGAACGGCGGACGCAGAGCCGCGGCTCCCGCCCCACTTCAAGAAAGGTGCCGACCGGCGTGGCCGACCGTCTCATCGTCCGTGGCGCTCGCGAGCACAACCTCCGCAACGTCTCGCTCGACCTCCCCCGTGACTCCCTCATCGTCTTCACGGGGCTCTCCGGGTCGGGCAAGTCCTCGCTCGCCTTCGACACGATCTTCGCCGAGGGGCAGCGGCGCTATGTCGAGTCGCTCTCCTCCTACGCCCGGCAGTTCCTCGGGCAGATGGACAAGCCCGATGTGGACTTCATCGAGGGCCTGTCCCCTGCGGTCTCGATCGACCAGAAGTCGACCTCCCGCAACCCCCGCTCGACGGTCGGCACGATCACCGAGGTCTACGACTACCTCCGCCTGCTCTTCGCCCGCATCGGCAAGCCGCACTGCCCCGAGTGCGGGCGGCCGATCGCCCGCCAGTCGCCGCAGGCCATCGTCGACAAGGTCCTCGAGCTGCCCGAGGGCAGCCGCTTCCAGGTGCTCTCCCCGCTGGTCCGCGAGCGCAAGGGCGAATTCGTCGACCTCTTCTCGGACCTCCAGACCAAGGGCTACAGCCGGGCCCGGGTCGACGGCGAGACCATCCAGCTCTCCGAGCCCCCGAAGCTCAAGAAGCAGGAGAAGCACACCATCGAGGTGGTCGTCGACCGCCTCACCGTCAAGGACAGCGCCAAGCGGCGGCTGACCGACTCGGTCGAGACCGCCCTGGGCCTCTCCGGCGGCATGGTCATCCTCGACTTCGTCGACCTCGAGCCGGACGACCCGCAGCGCGAGCGGATGTATTCGGAGCATCTGTACTGCGCCTACGACGACCTGTCCTTCGAGGAGCTGGAGCCGCGCTCCTTCTCCTTCAACTCGCCCTTCGGCGCCTGCCCGGACTGCACCGGCATCGGTACGCGCATGGAGGTCGACCCCGACCTGATCGTCCCCGACGAGGACCGTTCGCTCGACGAAGGCGCCATCCACCCCTGGTCGCACGGCCACACCAAGGAGTACTTCGGCCGCCTGGTCGGCGCGCTGGCGGACGCCCTCGGGTTCCGTACGGACATCCCCTGGGCCGGACTGCCGGCCCGCGCCAAGAAGGCCCTGCTGCACGGCCACAAGACCCAGATCGAGGTGCGCTACCGCAACCGGTACGGCCGCGAGCGGGCCTACACCACGCCCTTCGAGGGGGCCCTGCCGTTCGTGAAGCGGCGGCACAGCGAAGCCGAGAGCGACAGCAGCCGCGAGCGCTTCGAGGGCTATATGCGCGAGGTGCCCTGCCCGACCTGTGAGGGGACCCGGCTCAAGCCGATCGTGCTCGCGGTCACGGTGCAGGGGCGTTCCATCGCCGACGTCGCGGCCATGTCGATCAGCGACTGCGCCGACTTCCTGCGCGACATGAAGCTCAACGGCCGCGAGAAGAAGATCGCCGAACGAGTCCTCAAGGAGGTCAACGAGCGGCTGAGGTTCCTGGTCGACGTGGGCCTGGACTACCTCTCGCTGAACCGCGCCGCGGGCACCCTCTCCGGCGGTGAGGCCCAGCGCATCCGGCTCGCCACCCAGATCGGCTCCGGCCTGGTGGGCGTCCTCTACGTCCTGGACGAGCCCTCGATCGGTCTGCACCAGCGCGACAACCACCGGCTGATCGAGACCCTGGTGCGGCTGCGCGACATGGGCAACACCCTGATCGTCGTGGAGCACGACGAGGACACCATCAAGGTCGCCGACTGGGTCGTGGACATCGGCCCCGGCGCGGGCGAGCACGGCGGCAAGGTCGTGCACAGCGGCCCGATGAAGCAGTTGCTGACCAACAAGGAGTCCATCACCGGGCAGTATCTGTCCGGCAAGCGGGCCATCGCGACGCCCGACATCCGCCGGCCCGCCGACCCGGGGCGGCAGCTGACGGTGCACGGCGCGAAGGAGAACAACCTCCAGGACATCGACGTCTCCTTCCCGCTCGGCGTGCTGACCGCCGTCACCGGTGTCTCCGGGTCCGGCAAGTCGACGCTGGTCAACGACATCCTCTACACCCACCTGGCACGCGAGCTGAACGGCGCCAAGTCGGTCCCCGGGCGGCACACCCGGGTGGACGGCGACGACCTCGTCGACAAGGTCGTCCATGTCGACCAGTCGCCCATCGGTCGGACGCCGCGCTCCAACCCGGCGACGTACACCGGCGTCTTCGACCACGTCCGCAAGCTCTTCGCGGAGACGATGGAGGCCAAGGTCCGCGGCTATCTGCCGGGGCGCTTCTCCTTCAACGTCAAGGGCGGCCGCTGCGAGAACTGCTCCGGCGACGGCACGATCAAGATCGAGATGAACTTCCTGCCGGACGTGTACGTCCCGTGCGAGGTCTGCCACGGCGCCCGCTACAACCGCGAGACGCTGGAGGTGCACTACAAGGGCAAGTCCATCGCCGAGGTGCTGGACATGCCCATCGAGGAGGCGATGGACTTCTTCGAGGCGGTGCCGACCATCTCGCGGCACCTCAAGACGCTGCACGAGGTCGGCCTGGGCTATGTCCGGCTCGGCCAGCCCGCGCCGACCCTCTCCGGCGGCGAGGCCCAGCGGGTGAAGCTGGCGAGCGAGCTCCAGAAGCGTTCGACGGGCCGTACGGTCTATGTCCTGGACGAGCCGACCACCGGTCTGCACTTCGATGACATCAGCAAGCTGATCACGGTGCTGTCCGGGCTGGTCGACAAGGGCAACTCGGTGATCGTCATCGAGCACAACCTCGATGTGATCAAGACCGCGGACTGGGTCGTCGACATGGGCCCCGAGGGCGGCAACGGCGGCGGACTGGTCGTGGCCGAGGGGACGCCGGAGGGTATCGCGTCGGTCCCCGCCAGCCACACCGGGAAGTTCCTGCGGGAGATCCTCGGCGACCGGGTCAGCGATGCCACGACGGTGGCCGGATCGGCAAAGAAGCCGGCCGTCAGGAAGGCCGCGGCCAGGACGACCGCGGCGAAGAAAGCCGCGGAGAAGTCGACCGCAGCGCAGAAGACCGTGGCCAAGAAGGCGGCGGCGCGGGCCCGCAAGCTCTCCTGACATCCGAGGGCCGAGGGGTAGAGGGGACGTACGGCGGTCGGTTCGCCGTACGTCCCCTTCGCGCATCTCAGGGGCCGCGGACCCCCGGCCGGGCCGTGCGTCCGCACCACACCGCACGTGGCGCGCCACCGAGCCTTCCGCGGCGGGCGACGGGACTCCGCGGACGCCGCCCGACCCCGAACGGCACCGCTATGCGGCGAGTTCCGCAGCGTAGGGCGGCTCCGCTCCCGCTCGGGAGCAGGTGACCGCCGCGGCGCCGGCGGCGAAGCCGAGGATGTCGCGCCAGTCCTCCTGGCCGAGCGCGGCGACGGCGTCGTGGGAGAGGGCGTCATGGGCGGCCAGCCGGTGCAGCAGCGCCGCATTGACGGTGTCGCCCGCGCCGATGGTGTCCACCACCTCGACACGACGTCCCGCCACGCTCACCTCCCCGCCGTCCGGCGTCAGCACCGTCAGACCGTCCCCGCCCCGGGTGAGGACGACCGCCGCGGGCCCCGCGCCCAGCCAGTCGCGCGCCGCACCGGCGACCGCGGCTCGGCCGGCGTCCGGTCCCGCCAACCACTGTGCGTCCTCCTCGGACAGCTTCAGCAGGGTCAGATGCGGCAGCCAGGAGCGGAAGCGGGCGCGGTAGGCGTCCGCGTCGGAGATCAGTCCGGGCCGGATGTTGGGGTCGAGCGCGGTGCACACGCCCCGCCCGGCCTCACGCCGCAGCAGCGCCTCGTACGCGCTCGCGCCCGGCTCCAGGACCAGCGAACAGGTGCCCAGTGAGAGGGCACGGGTCCCGGCGGGCAGCGCGGGCGGCAGGGCGAAGAGCCGGTCGGCGGTGCCGTCCACGTAGAAGCCGTAGCCGGCCGAGCCGTCCGGGCTGATGTCGGCCAGGGCCAGCGTGGTCGGCTCCGCCCCGCGCTGCACCAGGGAGGTGTCCACTCCGGCCTTGCGCAGCCCGCCCACCAACGACTCGCCGAAGGCGTCGGTCGAGACCCGCGAGCAGAACGCGGTGGGCGATCCCAGCCTCCCCAGCGCGATCGCGGTGTTGTACGGACCGCCGCCGCGCCGGGGGAGCAGCGTCGGCAACTCCTCCGTCGAGTCGGGCACGTGCTGGCTGGGGACGAGGTCGATGAGCGCCTCGCCGGCGACGACGATCACGAGGTGCGGTTCCTTTCCTGGGCGGCCGCGTCGGGGCAGCCGCACGACGTACGGTGCACGAAGGTGCAGGGCAGGCGGACGGTGCGGGGCGGCCGGCCCGGCTCCTGTAGGCGCTCCAGCAGCAGCCGGACGGCTGCGGCCCCGATCTCCTTGCTCGGCTGGGCGATCGCGGTCAGCCGGGGCGCGAACAGATCGGCCCAGGAGAAGTCGTCGAAGCAGGCCAGCGCGATGTCGCGGGGGACCTGGAGGCCGCGCTCACCCAGAGCCCGGAGCGCGCCGATGGTCATCGCGTTGTTGGCGGTGATGATCGCGGTGGGCGGATCGGGCGCGGCGAGCAGATGGCCGGTGGCGTCCTGGGCCCCCTCCGCCTCGGAGTTGCCGCCGGCCAGCAGTTCGGGCGCGAACCCCAGGCCGCACGCGCGCAGCCCCTCGCGGTATCCCTGGACGCGTTCGCTGGTCGTACTCAGCCCGGGCAGTCCGGCCACCAGACCGATCCGGGTGTGCCCCAGGCCGGCCAGGTGCTCGACGAGGTGGCGTACCGGGCCGGCGTTCTCGGCGCACACCTGGTCGTGGTCGTCGCCGACCAGCCGGTCCAGGAAGACGGTGGGGACCTTGTGCCGGGCCAGATAGCGGGTCATCTCCCCGGGGTCCGCGGACGGGGCGACGATCATGCCGTCCACCCGCCGCTCGTGCAGCAGCTGGACGACCTTGCGCTCGTGGTGCGGATCGTCGTGCGGATCGGCGATCAGAAGGCTGTAGCCGGCTTCCAGGGCGCCGGCCTCGACGCCCTGGAGGATCTCGGTGAAGTACGGGTTGCTGATCGCGGAGACCGCGAGGCCGATGGAGCGGGTGCGGGCGGTGACCAGGGAGCGGGCGAGGGTGTTCGGGGTGTAGCCCAGTTCGTCGATGGCGCCGAGTACCGCGGCGCGGGTGTCGGGGCGCACCGGCCGCGTCTCGTTCAGCACATGCGAGACCGTGGCGACGGAGACGCCCGCGCGCCGTGCCACATCGACCATCGTTGTCATCCGGTTTCTTCCTCCCCGAGTGCCCGGCGCCACGGCTCTGCCCATGGCGCCGTCCCGCGAAGTCCACCACAGTACGAGCACCCAGAGGGAAACGTAAACGCTTGCGTAAGCGTTTACGCACACGCTACCTTCCCGGCACACCGATTCCGCACGACGTCGTGAGGAGGCGCCGATGCGCGCTCTCGTGGTCACCGCACCGGGCATGGCGGGCAGCACCGCCGTCCGCGAACTGCCCGACCCCCGCCCCGGACCCGACGAGGTGGTCGTGCGGGTCACGTCCTGCGGACTGTGCGGCACCGACATGCATCTGCTCGGCGGTGAACTGCCCGCCGCGGTCTACCCGCTGGTCCCCGGGCACGAACTGACCGGCGAGATCGTGGCGGTCGGCGGCGCGGTGACCGGCCCGGCGGTGGGCGACCGGGTGGCGGTGGACCCCAACATGCCGTGCGGCGCCTGCCACTACTGCCGGATCGGCCGCGGCAACCTCTGCGAGGACTACGCCGCGATCGGCGTCACGCAGAACGGCGGCTTCGCCGAACTGGTGGCCGTGCCCGCCCGCTGCTGCTACGTCCTGCCCCCAGCCCTCTCCGAGGCCGCGGCCGGACTCGTCGAGCCGCTGTCCTGCGCGGTCCACGGACTCAACCGGCTGCCGCGCCGCCCCGGGGAGCACTATCTGATCTACGGGGCCGGGACCATGGGCCTGATGATGGCCGCACTCGTGCGGACCGCGGGCGCCGCCTCGGTGTCCGTGGTGGACCTCAACGAGGACCGCCTCGCGTTCGCCGAGTCCTTCGGCGTCGACGCGGCCGTGACCGACGCCGACGAGCTCGGCCGTGGGCCCGGATTCGAGGTCGTCGTCGACGCCACCGGCGTCATCGCGGCCATCGAGGACGGTCTGGGCCGGGTGCGCCGCGGCGGCACCTTCCTCCAGTTCGGCGTCGCCGACCCGGCTCGCGCGGCGTCGTTCTCGCCGTACCGCGTCTACCACCACGAGATCGACATCATCGGCTCGATGGCGGTGCACCACAGCTTCCAGCCCGCCATCGACGTGCTCGCCGCGGGACTCGACCTCGATGCGCTGGTCAGCGATGTCCACGGACTGCACGAGTTCGACGAGGCGGTGGCCCGCTTCCGGGCGGGCACCGGCCGAAAGATCCACATCGCGCCGCAGAAGGGCTGACCACCGTGTCCGCACGCATCAAGAACGCGCTGATCTGGGTCTTCGGGGCCCTCGGCGGCATCCTGTGGGGCTATGACACCGGCGTCATCTCCGGCGCCATGCTCTTCATCAAGCACGACATCGCCCTCACCCCACTCCTGGAGGGACTGGTCGTCTCCGGCCTCCTGGTGGGCGCCATGCTCGGTGCGGGCCTCTCCGGGCGGCTGAGCGACTCCTGGGGCCGCCGCCGGCTCATCCTCGCCGCCTCCGGGGTGTTCATCCTCGGCACCCTGGGCGCCTCCTTCGCCTTCGGCCCCGTGATGCTGATCGCCTTCCGGTTCGTGATCGGCATCGGCGTCGGCATCGCCTCCGTCGTCGTCCCGCTCTACCTCACCGAGCTCGCGCCCAAGCACCTGCGCGGCGGGCTGACCTCGCTGATGCAGCTCCTGGTCACGGTCGGCATCTTCGTCGCGTACGTCACCGACTACCTGCTCGCCGGCGCCGAGGCGTGGCGCTGGATGATCGGCCTGGGCGTGGTCCCGGCCGCCGTCCTGGCGCTGGGCATCATCACCCAGCCGGAGAGCCCGCGCTGGCTGGTGGGCAAGGGCCGCAGCGCCGAGGCCCGCGCGGTGCTCGTCCGGCTGCGCGGCGACGCCGGGGCAGCGGGGGAGGAGCTGGCCGACATCGAACGGACCGAGCGCGCGGAGCGGGAGCAGAGCGAGCCGCTGTCCCTGCGGCAGCTGTTCTCGCCGCGGCTGCGGCCGGTGTTCACGGCCGGGATGCTGCTGGTCCTCTTCCAGAACTTCGTCGGCATCAACACGATCATCTATTACGCGCCGACCCTGCTCACCGACATCGGGTTCGGTTCCGACGGCGCGATCCTCGCCAATGTCGGCATCGGCCTGCTCAACATGCTGATGACGCTCCCGGCGATGCGCCTCATCGACCGGACGGGCCGCAAACCGCTGCTCCTGGTGGGCGCGCTCGGCATGTGCGCGGCCATGGTGCTGCTGGCCGTCACCAACCTCGCCGGGCTCGGCTACGGCCCGCTGCTCTCGGCGCTCACCCTGCTGGGGATCGCCCTCTACATCGCGTCCTTCGCCGTCTCCTGGGGGCCGGTGCAGTGGGTGATGCTGCCGGAGCTCTTCCCGATGCGGATCCGGGCCGCCGCGGTCGGCCTGTGCGTGCTGTTCAACTGGCTGTTCAACATGATCGTGGCGCTGGTCTTCCCGTCCCTGCTGCACGCCTGGGGAGCCGGAATCAACTTCCTGTTCTTCGCCGGTACGACGCTGCTCGCGTTCGTCTTCGTCCAGCGGCTGCTGCCCGAGACCAAGGGCCGCAGCCTGGAGGAGATCGAGCGGGACCTGCTGCGGGGGCGCTCCGCCCCACCGGAAGCGGAGGGATCCGTGCCGGTATCGTCGGGAGCCGTCTGACAGCGCGTCCCCGCACCCCTGGAGCGTCCCATGAGCCAGTCCCCCGCCCGCCGAACCGTGCTGCGCGGGGCCGCGCTCGCGGGCGCCGCCGGCTTCGGCGTGGCGGCCTGCTCCTCGGGCGCTTCGGGCGGCGACGCGTCGGTGGTGCCGGACGAGCCCGTCGAGCTCGGGTCCGCCGCCGACGTCCCGGTCGGCGGCGCCAAGCTCTACCGCGAGGACCGGCTCGTCGTCTCGCAGCCCGCCAAGGGCACGTACAAGTGCTTCAGCGCCAAGTGCACCCACGCGGGCTGCATCCTGGCCGAGGTCGAGAAGAAGGAAGGCAGCTGCCCCTGCCATGGCAGCCGCTTCGACGTGACCACCGGCGAGGTCGTCGAGGGCCCGGCGACCGAGCCGCTGCCCGAGGTGCCCGTCAAGGCCAAGGGTGGGAAACTGATCGCCGGCTGAGGCCACCGCGGCCGGGCGGCCCTACCCCCAGTCCCAGCCGATGCCCAGTATCCCGGGCCGTACCCCCTGCTCCACCAGGTGGACGGCCCGGTGGGTGCCGCCGAGCGTCAGCTCCTGCTGGGCGCCGCGCGGGGCGCCCGCCGAGACCTGGGCGAAGCGTCGGCAGCGCACCGGCAGTGCCGCGTCGTCGAACCGCACCTGAAGGACGTACTGGCCGCCCGCGAAGCTGAAGCCGCGCACGTACTCGGTGCTGGGACCGCCGCTGCCGTCCTCGAAGACGTACCCGAAGACATGGGTGTCACCGGCCCGCAGCCGGGCGTCGAAGAGCAGCTCGGCGACCACCACACCGGTGTCCGCGTCCCCGCGCACCCGCCCCAGCCGGCAGTTCTCCGCCGCCCGCACTCGCACCCGGGCCGGATCGCAGCCCGCGTCGCCCCGGTGGATGGCGACATAGCGGTCGACGCCGTCCCGGTGCGCGCGGACGACCTGCAGCGACTCTCGTGCGCTCAGCTCGCGGCGGGGCCCGATGCTGACCCGTTCGTGGTGTCCGACGGTGTGCAGCCCGCCGTCCGCCGGGGTCTCCAGCTCGGCGAACAGCTGCTGCAGGGCGCCGGCGGGGGCCACCAGCGAACGGTACGAGCGCGCCACCGGCCGTTCCGCCTCGGGGCGGGCGCCGCCCTCGGGGACCAGGAGGCGGTGGAGCGAGCGCGCGGGCAGCTCCAGGACCTCCTCCAGTGCGCGCACCGCGCGCAGGGACTCGGGGCGCTGCGGCCGCCGGGCGCCCTGCTGCCAGTAACTGAGGCTGGTCACCCCGACCTTGATGCCGCGCTGGGCGAGCTTGTGCTGGACGCGGGTCAGGGCGAGACCGCGTGCGGTCAGCGCGCTGCGCAGCGCCAGATGGAACGGGCCGGTGCGCAGCAGCTGCGCCAGGTCGGCCGGCTCGGGAGTGTTCTGTGCCATCGCCTCACATCCTCCGGCGCGCGCGTGAACGTTCACAACCGGATCGCACGCCGCCTGCGCTGACTGCCTTGCACTGCAGTACGCCGGGCACCGGGCGTTCACATCCGGGCCGGTCCGTACACACCCCCGTGTCACCCCGCATTGAAGCGTGTTGACCTGCCTGCGACAACACCCGATGCTCCTCAGCAGCATCCGGATGCGCTCCTCTCACCCCCTCACCCCCTTCACCGGGAGGAACGCCATGACCCGTGTTCCCCATCCCCCTCGTGCGCGCCGCAGACGGCTGTCGGCGGCGGTGCTCACCGCCGCCGCGTGCGCGGCGCTCACCGCGTCGTCCGGAACGGCCGCCTCCGCGGCCACGCCTCCGGCACACGCCGCCCCCACGAAAGCGGCGACCACCAACCGCCTCGACATCTCGATGCAGGCCCAGGAACAGACCAACTGGTGCTGGGCCGGCTCCGGCAACACCATCGCGTCCTGGTACGGCAGGAACTACAGCCAGAACCAGTTCTGCAACGCCGCCTTCGGCCGCCAGCAGGACACCACCTGCCCCAACAACCAGGCCACGCTCGGCAATGTGCAGAACGCCTTCGACTGGATGGGCATCAACTCCGGCTCCTATGTGACCGGATATCTGCGCTACAGCACCGTGCAGAGCGAGATCAACGCCGACCGGCCCGTCGAGACCCGTATCCAGTGGGCCTCCGGCGGTGGCCACATGCATGTGATCTACGGCTTCGACACGGACCGGAACTGGGTCTACTGGGGCGACCCCTGGGCCTCCAACAGCCGCTACAACTGGGGCGACTTCGACTACTACGTGAACGGCAGCTCCTTCTCCTGGACGCACTCCCTCTACCGGATAGGAGCCTGAGGCCATGACGAAGCGCACCGCCGTCCGCGCTGCCGCCACCGGGACGCTGGCCGCCGCCCTCATCGGTCTCGCCCCGTACGCGGCGGAGGCCGCCGACACCCCCGCACCGCCCGCTCCGGCCCGCGCGAGCGTCACCGCCGCCCACGACGCGGCCGCCGCCCCCGCCACCCTGGACACCCTCGCCCGCTTCTTCGCCCGCGAGCCGGGCCACCGCGGCGCCCGCCCGGCCGCACCGGGCAGAGCGCGTATCGAGGGCGGGGCCGTCCCCGTCTACCTGCTGTCCCCGGACTTCGTCCGTGGCCGGGCCCATGCCCCCGTCGCCCGGCTGGAGTTCCTCGCCAGCAAGGCGGTGGCCTCCGACGGGCGGACCGCCTCGGTGTGGACGGTGCGGCGGGGCAGCGCCTGGAAGGTCGTCAACATCGCCGACGGGGACGACGAGACCCGTTACGCGGCCGCCGGGGGCCGGACCGGCACGGTCTTCCAGGAGCCGCAGATCAATGCCTGGTACGTGCAGCGCGGCGACCGTGTCGAGCCGCTGGACGCCGACGCCAGGAAGGCCGTCGGGGCACACGGCAGCACCGTGGCCGCGTACCGGAAGCGGGTGGCCGCGGCGTACGGCGACAAGCTGCCCGGTTCCGCGTACGACAGGCGCGGCGAGGCCGGGGGGTACGGGCCCCGGCCCGTGCCCGCCGAGGTGGGCCCCCGCGAGGAGCCCGCCCAGGCCGGTGCGACGGCGGACGGCGGCTTCCCGGTCGCCGCCGCCTCGTCCGTCGCGGGCACCGCGGCCCTGCTGGCGCTCGCCCTCTGCGGCGCCGCGGCGCTGCGCCGGCGGCACAGCGGCTGACGCCGCCCGGCGGCTCCCGGGAGCCCGCCCGTACCCTCCCCGCGCGGCGTGCCCCTCCCGTATCGCCCGCACGCCGCGCGGGTCCGCGGCCGCCGCCCCCGGTGCCGGGCGCCGGAACGGTCCGGGGCCGGTGAATGTCGGTGGCGGTCAGTAGGGTGGTGGTCATGGCAGACCCCAGCAGCTACCGACCCAAGCCGGGACAGATCCCCGACTCGCCGGGGGTCTACAAGTTCCGGGACGACCACGGCCGGGTCATCTACGTCGGCAAGGCGAAGAGCCTGCGTCAGCGCCTGGCCAACTACTTCCAGGACCTGGCCGGACTCCACCCGCGCACGCGCACGATGGTCACCACCGCCGCCTCGGTGGAGTGGACCGTCGTCTCCACCGAGGTCGAGGCGCTCCAGCTGGAGTACAGCTGGATCAAGGAGTTCGACCCCCGCTTCAACGTCAAGTACCGCGACGACAAGAGCTATCCGTATCTCGCGGTGACCCTGGGCGAAGAGTTCCCCCGGGCCCAGGTGATGCGCGGCGCCAAGAAGAAGGGCGTGCGCTACTTCGGACCGTACGGCCACGCCTGGGCCATCCGGGAGACCGTCGACCTGATGCTGCGCGTCTTCCCGGTGCGTACGTGCTCCGCCGGTGTCTTCAAGCGCTCCGCCCAGATCGGCCGTCCCTGCCTGCTCGGCTACATCGGCAAGTGCTCGGCCCCCTGCGTGGGGCGCATCTCCGCCGAGGAGCACCGCGAACTCGCCGAGGAGTTCTGCGACTTCATGGCCGGCCGCACCGGCGCGTACATCCGCCGTCTGGAGCGGCTGATGCAGGACGCGGCGGAGGAGTTGGAGTACGAACGCGCCGCCCGGCTGCGGGACGACATAGGCGCGCTCAAGCGGGCGATGGAGAAGAGCGCCGTGGTGCTCGCGGACGCCACGGACGCCGATCTGATCGCCGTCGCGGAGGACGAACTCGAGGCCGCCGTCCAGATCTTCCACGTCCGCGGGGGCCGGGTGCGCGGCCAGCGGGGCTGGGTCACCGACAAGGTGGAGGCCGTCACCACCGCCGGGCTCGTCGAGCTCGCCCTGCAACAGCTCTACGGCGAGGAGCGGGGCGACGCCGTCCCCAAGGAGGTCCTGGTCCCGGCGCTGCCCGAGCCCGAGGAACCGGTTCAGCAGTGGCTGTCCGGCCGCCGCGGCTCCCAGGTCTCGCTGCGCATCCCGCAGCGCGGCGACAAGAAGGACCTGATGGCCACGGTCCAGCGCAACGCCCAGCAGGCGCTGGGCCTGCACAAGACCAGGCGCGCCTCGGACCTGACCACCCGCTCCCGCGCCCTGGAGGAGATCGCCCGGGCCCTCGGCCTGGACACGGTCCCGCTGCGCATCGAGTGCTTCGACATCTCCCACCTCCAGGGCGAGGACGTCGTCGCCTCCATGGTGGTGTTCGAGGACGGCCTCGCCCGGAAGAGCGAATACCGCCGCTTCCAGATCAAGACCTTCGAGGGGCAGGACGATGTCCGGTCCATGCACGAGGTCATCGGCCGCCGCTTCAAGCGCTATCTGCAGGAGAAACAGAAGTCCGGCGAGTGGACGGAGGAGCCGCCCACCGACGCCACGGTCGAGGACAACGGCACCCCCGACGCGATGGGCGGCCGCCCCACGGACGAGGAAGGGCGCCCCAAGCGGTTCGCCTATCCACCCCAGCTGGTGGTCGTCGACGGCGGCGCCCCCCAGGTGGCGGCCGCCCGCCGCGCCCTGGACGAGCTCGGCATCGACGATGTCGCCGTCTGCGGCCTGGCAAAGCGCCTGGAGGAGGTCTGGCTGCCCGATGACGACGACCCGGTGGTGCTGCCGCGCAGCAGCGAGGGCCTCTACCTCCTCCAGCGCGTCCGTGACGAAGCCCACCGCTTCGCCCTCGGCTACCAGCGCAGCAAGCGCACCAAGCGGCTGAAGTCCTCCCCGCTCGACGCCGTCGCCGGCCTGGGCGGGACCCGCCGCCAGGCCCTGCTCAAACACTTCGGTTCGCTCAAGAGACTGCGGGCCGCCACCGTCGACGAGATCTGCGAGGTCCCGGGCGTCGGCCGCAAGACCGCGGAGACGGTCGCGGCGGCGCTGGCCGGGGCGGCACCGTCCGCCCCCGCGGTGAACACCGCCACAGGAGAGATCATTGAAGATGACGGGGCCCCCTCGGCCACGTTGTCAGCAGAACGGGGGCAGGACCGATGAGCACACCGCACGAAGCGCAGGAAACCGAGAGAGACGGTGCACAGGTGAGTACGGGCACGACCGACCAGGGCGAGAGCGCCGCGATCCCCGAGCTGGTGATCATCTCCGGCATGTCGGGCGCGGGCCGCAGCACGGCCGCCAAGTGCCTGGAGGACCTCGGCTGGTTCGTCGTGGACAACATCCCGCCCGAGTTGATCCCGCCGATGGTCGAGCTGGGCGCCCGCTCGCAGGGCAACGTCGGCAAGATCGCCGTCGTCGTCGACGTCCGCGGCCGCCGCTTCTTCGCCAATCTCAAGGAGTCCCTGGCCACGCTCGACGCGCAGAACGTCAAGCGCCGCATCGTCTTCCTCGAGTCCTCCGACGAGGCGCTGGTCCGCCGCTTCGAGTCGGTGCGCCGCCCGCACCCCCTCCAGGGCGACGGCCGGATCGTCGACGGCATCGTCGCCGAGCGCGATCTGCTGCGTGAACTCCGCGGCGACGCCGATCTGGTGATCGACACCTCCAGCCTCAACGTCCATGAGCTGCGCGCCAAGCTGGACGCCCAGTTCGCCGGCGAGGAGGCCCCCGAGCTGCGCGCGACGGTGATGTCCTTCGGCTTCAAGTACGGCCTGCCGGTCGACGCCGACATGGTCATCGACTGCCGCTTCATCCCCAACCCGCACTGGGTCCCCGAGCTGCGCCCCTTCACCGGCCTGAACGACGAGGTCTCCGACTACGTCTTCAGCCAGCCCGGCACCAAGGAGTTCCTGGACGGTTACGCCGAGCTGCTGCGCATCGTCGCCGAGGGCTACCGCCGTGAGGGCAAGCGCTATGTGACCATCGCCGTCGGCTGCACGGGCGGCAAGCACCGCAGCGTGGCGATGTCCGAGAAGCTCGCCCGCCGCCTGGTGACCGAAGGGGTCGAGACCGTCGTCGTCCACCGGGACATGGGGCGCGAATGAGTGGCCGAACGCCGCGGCTGCGCCGGGTCCGCAGGTTCGTCCCCAGCGGCCGCGCCACCAAGGGCGCCACTCCCAAGGTGGTGGCACTCGGCGGCGGCATGGGCCTGTCCGCGTCGCTGACGGCGCTGCGCCGGATCACCGGCGACCTGACGGCCGTGGTCACCGTCGCCGACGACGGCGGCTCCAGCGGTCGGCTCCGTGACGAGCTCGGTGTGCTGCCGCCCGGCGACCTGCGCAAGGCGCTGGCCGCGCTGTGCGGCGACGACGACTGGGGCCAGACCTGGGCGCGGGTCATCCAGCACCGCTTCCAGTCCGAGGGCGAGCTGCACGACCACGCGGTCGGCAATCTGCTGATCGTCGCCCTGTGGGAACAGCTCGGCGACCACGTCCAGGCCCTCGACCTGGTCGGCAAGCTGCTCGGCGCGCACGGCCGGGTGCTGCCCATGTCGGCGGTGCCGCTGGAGCTCCAGGCCCAGGTCAGGGGGCACGACCCGGCCCGCCCCGAAGAGCTCTCCACGGTCCGCGGCCAGGCCACCGTCGCGCTCACCCGCGGCGAGGTGCAGTCCGTCCACGTGGTCCCCGAGGACCCGCCCGCCGTGCCCGAGGCGGTCGCCGCGGTGCGTGACGCCGACTGGGTGGTTCTGGGCCCCGGGTCCTGGTTCTCGTCCGTGATCCCGCATCTGCTGGTGCCGGAACTGCGCGAAGCCCTGGAGGAGACCAAGGCCCGAAAGGTCCTTTCGCTCAACCTTGCTCCCCAACCGGGCGAAACCGATGGCTTCTCACCGCAGCGTCATTTGGAGGTTTTGGCCCGACACGCCCCTAAACTCGCCTTCGACGTGGTGCTGGCCGACAAGGCCGCCGTGCCCGACATCGAAGGTCTGACGGTTGCCGCCAAGCAGCTGGTGGGCAGCGAGGTCGAGCTGGCTGCGGTCGCCGCACAAGGAGACGACATCCGGCCGAGTGCCGGACCGGCCCCGGACCGGCACGACCCGGAGCTGCTGGCAGCCGCGTACGACCGTATTTTTCGGATGCATGGAAGGATCGGCCCATGGCGATGACGGCTGCGGTGAAGGATGAAATCTCCCGGCTCCCCGTCACCCGGACCTGCTGCCGGAAGTCGGAGGTCTCGTCGATCCTGCGGTTCGCGGGTGGTCTGCACCTGGTCAGCGGACGCATTGTGATCGAGGCGGAGCTGGACACGGGCATCGCTGCCCGGCGGCTGCGCAAGGACATCCTGGAGATCTTCGGGCACTCCTCCGACCTGGTGGTGATGGCCCCCGGCGGCCTGCGGCGCGGCAGCCGCTACGTGGTCCGGGTGGTGGCCGGTGGCGATCAGCTGGCGCGGCAGACGGGCCTGGTGGACGGCCGCGGCCGTCCCATCCGCGGCCTGCCCCCGCAGGTGGTCTCCGGGGCTACGTGTGACGCCGAGGCGGCCTGGCGAGGTGCGTTCCTGGCGCACGGCTCGCTGACCGAGCCCGGCCGTTCCTCGTCCCTGGAAGTGACCTGTCCCGGGCCCGAGGCGGCGCTCGCCCTGGTCGGCGCCGCCCGCCGGCTGGGCATCGGCGCCAAGGCCCGAGAGGTGCGTGGCGTGGACCGCGTCGTCGTCCGTGACGGTGACGCCATCGGCGCGCTGCTGACGCGGCTCGGCGCCCATGAGTCGGTACTCGCGTGGGAGGAGCGGCGGATGCGCCGCGAGGTCCGCGCCACCGCCAATCGCCTGGCCAACTTCGACGACGCCAACCTCCGCCGGTCGGCGCGCGCCGCGGTCGCCGCGGGCGCCCGGGTCCAGCGGGCTCTGGAGATCCTCGGCGAGGAGGTCCCCGAACACCTCGCGGCGGCCGGCCGGCTGCGCATGGAGCACAAGCAGGCGTCCCTGGAGGAGTTGGGGGCCCTCGCCGATCCGCCGCTGACCAAGGACGCCGTCGCCGGCCGGATCCGCCGGCTGCTGGCGATGGCCGACAAGCGCGCCCAGGACCTCGGCATCCCCGGCACCGAGTCCACCCTCACCGAGGAGCTCGCCGAAGGCATGGTCGGCTGAAACCGGAGCCGATCCTTCTCCGTACGCGCCCCCGGCGCCCGCACTGGGCACCGGGGGCGCCTCTGCATGCGGACGCGGTGACGGGGTGCGGAGAGACGGACGTCAGAGGGGCTGAAGGGCGCTCACTTGAGCATCTTTGGCCGCCGATGTCAATGTCACGTACGTCTCGTGCAGGGGGTAGGGTCGGAGGCGGTCGGGGACATCCCATACAGCTCGCCGGTAACTGCGCCGGCGTACCAACGAGGAGATCGGTTCGTGACGATCCGCGTAGGCATCAACGGATTCGGCCGCATTGGTCGTAACTACTTCCGCGCGCTCCTGGAGCAGGGTGCGGACATCGAGATCGTCGGTGTCAACGACCTGACCGACAACGCCACCCTGGTCCACCTGCTCAAGTACGACACCATCCTGGGTCGTCTCAAGCAGGCCGTCAGCCACACCGACGACAGCATCACGGTCGGCAACCAGACCTTCAAGACGATGGCCGAGCGCGACCCGGCCAACCTGCCGTGGGCCGAGCTCGGCGCCGACATCGTCATCGAGTCGACCGGCATCTTCACCAAGAAGGCCGACGCCGAGAAGCACATCCGGGCCGGCGCCAAGAAGGTCCTGATCTCCGCGCCCGCCAAGGACGAGGACATCACGATCGTGATGGGCGTCAACCAGGACAAGTACGACGCGGCCCACCACCACGTCATCTCCAACGCCTCCTGCACCACCAACTGTGTGGCGCCGATGGCGAAGGTGCTCGACGAGAACTTCGGCATCGTCAAGGGCCTGATGACCACGGTCCACGCGTACACCAACGACCAGCGCATCCTGGACTTCCCGCACAGCGACCTGCGTCGCGCCCGCGCCGCCGCGGAGAACATCATCCCGACCTCGACCGGTGCCGCCAAGGCCACCGCCCTGGTCCTCCCGCAGCTCAAGGGCAAGCTGGACGGCATCGCGATGCGCGTGCCCGTGCCCACCGGTTCGGTCACCGACCTGGTCCTGGAGCTCGACCGCGAGGTCACCAAGGACGAGATCAACACGGCCTTCCAGAAGGCCGCCGAGGGTCAGCTCAAGGGCATTCTCGAGTACACCGAGGACCCGATCGTCTCCTCGGACATCGTGAACTTCCCGGCCTCCTGCACCTTCGACTCCTCCCTGACGATGTCGCAGGGCAAGCAGGTCAAGGTCGTCGGCTGGTACGACAACGAGTGGGGCTACTCCAACCGCCTGGTGGACCTGACCACCTTCGTCGGCGGCCAGCTCTGATCTCTGGTTGACACCCGAGACACCGAGATGTGGGGACGGGGCTCGTGCGACGCGATGAGGCGTCGTACGGGCCCCGTTCCGCGACCGACCGACCCATGTGATGGAGTCACTCCTCATGAAGACGATCGACGACCTCCAGGTAGCCGGTAAGCGGGTCTTCGTCCGCGCCGACCTGAACGTGCCGCTGGACGGCACCACCATCACCGACGACGGCCGGATCCGCGCCGTCGCCCCGACGATCGCCAAGCTCACCGAACGTGGCGCCAAGGTGATCGTCGCCTCTCACCTGGGCCGTCCCAAGGGCGCCCCGGACCCGGCGTTCTCGCTGGCCCCCGCGGCCGCACGGCTGGGCGAGATCCTCGGACAGGACGTCGCCTTCGCGACCGACACGGTCGGTGAGTCCGCCCGGGCCGTGGCCGCGGACCTGGCCGACGGCCAGGTGGCCGTGCTGGAGAACCTCCGCTTCAACGCGGGCGAGACCAGCAAGGACGACGCCGAGCGCGGCGCCTTCGCCGACCAGCTCGCCGCCCTCGCGGACCTGTATGTGGGCGACGGCTTCGGGGCCGTGCACCGCAAGCACGCCTCCGTCTACGACCTGCCCGCGCGCCTGCCGCACGCCGCCGGCGACCTGATCGCCACCGAGGTCGGCGTCCTGAAGAAGCTCACGGAGGACGTCAAGCGTCCCTACGTGGTCGCGCTCGGCGGCGCCAAGGTCTCCGACAAGCTCGCCGTGATCGACCAGCTGTTGGAGAAGGCGGACCGCATCCTGGTCGGCGGCGGCATGGCATACACCTTCCTCAAGGCCAAGGGCCACGAGGTGGGCATCTCGCTGCTGCAGGAGGACCAGGTCCCGGTGTGCCTGGAGTACCTGGCGCGGGCCGAGAAGCGCGGCGTGGAGTTCGTCCTTCCCGTCGACGTACTGGTTTCGGCCGAATTCCCGGATCTGAAGACCAAGGCCCCGGCCAACCCCACGACCGTCGCCGCGGACGCCATCCCGGCCGACCAGGAGGGCCTGGACATCGGCCCCAAGACCCGCGAGCTCTACGCCGCGAAGGTCGCCGACGCCGGCACCGTCTTCTGGAACGGTCCGATGGGCGTGTTCGAGCACCCCGACTACGCCGGTGGCACCAAGGCCGTCGCCCAGGGGCTGCTGGACTCGTCGGCCTTCACGGTCGTCGGCGGTGGCGACAGCGCCGCGGCGGTCCGGCTGCTCGGCTTCGACGAGAACGCTTTTGGCCACATTTCGACCGGTGGCGGCGCCAGCCTCGAATACCTCGAGGGCAAGACGCTCCCCGGCCTCGCCGCTCTGGAGGACTGAACAACGTGACTGACCGCACTCCGCTGATGGCGGGCAACTGGAAGATGAACCTCAACCACCTCGAGGCCATCGCCCACGTCCAGAAGCTCGCCTTCGCGCTCGCCGACAAGGACTTCGACGCCGTGGAGGTCGCCGTCCTGCCGCCCTTCACCGACCTGCGGTCGGTGCAGACCCTGGTCGACGGCGACAAGCTCAAGATCAAGTACGGCGCCCAGGACATCTCGGCGCACGACGCCGGCGCGTTCACCGGCGAGATCTCCGGTGCCATGCTGGCCAAGCTCAAGTGCACCTTCGTGACCGTCGGGCACAGCGAGCGCCGCCAGTACCACGGCGAGAACGAAGAGATCTGCAACGCCAAGGTCAAGGCCGCCTTCAAGCACGGCCTCACCCCGATCCTGTGCGTCGGTGAGGGCCTGGACGTGCGCAAGGCCGGCAACCAGGTCGCGCACACCCTCGCCCAGGTCGACGGCGGCCTGCTGGACGTCCCGGCCGAGCAGGCCGAGACCATCGTGATCGCCTACGAGCCGGTGTGGGCCATCGGCACCGGCGAGGTCGCCACCCCCGAGGACGCGCAGGAGGTCTGCGGTGCGATCCGCGGCCGCCTCGCCGAGCTCTACAGCCAGGAGCTGGCCGACAAGGTCCGCATCCAGTACGGCGGCTCGGTCAAGTCCGGCAACGTCGCGGCGATCATGGCACAGCCGGATGTCGACGGCGCGCTGATCGGCGGCGCGGCGCTGGACGCGGACGAGTTTGTGAAGATCGTCCGCTTCCGCGACCAGTAGCAGCTATGACGACGGGCCCGGCCCGTCGTACTCTGTCGGGGCCGGGTCCGGCGTTCATCGCGCCACCCGGCCCCGCACCATTTCAACCAGTCCCAGAGAGTTGGTCCAGCCGTGGTCATCGGGTTCTCGATCGCCCTCATCGTCTTCAGCGTGCTGCTGATGATGCTGGTGCTCATGCACAAGGGGAAGGGCGGCGGCCTGTCCGACATGTTCGGTGGTGGTATGCAGTCCTCGGTGGGTGGCTCCTCGGTCGCCGAGCGCAACCTCGACCGCATCACCGTCGTGATCGGTCTGCTGTGGTTCGCGTGCATCGTGGTCCTCGGCATTCTGATGAAGCTCGGTAACTGACATACCGTCGGAGGCGCGGCCTATCATGAGGGCGGCGTCCTTGGGCGGGGTGTAACTCCAGTCACTGGACGCGCGTTGGGCCTTACGTAGACTGGAGCGCCCGCAGCGCAGCTGCTCTGAGAGATGCTTGGCAGCACCATTACGCAGGGAGTTACGACCGTGGCAAGTGGCAACGCGATCCGAGGAAGTCGGGTCGGGGCGGGGCCGATGGGGGAGGCCGAGCGCGGCGAGTCCGCGCCGCGCACCCGCATCTCCTTCTGGTGCTCCAACGGGCACGAGACGCAGCCCAGCTTCGCCGGCGACGCACAGGTGCCGGACACCTGGGACTGCCCCCGCTGTGGATTCCCGGCCGGCAAGGACCGGGACAGCCCGCCGGACCCGCCGCGCACCGAGCCGTACAAGACCCACCTCGCCTATGTCCGGGAGCGCCGCAGCGACGCCGACGGCGAGGCGATTCTCGCGGAGGCGCTGGCCAAGCTCCGCGGCGAGATCTGAGCCTTCCGAAGAACACTGCCCGGCCCGGCCGGAGGGACACCCTCCGGCCGGGCCGCTGCGCGTCTGAGGCAGCGGATGGGGCAGCTGACCGAGGCCCGTTGTCAGTGGTCGCCCCTACCGTTCTCGTACGGGAGGGAACGCGGGACGGGGGCGGCGATGTCGGGGGCGGCGGTGAGCGGTGCGCGGGGTATCGGCGTGCCGGACTGGCGGGGCGGGTTCGGGCGGCTGTGGAGCGCGGCGGCGGTCTCCCGCTTCGGTGACGCGCTGCGTGGTACGGCCCTGCCGCTGCTGGCCTACGACCTGACGCGTTCGCCGGTGCAGATCTCGCTCGTCACCGCCTGCGAATTCCTGCCCTGGCTGTGCTTCGGGCTGCTGGGCGGCGCGGTCGCCGACCGGGTGGACCAGCGGCGGGCGATGTGGGCGGTGGATCTGCTGCGCGGGCTGCTGACGGCGGTCTTCGCGCTGGTGGTGGCGCTGGGCGGGGCGAGCATCGGCCTGCTGATCGTGTTGGCCTGCACGCTCACCACGCTCCAGACCCTCTTCGACAACGCCGCCACGGCGCTGTTGCCCGTGGTGGTGCCCAAGGAGGCGTTGGCGGCCGCCAACGCCCGGCTGTTGACCGGGCAGCAGGTACTGGGCCGGTTCGTCGGGGGGCCGTTGGCGCCGGCGCTCATCGCGCTGGGGGCCGCGGTGCCGTTCCTGGCCGACGCCGCCACGTACGTCGTCGCCGCCGTCCTTGTCGCCTCGCTGCGCACCACCCCGCAGGCCCGCCCGCCGGCCGGCTCCGGACGCACCCTGCGGCGCGAAATCGTCGACGGCACCCGGGCGTTGTGGCGTGACCGGGTGCTGCGCGCCTTCAGCCTGTCGGTGGCGCTGGGCAACATCGGCATCGGCGCGCTGATCGCCACTCTCGTGGTGGTGGTCAAGGACTGGCTGCGCGCCGGGGACTTCGGCTATGCGGCGGTGACGACCGGCTACGGCATCGGGATGGTGCTGGGCGGGCTGTTCGCCGCGCGGGTGGTCGCCGCGCTCGGCGGCCAGGCCCGCACCCTGCTCCTCGCCGGTCTGCTGCAGGCGGCTGTGCTGGTGGCCCTCGGGACGCTGCGGTCGCTGTGGCCGGCCGTCGCCTCGCTCGCGGTGTTCGGCTTCGCGAGCATGGTGTGGAGCGTTCTGGAGACCACGGTCGTGCAACAGCGCAGCCCCGCCGGCATGATCGGCCGGATCGGCGCCGCGTTCCGTACCGTCTCCGTCGCCGGCACCCCGCTGGGAGCGCTGCTCGGCGGTGCGGCCGCCGCGGCGTGCGGCCCCCGCACCCCCGCCCTGCTGACCGCCGGGCTGCTCGGGCTGGGCGCGGCCGTGCTGATACCCGTACGCAACGCTGCCGACAGCTCGCCTTCCGACAGCGGACAGATACCTCATACCGCGCCCTGATCAATTAGGTTGGGAGCCGGCGGGGTGCCGGTACGAGACGAAGAAGGCTGATGTCCGAGATGAACGCCGAAAGCCGCAGCAGGCTCGACCAGATGCCTGAGTGGACCGCGTTGAGCAAGCACCGCGAGCAGCTCGGGGAGGTGCATCTGCGGGAGTTGTTCGACCGTGACCCGGAGCGCGCCCGGCGCTACACCCTTCAGGTCGGCGATCTGCACCTGGACTACTCCAAGCACCTGGTCACCGACGAGACGCTGCGGCTGCTGCGCGAACTGGCCGAGGCGACGGGGATCGCCGAGCTGCGGGACGCGATGTTCCGCGGTGAGAAGATCAACGTCACCGAGGGACGTGCCGTGCTGCACACCGCGCTGCGCGCGCCCGCCTCGGCGGTCGTCAGGAGCGACGGCGAGAACGTCGTCCCCGGAGTGCACCACGTCCTGACGAGGATGGGCACCTTCGCCGACCGGGTCCGCTCCGGAGACTGGAAGGGCCACACCGGCCGCCGTATCAAGACGGTCGTCAACATCGGCATCGGCGGTTCCGACCTGGGTCCGGCGATGGCGTTCGAGGCGCTGCGCGCCTACACCCACCGGGACATGCAGTTCCGCTTCGTGTCCAATGTGGACGGCGCCGATCTGCACGAGGCGCTGCGGGACCTGGACCCGGCCGAGACGCTGTTCGTCATCGCGTCCAAGACGTTCACCACCATCGAGACCCTCACCAACGCCACCTCGGCCCGCGACTGGCTGCTGACCGGGCTCGGCGCGGGTGCCGACGCCGTCGCCCAGCACTTCGTGGCGCTGTCGACCAACGCCGAGAAGGTCACGGAGTTCGGCATCAACCCGGACAACATGTTCGAGTTCTGGGACTGGGTCGGCGGCCGCTACTCCTTCGACTCGGCGATCGGCCTCTCGCTGATGGTCGCGATCGGTCCGGAGCACTTCCGCGAGATGCTGGCCGGCTTCCACCTCGTCGACGAGCACTTCCGCTCCGCCTCGCCGGCGGAGAACGCCCCGCTGCTGATGGGCCTGCTGGGCATCTGGTACGGCAACTTCTTCGACGCCCAGTCGCATGCGGTGCTGCCCTACAGCCACTATCTCTCCCGGTTCACCGCCTATCTCCAGCAACTGGACATGGAGTCCAACGGCAAGTCGGTGGACCGCCAGGGCGATCCGGTCGGCTGGCAGACGGGCCCCGTCGTGTGGGGCACGCCCGGCACGAACGGCCAGCACGCCTACTACCAACTGCTCCACCAGGGCACGAAGATGATCCCGGCCGACTTCATCGGCTTCGCGGAGCCGGTCGCCGATCTCCTGCCGGGCCTGGTCGCCCAGCACGACCTGCTGATGGCCAACCTCTTCGCGCAGGGCCAGGCCCTCGCGTTCGGCAAGACGCCCGAGGAGGTGCGCGCCGAGGGAGTGGCCGAGGAACTGGTGCCGCACAAGACCTTCAAGGGCAACCGCCCCACCACCACGATCCTGGCCAAGGAGCTCAGCCCGTCGGTGCTGGGCCAGTTGATCGCGCTCTACGAGCACAAGGTGTTCGTCCAGGGCGCGGTCTGGAACATCGACTCCTTCGACCAGTGGGGCGTGGAGCTGGGCAAGGTGCTCGCCAAGCGTGTGGAGCCCGCGTTGACGGAGGGCGCCGAGGTGCCGGGCCTGGACGCTTCCACGGCGGGCCTGGTGGCCAAGTACCGGGAGCTGCGCGGGCGTTGACCGCCGTCGCATAGGATCCCCCGGACGATCATGAGTGGGGACACGTTCGGGGGAGTGGGGCGATGGTCCGGGCCAGGGGCGGTGCCGGTGGCGAGACACGGCCGGGCACGAGCCTGGTGTGGCCGCAGCACGCGGCCTGGTGGGTGTTCCAGCCGGGCTGGATACCGGAGGTGGACGACCCGCTCGTGGAGCGGCTCAAGCGCCTTCGCATCATCGCCGGGCTGATGGTGGCGGCGGGCGTCTACACCTTCGTCGCCCACGACTTCGCGTTCACCCGGATCCTGGAGAACCTCGTGGTCGCCTGCGGGGTCCTGCTGCTCGTCGCGCCGCTGACCGTCGGGGTGATGCTCCTGGTCTGGCGCCGCGGCGGGCCGTTGCGGCCGCTGCGACCACGGCTGCTGGGTTCGTTGTGGCTGCTGTTGTTCTTCATCGGCGCGGCGGTGGGAACCCTGCTGCTCATGTACGCCTGGGGCCAATCGCACCTCCTGCCGCTCGTGCCGGTGGTCCTGTGGCTGATGTGGTTCGTAGGTGCCGCGGGGATCCGGATCAACGGCAACTTCTTCGGTACCGCGGCCATCCACCGCGCACTGCCGCCCGTCCTCGCCTCCGTCGCGTCCTGGCTGATGGCCGTCCCGGACCTGGTGACCGGCGATCTGCGCGGTCTCGGTCTGCGGCTGGGGGTGGTCTTCGTCCTCGGGGCGCCGGTGCTGGTCACCGCGATCGCCCTGCTGGAGATGCGCCGGCTGCGCCGCCTCCACGGCATCCGGCTGCGGGACCACCCGGGGACGGCCCACCGACCGGCGCGGCCGGGCGCCGTCCCGCCCCAGCGGCACGGCGGCCGGCCGCCGGCATACGGGCAGCCGCCGGGGAACCCGTACGCGGGCGGCAGTTCGCACTCCTAGGTGTATTGACCCGGAGGGTTGTTCACGCGGGTGATGGGTGGTTGGCCGTTGAGTGCGGTGTGGCAGCGGTGGTGGTTGTAGGTGTGGAGGA